>NZ_VTZN01000205.1 GCF_008370645.1 Mycobacterium simiae
GGTCTCCGGTGCCAGCGTCGCCGGTCTGACGGTTGCGTATTGGCTTGGGCAAAGCGGTTATTCGGTCACTGTGGTGGAGCGCCATCCCGGGATGCGGCCGGGCGGCCAGGCGATCGATGTGCGCGGCCCGGCGCTGACGGTATTGGACCGCATGGGGTTGCTGGAGGCAGCGCAGCAGTGCAAGACCGCGATTCGCGGCGCTTCCGTGGTCGATCGTGACGGCAATGAGCTGTCCCGGGATACCGAGTCGACCCCGACGGGCGGCCCGATCGACAACCCCAATATTGAGCTGCTGCGCGACGACCTCGTCGAATTGCTCTACGGGGCAACAAAAGCGAACGCAGAGTTCTTATTCGACGACAGTATCACCGCGTTGGACGACGACGAGACCGCAGTCGCGGTGACCTTCGAGCGCGCCGAGCCACGCCGCTTCGACTTCGTGATCGGCGCCGACGGGCTGCATTCCAATGTCCGCCGGCTGGTTTTCGGCCCAGAGGAGCAATTCATCAAGAGGTTGGGCACGTTCGCGGCCATCTTCACCGTGCCCAACTTCCTGGAGCTGGACTACTGGCAGAAGTGGCATTACGGGGACGCCACCATGGCCGGTGTGTACAGCGCCCGCGACAACACCGAGGCTAGGGCCGCGTTGGCGTTCATGGACACCGACCTGCAGATCGACTATCGCGACGAAGAGGCTCAATTCGCCGAGCTGGAGCGGCGCATGATCGACGATGGCTGGGTACGCGCACAACTGCTGCACTACATGAAGTCCGCACCGGACTTCTACTTCGACGAAATGTCGCAGATCGTGATGGACCGCTGGTCGAAAGGTCGGGTCGCGCTGGTCGGCGACGCGGCGTACTGTTGCTCGCCGTTGTCCGGCCAAGGCACCAGTGTCGCCCTGCTAGGGGCCTACATTCTCGCCGGCGAGCTCGCGGCAGCGGGCACCGACTATCAGCGCGGCTTTGCCAACTACTACGCCGAGTTCAGCGGTTTCGTCGAGCGCAACCAATGGCTGGTCAGCGACAACATCCCCGGCGGTGAGCCCATCCCCCAAGAAGAGTTCGAGCGTGTGGTGCACTCGATCGCTCTCGAGGACTACTGAGCTTCGGCGGGAACGTTCGCACGGTCGTGGGCGTTGTCGCCAGCGTGCGTCTTTCCGTCTTAGACCTCGTGCCGGTGCGCACCGATCAGTCGACCAGCGACGCGCTGGCGGCCACCGTGGCGCTTGCGCAGACCGCGGATCGGCTGGGGTTCACCCGCTACTGGGTCGCCGAACACCACAACATGCCGTCAGTGGGCGCCACCAGCCCGCCGGTGCTGATCGCCTACCTGGCGGCGCAGACCGCGCAGCTGCGTCTCGGGTCGGGTGGCGTGATGCTACCCAATCACGCGCCGCTGGCGGTGGCCGAGCAGTTTGCGCTGTTGGAAGCGGCCGCGCCCGGCCGCATCGATCTCGGCATCGGCCGCGCGCCCGGCTCGGATCCGGTCACGTCGTACGCGCTGCGTGGCGGCCGCGACGAGCGCGATATCGAGAACTTCCCGGACTATCTCGACGACGTGGTTGCGTTGCTGAGCGCCCGCGGTGTGCGGGTCGCGCTGCGCTCAGGTGACTACGTTCTTAAGGCCACCCCGGCAGCGGTCACCGAACCGCGGTTGTGGCTGCTGGGGTCGTCGTTGTACTCGGCGCAGCTGGCCGCCGCCAAGGGGCTGCCCTACGTGTTCGCCCACCATTTCTCCGGCAAGGGCACTGAAGAAGCGCTGCAGCTGTATCGGTCCCGGTTCGTGCCGAGCAAGCTCGCCGCCGAGCCGGTGACGTTCTTGACGGTTAACGCCGCTGTGGCCGAAACACGGGACGAGGCAACGGCTTTGATATTGCCTAACTTGCAGATGATGGCGCGGTTGCGGACCGGGCAGCCGCTGGGGCCGGTGCCGCTGGTGGACGAAGCGGCGGCGGCGCGGGTCACGCCGCACCAGCAGCGGATGGTGGACAGTGGCCTGCGGCGGGCCATCGTCGGATCGCCGGTCGAAGCCGCCGAGCAGCTGCGCGCCCTTGCCGAACGGTTCGATGTTGACGAAGTCATGGTGCACCCGGTCGCCTCGGCGCAGCGCGGCGCCGATCCGACCACTGCGCCCGCCCGGGTGACAACGCTGGAGCTGCTGGCTAAGCAGCTGCTCTCGGCTGTCTGACGGCCGCATCATGGTGTCGTCTTCGCAAGACTGCGGTCAGGCCGGGGTCAGCGCAAAGATCGGAATGGGTCGCGATGTCCGGTGCTGGTAACCGGTGTAGCGATTCGCGTTATTAGCGTTGACGAGCCGCCACATCCTGACATAGTCCGCGTCGTCGGGGGTAATCCGTCGTGCCGTCACCGCCAATCGTTTTGGGCCAACGTTGATTTCGCATTTCGGCTGCTTGCGCAGATTGTGGTACCAGCCGGGGTAGCGGTCGGCACCTCCATTGGAGGCGACGATCAAGTAGGAGTCGCCGTCGCGCGCGTATGTCAGTGAGGTGGTGCGCGGCTGCCCGGTCTTGGCGCCAACCGTATGGAGCAGCAGGTTGGGCGGCAGACCTGGCATCCGATGTCCGATCCGGCCGTTGGTCTTCCGGTAGATCGTGTCGTGCAGACGCAGTAGGGGGGCTCCGACCAACTGCTCGAATTTAGTGAGGTTGCTCATGTCTTCAGTCTTACTGACTCGCGTCGATGCGGGCCAACGCCTCCCGCAGCAGCTGCCCGGTGGCCGCGCGGTCTGGGTCGCGGCGCAGCACCAGGGCTTTGGCGAGCGCCAGCTTGTCGCCGTTGCGCCGCGGTAGTACGTGCAAGTGGATATGGAAGACCGTCTGGAAGGCGGCGCCGCCGTCGTTGATGGCGATGTTTGTCGCGTCAGCCAGTTCCGTGGAACGGGCGGCTTTGGCGATCCGCTGGCCGATCGTGACCATGTCGGCCAACGTTTCCGGCGGAGTGTCGGTGAGGTCCACAGTGTGTCGTTTGGGCAGCACCAGGGTGTGGCCACGGCTGAACGGACGGATGTCGAGGATGGCCAGATAGCCGCCGTCCTCGTAGATCCGAATGGCTGGAGCTTCACCGGCGACGATCGCACAGAACACGCAGGGCATGTGGCCACGTTACTGGTCTGGTGACGTGGATCGGAAAGGGCGCAGGCACCGCCTGGAGCCGGCTGATGAAGCGGGATACGCTGCGGCAGTGGACCCTACTGACGTCGCCTTCGCTGGTGCCGCCGCTCAAGCACGGATGCTTGCTGACGGCGAGATCACCGCACCGCTGCTGCTGGAGATCTATTTGGAGCGTATCGAGCGGCTGGACAGCGAGGTGCGCGCCTACCGCGTGGTGCGCTACGACTGCGCGCGCGAGGAGGCCGAAGTCGCTCAACAGCGCCTCGATGCCGGTGAGAGGTTGCCGCTGCTTGGGGTGCCGGTCGCTATCAAAGACGATGTCGATGTCGCCGGGGAGGTGACGACCTACGGCAGCGGCGGGCACGGTCCGGCGGTGACCTCCGATTCTGAGGTGGTCCGCCGGCTGCGTGCCGCGGGTGCAGTCATCATCGGCAAGACCAACGTGCCCGAGTTGATGATCATGCCGTTCACCGAGTCGCTGACCTTCGGGGCGACCCGCAACCCGTGGAACCTGAAGCGGACGCCAGGCGGTAGTAGCGGCGGCAGCGCCGCCGCGGTAGCCGCCGGACTGGCTCCGTTGGCGCTGGGATCCGACGGAGGCGGATCGATTCGCATCCCGTCGACCTGGTGCGGTGTGTTCGGACTCAAGCCCCAACGTGACCGGATCTCGTTGGAGCCGCACGATGACGCGTGGCAGGGATTGAGCGTCAATGGTCCGATAACGCGCTCGGTGCTCGACGCTGCGCTGCTGCTCGATGCGACGACAACGGTGCCCGGTCCCGAAGGAGAGTTCGTCGAGGCCGCCGAACGCAAGCCCGGCCGGCTGCGAATCGCGTTGAGCACCAGGGTTCCCACTCCGTTTCCGGTCCGGGTCGGCGCGGCACAGCGGACGGCGGTCGACCAGGTCGGTGCGTTGCTGCGCGATCTCGGTCACGACGTGATCATCCGCGACCCTGAGTATCCGCCGTCGCTCTACGCCAACTTCATGCCGCGCTTTCTGCGTGGTGTCAGCGACGATGCGGACGCGCAGGCCCATCCAGACCGGCTGGAGGCGCGTACGCGCGCCATCGCGCGCATGGGTTCGTTCTTTTCCGACCGCCGGATGGCGGCCATGCGAGCCGCCGAGGTCGCGCTGAGCGAGCGTATCCAGTCGATTTTCGACGACGTCGACGTCGTCGTCACGCCGGGCGCCGCGACCGGTCCCTTCCGTATTGGCGCCTATCAGCGCAGGGGTGCGGTCGCGACGTTGGTGCCGGTAGCGCAACGGGTTCCGTACTTCCAGGTTTGGAATGTGACGGGCCAGCCCGCCGCCGTGGTGCCGTGGGACCTGGACGGTGATGGTCTCCCGATGTCGGTGCAGCTCGTCGGCCGGCCCTACGACGAGGCGACGTTGCTGTCACTGTCGGCGCAGATCGAAGCCGCCCGGCCGTGGACCCACCGGCGACCGCCGGTGTCATAACAGCGAACCGCCGATCTGGTGGAGGACAGCATGGACCACGGGCGCGAACCGGTCGACCACCACGTCGACGATCTGCTGGAAGGACTCGAGGGCAGCGCGCGCACGGAACGTGCTGAACTCATCGAGTGGCTGCTGGGACAGGGCATCTCCGCTGACGAGATCCGGGCTTCCAACCCGCCGCTGCTGCTGGCCACTCGCCGTCTGATCGGTGACGACGGCAGGTATGTGTCCGCCCGGGAGATCAGCCAGACCCACGGCATCGACCTCGAACTACTGCAGCGGGTGCAGCGCGCGACCGGCTTGGCCAGGGTCGAGGACCCGGACGCGGCCGTGCATATGCGCGCCGATGGTGCGGCCGCCGCTAACGCGCAGCGGTTCGTCGAGCTGGGTCTGCACCCGGATCAAGTTGTGCTGGTAGTGCGCATTCTCGCCGAGGGCCTGTCACACGCTGCCGAGGTCATGCGCCATACCGCATTGTCGGCGATCATGAGCCCAGGCGTCACCGAGCTGCAGATCGCCCAGGCATCGCAGGTGCTGGTAAGCCGGATCGTGCCACTGCTCGGCCCGATGATTCAGGACATGCTGTTCATGCAGTTGCGGCACATGATGGAGACCGAAGCGGTCAATGCCGGCGAGCGAGCCGCTGGTAAGCCGCTGCCGGGCGCGCGCCAGATCACCGTTGCATTCGCCGACCTGGTCGGCTTCACCCGACTGGGTGAAGTTGTCTCGGCTGAAGAGCTGGGGCAGCTCGCCAACCGGCTGGCAGACCTCGCACGCGACCTGACCGCTCCGCCGGTGCGCTTCATCAAGACGATCGGCGACGCGGTGATGCTCGTCTGTCCAGCGCCCGAGCCGCTCTTGGAGACGATCCTTGAACTGGTCGAGAACGTCGACAGCGACGACTCTTTCCCCCGGCTACGGGCCGGCGTCGCTTCCGGCATGGCCGTGAGCCGGGCCGGTGACTGGTTCGGGAGCCCGGTCAATGCGGCCAGCCGGATCACGGGGATAGCGCGGCCTGGCACTGTCCTGGTCGCGGATTCCGTCTGGGAGGCTTTCGGCGATGCCGCTGACAGCGCTGGGTTCGAATGGTCGTACGCCGGCGCGCGGCGGCTCAAGGGGATCAAGAATGAGTCCAAGCTGTTCCGGGTCCGGCGTAGCAATAGCGATAGTCGACGGCACTGATTCGGCTTGCGCTGACATGGGCAGGCCCGGAGCGACTCTCGGGGGCGTTTGGCTCCGTCTTACGCGGGTCCTGCGCGGCCGGCTCTTACCCCTTGTTCCGGCACTTGAGTTTGGTCTCTTCCGGGCCTGCTTCGCTACCAAAAATACAACTGCGCATACCTGATAGCAATGGGCTGTTCCGGTGCCGTTTCGCTACCGGCGAAAGGGGGACTGTAATGAATGAAATGATGTAATTATGTAATCATGACGAGAGATCAGCACATTCATGGACGCCGCTACGGCCGCCCGGGAGGTTGGCAGCAAGCCGAGCAACCAGACGCCAGCGACGCGGCCGAGTGGTTCGCTGGACGCCTGCCCGAGGACTGGTTCGATGGTGACCCCATGGTCGTCGTCGACCGTGAGGAGATCACGGTGACCGGCACATTGCGCGCAGCCGGGGATTCCGGACCGGAACCGAGCGAGGCGCGCTCACGCGGAAGGGCCGCGCGATTCCGCGAGGAAACTCGATCAGAACGAATGAAAATCGCTGACCAGGCGCAGCATCGCTATGGACGTAAGGTGTCGTGGGGCGTTGACGTCGTTTCCGACACCGGCGCAGAGCGGATCCTGTTCACCCATATGGCGGTTCCGGTAATGACGCGTCTCAAGCAACCGGAGCGTCAGGTGCTCGACACGCTGGTCGACGCCGGGATCGCACGGTCACGTGCGGACGCCCTTGCATGGTCGGTCAAGCTGGTCGGCGAGCACACCGAGGAGTGGCTGGCCAAATTGCGCTCCGCCATGGCAGCGGTGGACGACCTCCGGGCCCAAGGGCCTGACTTGCGGGCCTAGTACTGGCCTAGTACGGGCCTAGTACGGCTTAGTACGTGGTTGCCTTGGTGACTTTGGCGATGATCTGGTCGGCGATCTGGCCGCCCTGATCGCTGATGTGGTAACCGCACGCGTTGACGTCGGCGACCACGTTGTTGGCCACACTCAGTGCGCGCTGGCACTCCCAACCGTCGGCGCCTTCTTGGGTGCGCAGCAACGTAATCCGCGGCGGGCTTCCGTTGACCTCGGCGAACGTCCACCGATACGTCTTGGAATTGTTGGTCACGGTCACCGCCTTGCCGGCGCAGTTCTTCCACTTGCTCACCGCGGACTGCACGAACGAGCGGGCCTTGTCGGCGGACGGAAACGCCACCACGGCCTGGTTGACCCAGTGGTCATAGTTGTCACCGGGTTCTGAGGACACGAGACCGCTAACACCCGTATAGCCCGTGCCGGAATATTCCGGATCTTGGCTCGTATATAAGGCCCCCTGGCAATCCGGCAGGGACAGCGTCACCGGCGAGGCGTCCATCGAGGTGAGGGGTTTGCCGGGTTGCATGTTCGACGCACCCATCGCGGAGTCGACTTCTGATGGGCTCAGCAACAAAGAGCTGAGACGCTCCTCGGATATCGGTTTCGGTGGCGGCGCCGGCGTGGGCCGAACGATAAGCCAGATGCCCACTCCGCCGACGACGAAGGCGAGCACGATGGCCACGGCGGCGACGATCGGCCATGGGTTGCGTTTGCTGGGTGTCATCGGCTGATATCCCTGACCCCAGCGCGGCGGGTGGGGCAGTTGCTGCGCGGGCGGTGCGCTGGGTGGCGTGCCACTCCAGTTGCTGCTCTGGAAGTAGGCCGGAGTGGGGACCGGCTGGTTCGCAGGCATCGGCCCGCCGCTCGGTGGCCACGCGGGATGGCCCGCGGGTGTTGGGCGCGGTAGCTGTCCCGAAGATCCCGGGGACCCGGGTGGCGCCGAGTAGGGCGGTGGCTGCTGCGGTGCTGACGCCCGTCGTGGCGGCGTCACCGGTGGTGCGGGCGGCGCGAGTGCCGTGGCCGGCATGGTCGGCGGCGCGGCGGCGGTAGGAGG
>NZ_VTZN01000206.1 GCF_008370645.1 Mycobacterium simiae
AAACGCGAATTCCCTAGCCATAGCAGGCTCGCGCCACTGTGAGCTTGCTCCACCTGTGCGGCGACGCCGACGATAGCGCGAACCACCAGTGCGCCGACCGCATCGGGCAACGACGCGGCCGCCGGCCTTGACGACATTCGCGGGCGCACCAGATCCAGCAGCGACGAACCGGGGTAGCTGACCAGGCGAACCTCGGTAGCCTCGTCAATTCCAGCCAGGATCTTGGCGCGCCGCACGGCCGCGCGAAAGCCGCCGAGTTCGTCGACCAGGCCGCGTTCGAGGGCATCAGCACCAGTCCATACCCGACCGCGGGCAACGGCATCCACGGCTTCGGTGCTGAGGTTGCGACCCTCGGCGACGCGCTGCACGAAGTCGTGGTAAAACAGATCGGCCTCCGCCTCACGACGGGCCTGCTGCTCCGGGGTGAACGGCGTATCCACCGACCAGGCGTCGGCATTGGCGTTGGTGCGCACCGTTTCCGAGCCGACTCCCAGCCGGTCCTTGAGGTCGCGAACCACGAGCTTTCCGGTGATCACTCCGATAGAGCCGGTGACGGTGCCGGGGTTGGCTATGATCGCGTCAGCGCCCGTCGACACGTAGTACCCGCCGGAGGCGGCGACGGCACCCATCGACGCCACGACGGGCTTGCCACGCTCGCGGGCGCGCTGCACCTCACGCCATATGGTCTCCGACGCGTTGACCGAGCCCCCAGGACTGTCCACCCGCAGCACGATCGCCGACACCGAATCGTCGCCCGCCACCTCCCGCAGCGCCGCCGCAATAGTGTCACCACCGGCGGTGGACGGACCGAAGGGGAGGCCCTGCGGGCCGCCCCGTCCGTCCACAATCGGGCCTTCGACTGTGACCACCGCAACCGTCGGCTTGGCTCGGCGGCCCGGTAGCGACGGGACGTGCGGCGTCATTCGCGACCGGGCCGCGCCCGCGTAGCGCGCCAGGTACGTCCGCGGCGGCTTGTCGTCGGTATCTACCGACTCCGGTGAAACACCCTCTACACCAACCAATTCCGCAATACGGGCGAGGGCCTCATCACGAAAACCGATCCGGTCGATCAGGCCGGAGGCCAGCGCCTCGTCCCGCAACAGCGGAGCCCGGTCGGCCAGTTCGTCGAGCACGGCCGCGTCGATGTTGCGGGACTCAGCCACCTGCTGCCACACCTGACCCTGCAGGCTTTCCAGCATTCGAGTGACGGCCTCACGGTGCGCGTCAGTGTAGCCGTCTTCGGTGAAAAGGTTTGCGGCCGACTTGTATTCACCCCGGGCAACGAACTGTGCTTCGATGCCCGCCTTGTCCAGCGCCTCCCGTAAGAACATCGCGTTGCTAGCGAAGCCGATCAGCCCCACCCCACCCGAGGGCTGCATCCAGATCTCCCGGAACGCCGAAGCCAGGTAGTAGGACAGCGTGCCCGGATAGGTCTCAGCCCAGGCCACTGACGGCTTTGTCGCGCTGAACGCCGCGATAGCCTCCCGCAGCTCTTGGACTGCCCCGACCGGCGACGGCGGAAGCTGAACACGCGCAATCAATCCGGCGACTCGTGGATCCTCCGCGGCACGGTGGATCGCGGCCACAGCGTCGCGCAATGCCATCGGCCGGCCGCCCCCGGACAGGATGGCAAGCGGGTCGAAACCTGTGGTCTCCACCGGCATGGCACGCAGGTTGAGTTCGAGCACGCAACCGTTGGGGATGCCGTGGTGTCGAGCGGTGTCGACTCGCTGGGCCAGGGCCCGCATGTCGTCGACACCCGGCAGAAAGGACAGTAAGGCGCGCATGTTTACCCAGCGTACCGATACCCGGCGGCTACCCGCCCTTCGGTGGCGATGTGAGGTTCGCTATCGTCCTACCTCAACTGGACTCTGATGGCTTTGACGCCGCCAAGTTACGCTCCTAACCTGCTCGCGCCGAGCAGCTGGGATTCGAAGGTGGATGGGTGCTCGAGCAGGTTATCGGCGAGTCACCGCTGCTGGCGCCCACACCCGCCCATCCCCGTGTCGGGAACGCCCGGTGAGGGCGACCGAGGACTGCGCGAGGTGATCGACGCCGGCGCGCAGATGCTACTGCTCAATCCCGTCGGCCCTGACGTCGCGCAGCACCGCGAGCAAATGGAACGCCTTGCCGCAGAGGTGATTCCGCAGCTCAGCAGATCACAGCTCGGTGACTGATCCGCCCGTCGCAGTAATCTTCTCCCGGGCGCTACCGCTGAACTTGTGCGCGGTGAGGTCGACCTTAACGGTCAGCTTGCCGTCTCCAAGAACCTTGACCAGGGCGTTCTTGCGAACCGCTCCTTTGGCCACCAAGTCCGCCACGCCGACGCTACCGCCCTGGGGGAACAATCGGTTGATGTCACCGACATTGACGATCTCGTACTCGGTGCGGAACCGGTTACGGAACCCCTTGAGCTTGGGCAGCCGCATGTGAATCGGCATCTGCCCACCCTCGAACGTCACCGGCACCTGCTTGCGCGCCTTGGTGCCCTTGGTGCCGCGTCCCGCTGACTTGCCCTTGGAGCCCTCACCGCGCCCGACGCGGGTGCGTGCGGTCTTCGACCCCGGCGCGGGCCGCAGGTCGTGAAGTTTGATGGTCATGTGGGGTTACCTCCGGTATTCGCGGGCTCTACCTCGATGAGGTGACGCACTACCGCGATCAGTCCCCGGGTCGCGGCGTTGTCCTCACGGATCACCGAGTGCCGGATCCGCCGCAAACCCAGGGTGCGTAGGCTCTCGCGCTGTTTCCAGCGAGCCCCGATGGTGCTACGCACCTGAGTGATCTTCAGCTGACTGCTCATGGTTGTGTCCCTGACGTCTGGGCCTCGCGCACGGCGGCGGCAGCAAGTGCGTCACTTTCCCGGCGCGCCTTCAGCATTCCGGCCGGCGCGACGTCCTCGATCGGCAGACCGCGCCGGGCGGCCACCTCCTCGGGACGCTGCAGCATCTTGAGCGCGGCGACGGTGGCGTGCACCACGTTGATCGCGTTATCGCTACCCAGCGATTTCGACAAAATGTCATGCACGCCAGCGCATTCCAGCACCGCGCGCGCCGCGCCGCCAGCAATCACGCCGGTGCCCGGGCTGGCCGGGCGCAGCAGCACGACGCCGGCGGCCGCTTCACCCTGCACCGGGTGGGTGATGGTGCCGCCGATCAGGGGCACCCGGAAGAAGCCCTTGCGAGCCTCCTCGACGCCCTTGGCGATCGCGGCCGGAACTTCTTTGGCCTTGCCGTAGCCGACTCCGACCATCCCATTGCCGTCACCGACGATGACGAGGGCGGTGAAGCTGAATCGACGACCACCCTTGACCACCTTGGAGACGCGGTTGATGGCGACGACACGCTCCAGATAGTTACTCTTGTCGCCGTCGCGCCCGCCCCGGCCTCCGTCGCGACGGCCTCGACCGTCTCGGTCACCGCGTGTGTCACGGCTGTCCGAGGCGCCGGGCCCGCCAGCCGAATGCTCCGCCATTTATGCGGTCCTTCCGTTCATTAGAAACTCAATCCGTTTTCGCGCGCGGCATCGGCCAGCGCCGCAATCCGCCCGCCGTAGCTGTAGCCGCCGCGGTCGAATACCACGGTGTCGATGCCGGCGGCCTTGGCCCGCTCGGCGATCAACTGGCCGACCCGCACGCTGCGGGCCTTCTTGTCACCCTCGACACTGCGCACGCCGGCTTC
Organism: Mycobacterium simiae; assembly: GCF_008370645.1. GTDB lineage: Bacteria > Actinomycetota > Actinomycetes > Mycobacteriales > Mycobacteriaceae > Mycobacterium > Mycobacterium simiae_A. Next base: position 3,678 of record NZ_VTZN01000206.1, read on the forward strand.
GATCGAGGATGCGGCGGCCAGAGTGGTGCCGTTCAGGTCGTTAACCAACTGCACGTGAATGTGCCGCGCGGAGCGGTGCACCACCAGCCGGGGACGCTGCGGGGTGCCCGCGATCTTCTTGCGCAGCCGTGCGTGCCTGCGTAGCCGAGAGACTCGCCGGGCTGCAGAAACACTCTGCCCCACCGACTTTGGTGCAGCGTTGTCAGCCTTTGATTGCGCCATGACTACTTACCCGTCTTTCCGACCTTGCGGCGGATCTGCTCGCCTTCATAACGCACGCCCTTGCCTTTGTACGGGTCGGGACGACGCAGGCGCCGGATGTTCGCGGAGATCTGGCCGACTTTTTGCTTGTCGATCCCGGTGACCGTGAATTTCGTCGGTGCCTGGACCGCGAATGTGATGCCGTCCGGCGCTTCGATCACCACCGGGTGGCTGTAGCCGAGCGCGAACTCCAGATTGGCGCCCTTGAGCTGCACGCGGTAACCGACGCCGTAAATCTCCATTTTGGTGGTGTACCCCTGCGTCACACCGGTGACCAGGTTGGACACCAGGGTGCGGGACAGCCCGTGCAGTGAGCGGCTGCGCCGCTCGTCGTTGGGACGGGAAACCACGATGGCGCCGTCGTCGTTGCGCGACACCGTGATTGGCTCGGCGACCGTCAGATCCAGGGCACCCTTGGGCCCCTTGACCGAGACCTTCTGGCCCTCGATCGTTACGTCGACTCCGGCGGGGACCGGAATCGGTTGCTTACCAATGCGAGACATGACTACCCCTCACCACACTCTCACCAGACATAAGCGAGGACTTCGCCGCCCACGCCCTGTCTGGCTGCCTGACGGTCGGTGAGCAGGCCCGAGGAGGTCGAAATAATCGCCACACCCAGGCCGCCGAGCACCCGCGGCAGATTCGTGGATTTTGCGTACACCCGCAGCCCCGGCTTGGACACCCGCCGCAAACCGGCGATGCTGCGCTCCCGGCTGGGACCGTACTTGAGCTGGACGACCAGCGATTTGCCCACCCGCGCATCCTCGGTCCGGAAGTCGCTGATGTATCCCTCGTTCTTGAGGATCTGGGCGATGTTGGCCTTGATCTTGGAGTGCGGCAAAGCCACTTCATCGTGGTAGGCCGAATTGGCGTTGCGCAGACGGGTCAAGAAGTCTGCGATGGGGTCGGTCATCGTCATAACAGCGTCTGCCCTTCCTCGCCGTTACCAGCTGCTCTTCTGCACGCCGGGCAGCTCGCCCGCATGCGCCATCTCGCGCAGGCAGATCCTGCACAACCCGAACTTGCGGAACACCGCGCGCGGCCGGCCGCACTTGCTGCATCGGGTGTATCCGCGCACCGCGAACTTGGGTTTGCGTGCGGCCTTGTTGACCAGTGCCTTCTTCGCCATCTGCGTCAGTTCTCCTTGAAGGGAAAGCCGAGGGCTCGCAACAGCACTCGCCCTTCCTCGTCGGTTGTCGCCGAGGTGACAACATTGATGTCCATGCCGCGGACCCGGTCGATCTTGTCCACGTCGATCTCGTGGAACACCGACTGCTCGGCCAGCCCAAAGGTGTAGTTACCGACACCGTCGAATTGCTTGGGCGACAACCCGCGGAAGTCCCGGATACGCGGGAGCGCGATCGAGGTAAGCCGGTCAAGGAACTCCCACATCCGGTCGCCGCGCAAGGTGACCCGAGCGCCGACCGGCATGCCCTCGCGCAGCTTGAACTGCGCGATGGATTTCCGAGCTTTGCGGATCTCGGGCTTCTGCCCGGTAATCAGCGCCAGGTCGTTGACCGCGCCGTTGATCAGCTTGGCGTCCCGCGCGGCCTCGCCGACCCCCATGTTGACCACGACCTTCGTCACGGTTGGGATCTGCATGACGTTGCGGTAGCCGAACTGCTTTTGCAGCACGTCGCGGATCTCGCTGCGGTAACGCAGCTTGAGACGCGGCTGCGTTTTCGCGGGGCTTTCGGTGGTCGTCATGCCTAAATGTCCTTGCCATTGCGCTTGGAGATACGGACCTTCTTCCCGGTCTCCTCGTCGACCCGGTAGCCGATGCGCGCGGGCTTGCCGTCGGAATCGACGACCATCACGTTGGAGACGTGGATCGGAGCTTCCTGGGTGACGATCCCGCCCGAGCGGGCACCACGCTGATTGGTCGACACCGCGGTGTGCTTCTTGATCCGGTTGACGCCCTCGACCAGGACCCGGTTGCGGTCTGGGTAGGCTTGCAGCACCTTGCCTTTGGCCCCTTTGTCTTTACCGGAAATCACCAGCACGGTGTCGCCTTTGTGGACCTTCATCTACAGCACCTCCGGCGCCAGCGAAATGATCTTCATGAACCGCTTCTCCCGCAGTTCGCGACCGACCGGCCCAAAGATACGGGTTCCGCGCGGGTCGTTGTCGGGCTTGATGATCACTGCCGCGTTCTCGTCAAACTTGATGTAGCTGCCGTCGGGACGCCGGCGTTCCTTGACGGTGCGCACCACCACGGCCTTGACGACATCCCCGCGCTTGACGTTGCCGCCGGGAATGGCGTCCTTGACGGTGGCGACGATGACGTCCCCGATGCCGGCATAGCGTCGCGACGATCCGCCGAGCACCCGGATGCACAAGATCTCCTTGGCCCCGGTGTTGTCGGCGACCTTCAGCCGCGATTCCTGCTGAATCACTCGATCTCCTGACCTGGTTGACGTGTGCGCGGCAGGAGAAGACGACTCGGTGAGCTTTGAGCATGGCCCACCAATAACCTGACGTGCGCGGTCTAATGCCACTTGCGCCGCCGAAGGGCACGCGGGGCCGGTACCGCTTGCACGCACCAGCCAAGGTCTGCCCAAGGCAACCCCTAGAGTCTAGGGGACGGCCAGCTCAGCGCCAAATTCACCGGCGATACCAGGCCAGAGCCAGTGTTGGCATTGCTGCTGGCCCGGCAACTCTGATTCCGCCATCGCCGGGGTGAAACCGCCGCAGCGATGCTTGCCGACTGGCCAGGTTGATTCTGGCGGGTGAGTGGGTGGCCCACGTGCCGCCGAGGGGACGGTGCGGTGAGATCTGTGCTGGTGCCTGGGAACATTCCGAAGTCTCGACTCAGACGCATCAATGGTGGCTGGCCGCACTGCGGATGGCTGCCCGGGCACTGCACGTCGCCTTGACCATTACCGCGTGGCCTGTCCGCGATTGACGCCATCCTTACCGGAAGCGAGGCTGTCCGGCCCTCACCGGCCTGCCGGCAGCTTCTTCGCGAAAAGGCCTCTTAGCCAAGGGCTTTAGCCCTGCACTTTAGCGGCTGGTGCAGCCGGTTAGGGGTAAGGCTGGCTTGTTGGCTGTAGCGGCGTTCAGCGGCTGCGCGCTGGGCCCAATTCTCCGCCCAGGTGCGACAGCATTGCGGATCATCGCCGTCTTGCCCGCCCCAATTGTCCAGTATGGGGTCGGCTTCGGAGGCGAGCAGCCCCCAGTCGCCGTACCGGCTGGGAACGGCAGCGCACTGCTCGGGTGGTGACATGGGTACGCCCCGGCCGACAAAGTCAAATCACTGTGCAGTCGGGCAAATTGCTGATCGCGTCAGCCCCAACACCCAAAGGCCTTCACGAGGTCGCCTCTGGCAGCCGTGGCCGGACATGCGCCTGCTGGTGTGGTTCTCTGGTGTGCTGCGGGGGTGGCCGGCGCGGGTTAGCGTGGGTTGGTGTTTGTCCGCGGGGCGTGAGTCGGAGGTCGTGGGTGATGGTGTTTGCGATGCAGCCGGGGGTTGCCGGAGGTGCGGCAATGTTGTTGGATGTGGTGTTCACTGCAGCCCTGGCCGGGTTGGGGCGGCGTAGGTGAGCACGCGGCGGCGCGGGGGTGTGTCTGATGCCCAGTCGACGGCGGGGGATCACGGTGGCCAGTGCGGCATGCGTGCCGCGGCCT
>NZ_VTZN01000207.1 GCF_008370645.1 Mycobacterium simiae
TGTGCCGGTATCGGGTGCGCACGTTCATCCACCGCTCCGCGGTATCCTTGCCAGCGGAAATCGACTCATCGGCAAAGGAGGTCATGATCGCGACGCCGACTGGGTCGGAAAGCTTCCCACAGCCACCCGCCGGTCCCCCGCCCGTGGCAGACATCGGTCGGCTCCTGCTTCGCTGCCACGACCGCCCCGGAATCATCGCCGCAGTGAGCACCTTCCTCACCCAAGCCGGCGCCAACATCATTTCGCTCGACCAGCACTCCACCGCCCCGGAGGGGGGAACTTTTCTGCAGCGCGCGATCTTTCACCTGCCTGGCCTGACCGCGGGCATCGACCAGCTGCAGCGCGACTTCCGCAGTAGCGTGGCTGAAAAATTCGACATCGCTTACCGATTCACCGAAGCCGCCAAACCCAAACGAGTCGCGATCATGACCTCCAAGAGCGACCACTGCTTGTTGGATCTATTGTGGCGCAACCGCCGCGGCGAACTGGAGATGTCGGTTGCGATGGTGATCGCTAACCATCCTGAGCTGGCCGACCATGTCCGCCCCTTCGGCGTGCCATTCATCCACATACCCGCCACCAGTGACACGCGCGCGGAAGCCGAACAACGTCAACTTCAGTTGCTCAGCAAGAATGTGGATTTGGTGATACTCGCCCGCTACATGCAGATACTGAGCCCAGAATTCCTTGCCGCTATCGGCTGTCCGCTGATCAACATTCACCATTCGTTCTTGCCTGCGTTTACCGGAGCGGCACCGTACAAGCGCGCACGGGATCGCGGCGTCAAGCTGATCGGCGCGACCGCCCACTATGTGACCGAAGTTCTCGACGAGGGACCGATCATCGAACAAGACGTCGTGCGCGTTGACCACAACTACACAGTCGAGGATTTGGTGCGCGTCGGCGCCGACGTCGAGCGAACCGTACTCTCACGCGCCGTTCTGTGGCATTGCCAGGACCGTGTCATCGTTCACCACAACCAGACCATCGTCTTCTGACTCCGGTCATCTGCACCCTTACCCATCAACGGCCCACCGCCCAAGACGCCGAACTCCGTTGCATCTCTTCTGATCTGGATGCTCTGCAACACCGGGCCAGTCAGTGTCCGGCGTCCGTGATGCGCTAGTCCCGTCCATCGGCATGCCCGAGGCGTCAAGGAAATCTCAAGGATCTCCCAAGTGCCAGCTAGCAACCTATTCACAACGGCCACGGCCGCCCGCGTCCCCAAGCAATGTAGTGAAGGAGAGTATTGATGTTCACCACCCATATCCGCGCACTTGCCGGCATGTCGCTGCTGGCGTCGGCGATCGGGCTGGCAGCTTTCGGCGCCTCCGCAGGCACCGCCGCCGCCGCGCCGAGCCACCAGCCCGAATACGGCACCTACACCTGCTACGACTACGCGACGCAGACTTTTTACCAGTGCTTTGACCCCAGCTAGTCGCTAGTGAGCGCAGACGAACGGGCCGAGTCCCCGTCTGGGGCTAGGCCCGTCATCGCGAGTCGGAGAGTTTCTCGCGAAGCCGCCGGTTCACAGCTTGGGGCAGCAGCTTCGAGACATCGCCGCCCAGCATCGCCACTTCCTTGGCCAGCGACGACGACACGAACGAATAATCTGGTGCGGTCGCGACAAAGAACGTGTCGACACCGGCGATGTGCTTGTTCATTTGGGCCATCTGCAATTCGTATTCGAAATCGGTGCCGGTGCGCAGCCCCTTCACGATGGCGTTCATCCCGCGCGACCTGACGAAGTCAACCACCAGACCCTGTCCGGCCTCCACCCGCAAGTTGGGTAGGTGAGTCGTCGACTCGGTGATCATGGCGATCCGCTCACCCAGGTCGAACATCCCCTTCTTGGCCGGGTTGATCAGGATCGCCACCACTACCTCGTCGAACTGGGCCGCGGCACGTTCGAAAACGTCGATGTGGCCCAACGTCACTGGGTCAAATGAACCCGGGCATACCGCGCCACTCATCACGCGCGCCGGCGATGATGCAGGGCGAAGCGATGCGGGCAGGCGGTGCTCATGACCGTTGACGCTAGCAGCACCTCAGCCCCGTTCTGCCAGCTCTAGCCGGGTGTCGCCGTAGATCCGCGGGGGCCAGACCCGCCAACACTCCGGCCAGGTCAACGGCACACTGGTTGCCGGGCGCTCCACTACCGCGATCGTTCCTGCCCGCACCCAACCGTGAGTGGCCAGGAGGGAGACGACAGCTTCAACCTCCACGGTGTCGAGATCATAGGGCGGATCAGCCAACACCAAATCCACCGGAGCCGATGTGCCGGCGGCCAAGACGGCACCGACCGCGCCCTGTCGTACCGTGGCACCGGGCAGGCCCAGGGCCTTGATGTTGCGCACGATGGTGGCGACGCTGCGCTGGTCAGACTCCACGAATAGCGCTGAGTCGGCCCCGCGCGACAGCGCCTCTAGCCCGAGTGCCCCCGACCCGGCATACAGATCCAACACCGCCAATCCGGTCAATTCCCGGCGCGCGGTCACAATGTTGAACAGCGATTCGCGCACCCGATCGGTGGTCGGCCTGGTCTTGCGCGGGGGTACGACGAGGCGACGTCCCCCGGCGACGCCACCGATGATTCGGGTCAGCTCACCACCACCAGCAAGTCCCCGCCCTCAACCTGAGCGGTGGCCGATACCGCCACCCGTTGTACGGTGCCGTCGTTGGTGGCGGTGATCGGGGCTTCCATCTTCATCGCCTCAATGGTGGCGATGGCTTGTCCGGCACTGACGCGGTCACCGACACCCACACTCACGGTGACGACCCCGGCAAACGGTGCGGCGATGTGCCCCGGATTGCCGCGCTCAGCCTTCTCGGCGGCCGGCACCACGCTAGCAATGCTGCGGTCACGCACCAGCACCGGGCGCAGTTGGCCGTTGATGATGCACATCACGGTTCGCATGCCACGCTCGTCGGGCTCGGAGATAGCCTCCAGCCCAATCAACAGCTCCACCCCTCGTTCCAGCGTCACCCGGTGCTCTTCGCCTTGCCGCAAACCGTAGAAGAACTGATTGGCCGACAATTGCGACGTATCGCCGTATATCTCGCGATGCTCTTCGAATTCCTTTGTCGGACCAGGGAATAGCAAGCGGTTCAACGTAGCCTGGCGTTTGGGTCCCGGCGCTACCAGAGCCGCCTCGTCATCGTGCGTCAGCTGGGGGGCTGGTTTGGCCGGAGCGCGGCCGGCCAGCGCGGCGCTGCGCAGCGGTTCGGGCCACCCGCCGGGTGGATCACCAAGCTCGCCTCGAAGGAAACCCAACACCGAATCCGGGATATCGAATCGGGATGGGTTAGTGGCGAATTCTTCTGCGCTCACGCCTGCACCAACCAGTGCGAGCGCAAGATCTCCGACCACCTTCGACGAAGGGGTGACCTTGATTAGCCGGCCCAGCACGCGGTCGGCACCAGCGTAGGCCTCTTCGACCTCTTCGAACCGGTCCCCCAAACCGAGGGCGATAGCCTGCTGGCGCAAGTTCGACAACTGACCACCCGGAATCTCATGACGATAGACTCGACCCGTTGGGCCGGGCAGGCCGGACTCAAAGGGCGCGTACACTTTTCGTAGCACCTCCCAGTAGGGCTCCAGTGCGCATACCGCCGAGAGCGACAGGCCGGTGTCATAGTCGGTGTGCGCAGCTGCCGCCACGATCGAACTCAGCGCAGGCTGGCTAGTGGTTCCGGCCATCGGCGCGGCCGCCCCGTCCACGGCGTCGGCGCCCGCCTGCCAGGCAGCGACGTAGCTGGCCAGTTGACCGCCCGGCGTGTCATGGGTGTGCACGTGCACCGGCCGATCGAAGCGACTTCGCAACGCCGTCACCAGCTTTCGGGCAGCTGGGACCCGCAACAGTCCGGCCATGTCCTTGATCGCCAGCACATGCGCACCGGCGTCCACGATCCCCTCAGCCAGCCTCAGGTAGTAGTCGAGCGTGTACAGACTTTCACCCGGATCGCACAGATCGCCGGTGTAACACATCGCCACTTCAGCTACCGCCGTGCCTGTTTCTCGTACCGCGTCGATGGCTGGGCGCATCGAGTCCAGGTTGTTGAGTGCGTCGAAGATCCGGAAGATGTCGATGCCGGTGGCCGCCGCCTCGTCAACGAACGCTGACGTGACGGCCACTGGATACGGCGTGTAGCCAACCGTGTTACGGCCCCGCAGCAGCATCTGCAGGCAGATATTGGGGATTGCCTGGCGCAGGGCGGCCAGCCGCTCCCAGGGATCCTCCTTAAGGAAGCGAAGTGCCACATCGTAAGTCGCACCGCCCCAGCACTCCACCGACAGCAGCTGCGGCATGGTGCGAGCGAGGTACGGTGCCACCATCATCAGTCCGCTGGTACGTAATCGCGTCGCCAGCAGCGACTGGTGCGCGTCACGGAATGTGGTGTCGGTAACGCCTACCGCAGGCGACTTCCGCAGCCAGCGCGCGAAGCCCTCCGGGCCCAGCTCGACCAGCCGTTGTTTCGAGCCGGCGGGCGGCGGGGTGTCGAGGTCGACATGCGGCAGCTTGTCGTGTGGGTACACCTTCGACGGCCGGGTGCCGTGCGGTTTGTTGACGGTGACATCGGCCAGGTAATTGAGGATCTTGGTGCCGCGGTCAGCTGAGAATCGCGCGGTCAGCAGCTGCGGCCGCTCGTCGATGAACGACGTGGTGATGCGGCCGGCTTGAAAATCAGGATCATCAAGAACCGCTTGCAAGAAAGGGATATTCGTCGACATCCCGCGAATCCGGAACTCCGCGATCGCCCGGCGCGCGCGGTTCACCGCGGTCGGGAAGTCACCGCCCCGGCACGTCAACTTGACCAGCATGGAGTCGAAGTGGGCACTAATTTCCGCACCAAGATTGGTGCTGTCGTCCAACCGGATGCCGGCACCACCGGGAGTGCGCAATGCGCTGATCCGGCCGGTGTCCGGCCGGAAGCCGTTGGCGGGATCCTCGGTGGTGATCCGGCACTGCAGTGCGGCCCCATGTGGCCGGATGGCTTGCTGCGTCAGGCCGAGTCCCCTGAGCGTCTCACCGGTGGCGACACGCAGCTGACTGGAGACTAGATCTACGTCGGTGATCTCCTCGGTTACCGTGTGCTCCACCTGAATCCGCGGATTCATCTCGATGAAGACGTAATCACCGCTTGGTTCTAGGAGAAACTCGACCGTTCCAGCGCAGCTGTATCCGATGTGGCTGGCGAAGGCGACCGCGTCTGAACAGATCCTGTTACGCAGGTCCGCCGGCAGGTTGGGCGCCGGTGCCAGTTCGATGACCTTCTGATGGCGACGCTGCACACTGCAGTCACGCTCGTAGAGGTGGATCACGTTGCCGTGGGTGTCCGCGAGAATCTGCACCTCGATGTGGCGTGGGCGCAGCACCGCCTGTTCGAGATAGACCATCGGATCCCCGAACGCTGACTCGGCTTCGCGGCTGGCAGCCTCAATCGCATCCGGCAGCGCGGCTTTATCGCCCACGCGGCGCATGCCACGGCCGCCACCGCCGGAAACCGCTTTGACGAACACCGGAAACCGCATCTTGTCAGCAGCTGAGACGAGCTCGTCCACCGAGTCCGACGGCCCCGACGACATCAGCACCGGAAGACCCGCTTCCCGCGCAGCCACGATGGCACGCGACTTGTTTCCCGTCAGCTCGAGCACGTCGGCGCCAGGGCCAACGAAGGTGATGCCCGCTGCCGCACAGGCCCTGGCTAAGTCGGGGTTCTCCGACAAGAATCCGTAACCGGGGTAGATGGCGTCGGCGCCGGCGCGGCGGGCAGTTTCGACGATCTGATCGACTGCCAGGTACGCGCGTACCGGGTGCCCGATCTCGCCGATTTGATAGGACTCGTCAGCCTTGGACCGATGCAGCGAATTGCGGTCCTCATAGGCATAGACGGCTACCGTGCCGACGCCCAATTCGTAGGCGGCCCGGAAGGCGCGTATCGCGATTTCGCCGCGATTGGCCACCAACACCTTGGAGATCACTCGACCCCTTTCAGATGAGTGTTGACCAATAATTCCAGAAACGAATCATGATCAGCAGAAACACCGTGGTGAACCAGACGGCGGTGATTGACCATCGCCAGTGGAAGAGCACCCGCAGCAGGGCGTTCTCGCGCGCTTGCAGCACCGGACGAAACGCGATCGACGCGACCAGCACCAGCAACGTGATAGTGACCACCCAGACCACCATGCAGTATGGGCACAACGCCCCAATGCGGTAGAGACTTTGAAAGATCAGCCAGTGCACGAACGCCGTGCCGACCACGATGCCGACGGTTAGTCCAGTCCAATACCAGTGCGGCAAAGGCACTTTCGCCACGGCTAACACACCGGTCACCACTACGACGGTGAAGCCGACAATGCCGACCACCGGGTTGGGTAGGGCCAAAAGCGATGCCTGCGGCGTGCCCATCACCGAGCCGCACGACATGATCGGATTGATGTTGCATGACGGCACATAACCGCGGTCAACCAGGGTCCTGATCTTCTCCACCGTCAGCGTGATCGAGGCGATCAGGCCGACCGCCCCGGCGATCAACACCCACCACGCACTAAGCACAGGTGCCCGCAGCGCACCCGATGTGCCCCGCGTCAGGTCGTCGGACCGCTCGGCGGGTTCAGCTGAACCCACAGTGGTCAGGATGTCTCGGCGGCTGCTGCCGCGTCAATGCCGGGAATGTCACCCACGATCTCTTTGATCTTGGCCACTAGTGCCTGCGGCGTCGACCATTCGTACTCGGTGCCGTTGATCTTGACGGTCGGCGTCGCGCGCACATTCGCAGCCGCGGCCAACCCCTCAACCTTGGAAAGGTACTTGCCGCTGTTGATACAGTCGGGCACCTTGCCCGCCGCGCCGGCTTCGCGCGCAATCTCGATCAGCTTCGCATTGTCGGGGAATGTCGTGCCCACCTCGGAAGGTTGGAGGTCTTTGCTGAACAACGCACCGTGAAACCGGCGAAACGCATCGATGGACTCGTCGGCGACGCAATACGCCGCAGCCGCGGCCCGCGCCGAGTAATTCTGATTTCGCGGGCTGGAAAGAATTGCCACCATCGTATAGTCAGCGGCGATAGCGCCGATGTCGACGAGCTTAGACACCGTAGGTTCGAATGCCCGCTCGAAATTGCCGCAGGCAGGGCAGAGGAAATCCTCGTAGAAGGACACCACAGCCTTGGGAGTCTTGGGGTCCCCGGATCCCGGCTGAGTGATCAGCTTGCTCGACGCCACCCGAATAGCATCGCCGGGTCCCGCGACGCCTCCCTTCTTCTGGTGTGACATGACGATGTAGAAAACCAAAGCCACGGCGAAGAGGACGATGAATGCGGTGCCGCCGATCTGAATCAGCCAGCCGGATTTGCCGTCGGGCGACTTCAGGTCGATCCGCGGGGGGCGTTTATTTTTGTCGGCCACAGGTTTACAGATCCTCACTGG
>NZ_VTZN01000208.1 GCF_008370645.1 Mycobacterium simiae
ATGAAGCCGGCATCAAACCCGGAAGGGTGCACTTTTTCCAGCTGCGGGCTGGTCTCCAGACGTGCTGTGGGCGCGGGGTGAGGCCAGCCGAGCATACTCCAGAGGCGCTGATCATTGCCGGGGCTGGCGATCGTGAGTACGAGAGCTCGCCGGAGAAACTCGAACGACGCCCTCGGACGGCGAGTTCGTCAGCTGGCGAGCGTCCAACGTTGTCGGCGGTCGTGCGCACTCGAGAACGCCGACACTTCGGCGTTCAGGAGGGCGTCGAAGCCCCTCGGTAAGCGCGAACTCATCCGATGGAGTCTCCCGCGGCGGACATCGAGAACAGCGGGTCGGCCGGTCTCAGCGGGAATCGACAACTGGATGATGCGAGTGGCTATACGCGCTGCGTCGCGAGTGAGTTCGCGCTCCTTGTAGTACAGCCACACCAAATCGCGTGCACCTCGGGAACGGACGATGATGGGTGGCGAGACGCTCACCACCAAATCCTGTCGACGTCAGTCCGCACCGCAAGGATTCAGCACGATGTCCTTGCCTTTTCGCCAGCGCTGCCAACCGTTGGCCAGCGCTCGGTAATGCTCCTTCTTCTTCGCGCTGCATGACTCGCAAACTGCGTTTATTCGGCTCACATCGTCCCGATTTGCGACGCCGTCCAGCAACGCCTTTCGCATAGGCCCATAGAAATCGCGTTCGGGCGCATACGGTTCCGCGTATATGCTGACTGTGTCTGCAACAGTTGCGATCCGTCCAGTTCTACGCGCGCACACGAAATCGATGAATCCACCGAGGCGGATCTCTATAGCGGACATATCAGACACGGATGCCTCCATTGACATGGCTGGGGGTTGAGGTGGCATCGCTACCGCGGTTAGTGCTCCAAGGGCCGAGATGACCATCGGTCTCACTTCCTTGTCATTTAAGACATCGGGATGGCATCTAAACTGGGACGACGACACGGAGTTTGAGAACCGACAACTGAGCAACCTCACCTAGCCATATTGGCGAACCGCGACAAGTGCAGTTGGTGGGCAACAGTCACCGTCTTCGTAGGACCGTTACGGTGTTTGGCGAGAATGAAATCCGCTTCTCCTCCGCGCGGATCGTCGCGTTCGAACGCGTCGGGTCGGTTCAGCAGGATGACCATGTCGGCATCTTGCTCCAGTGAACCCGACTCGCGAAGGTCGGAAAGCATTGGCTTCTTATCAGTACGCTGCTCAGGACCGCGATTGAGCTGACTGATCGCAACCACCGGAACCTCGAGCTCTTTGGCTAAAAGCTTAAGATGCCTTGAGAACTCGGATACTTCGATCTGCCGGGACTCAACCTTCTTGCCCGACGTCATCAGCTGCAGGTAGTCAACGACGACGAGTTTCAGGTTCGCCTTCTGCCGCAGCCGGCGCGCTTTGGCGCGGATCTCCATCATGGTCAGGTTCGGCGAGTCGTCGATATACAGCGGCGCCTCGCTGATCTCACTCATCCGCCGCGCCAGCCGGGTCCAGTCGTCGTCGGTCATCCGGCCCGAACGCATATCGGCGAGTTTGATTTTCGCTTCCGCCGACAGCAGCCGCATCACGATCTCGGACTTGCTCATTTCGAGAGAGAAGATGACGCTGGCCATGCGGTGCTTGATGGAGCATGAGCGCATGAAGTCCAGCCCTAGCGTGGAATTGTGCGTCGGCACCATCCCGCGCCCCGCGAGATACAAATGCGCGGGGTTGTCCACCTCGACACAGCGCACGGCGACACTGGGCACGCGGCGGACCGACACGATCTGCAGTACCGGCGCCATGACGGCGACGTGCCGAACGGGGGATCCGGCCGGGGCGATGGTGTCCAAGCCGCTGCGCAACTGGGCTGACGTACGGATGCCGTAACCGGTCGGCCAGAGGTGCTGCGCGTCGGCGACGATCGTCGTGCCGTCGGAGAATTCGATTTCGTAGCACGGGCGGCCCCACAGGATTTCGGTGGCGGCCATGACCCGGGTCGGCGCTCCATCGGCGTCCAGCAGCTCTTCGCCAACGGCGACGTCACCCATCGTGGTCCAGCCAGTCGGGGTGGGCAGCGGCGTGCGCAGCGCCAGCGCCTTGCCCACCCCCGGGCGCGCCGCCACGATGATCATCTGCCCGGGATGCAGCCCGTTGGTCACCTCGTCGAGTTCGGTGAACCCGGTTGGCACACCGCGCGCGATGCCGCCATTGGACGCGATGGCGTCGATCTCGTCCATTGTCGGCTGCAGCAAATCTTCAAGCGGCACAAAGTCTTCCGATAATCGCCGATTAGCCACATCATAGATTTCGGCCTGAGCGCGATCGACCACCTCGGCCACGTCGGCGCCCTCGGCGCCGGCATAGCCGTACTGCACCACCCGGGTGCCGGCCTCCACCAGCCGCCGCAATGTCGCTTTTTCCGCCACAATCCCGGCGTAATAGCCCGCATTGGCGGCCGTCGGCACCGTAGAAATCAAGGTGTGCAAATACGGTGCGCCCCCGATGCGGCGCAACAGCCCGCGACGGTCCAGCTCAGCGGCCACTGTCACGGCGTCGGCCGGCTCCCCCCGCCCATACAGGTCCAATATGGCGTCGTAAACGTTTTGATGCGCAGGACGATAGAAATCCCCGGGCCGCAGTTTTTCCAGCACGTCGGCGATGGCGTCCTTGCTCAACAGCATGCCGCCTAGCACCGACTGTTCTGCGGCGAGATCCTGCGGGGGCTGACGGCCGAAATCCTCACTGGGAGGCGAGGCATCCATGCCGGGGTGCGATAGATCGTCGACCACCGCCATGGACTACCACCTCCTTTGACATAAGCATCCGAACGTACATTCGACCGCTGACATCCGAGCGTAAGTCAAGGCTCTGACAACCCTTGCTCGCCGACCCGGCCGACTCCTCAACGCGCCCGCTACGCCGCCCGAAAGACGCTAAACGTTGCTGGCAAGTACTCCAAGGGCTGTTGTTTATGAAGCTGTGCATCGTGTGTGCATAGCCAACTGGACCTGTGTTGAATGGGGTGTGGAAAACCTGTGGATCAATGCGGGGCGGTGCAGCGTCAGTGCAGTTGAAGACAATAGAACGCTAGGCGCTTCGTGTGGACAGGAATCTCTCCGGCGTGTCGGACTCGGTTACAACCTCGGGCGTGTTGGTTTTCGGCGAGATTTTCGGCATATTAATCGCCGGTTACGCAGACAGTGCAAACACCCCCATGGAATTATTTGCCAGCGGGCATCTTTCACACACCGCGCTCAGGCCAATCTCACGACGGATTCACGGCAGCGGAAAACTCGGTGGAACCACATGCCCCGCCCGCTCAAATACTGAGAGCTAACCTCGCGCGACGACGTCGAGCGCGATCTCCACGTCGATCTCCGAGTGTAAGTGCACTACGACGGGATGCGTGCCCACGCTCTTGATATGGGTCTTGGGCAGCCGGACTATCCGCTTGTCGAGGTTCGGCCCGCCGGCCTTCTTGATGGCGTTGACGACGTCGCCAGCGGTCACGGAGCCAAACAGTTTGCCGGAGTCACCCGCCGTCTTCACCGGCAGCGAGATTGCGCCCAACGCCTCGATGGCCGTCTTAATCTCGTTGGCATGCTCGCGATCTCGCACCATCTTGGTTTCGCGCGCCCGGCGAATCTCGTCGGCCTGCCTTTGTGCGCCCCGGGAGGCAACGATCGCCAGCCCCCGCGGCAGCAGGAAGTTGCGGCCGTAGCCGTCCTTTACCTCAACAGTGTCGCCGACAACACCCAGGTGGTCGACATCAGCCGTCAGAATCAGCTTCATCGTTACGTACTTTCGTTGTGCGGCCGGCAATTACCGTGCCGACGAGGTGAAGGGCAGCAGCGCGACTTCACGGGCATTCTTGACCGCGGTGGCGATGTCCCGCTGGTGCTGCACGCAGTTGCCGGTCACCCGACGGGCCCTGATCTTGCCGCGCTCACTGATGTAGGTCCGCAGCAGCGCGGTGTCCTTGTAGTCGATCGCTTGGTCCTTCTTCGCGCAGAAGACGCATTTGCGTGCCTTAACCGGCTTTTCCGGTGCGGGCCGCCGCTTGCTGGACTTGGCCATGTGTGTGTTTCTTTCCGTTCCCAAGTAATTTGACGTGTTTTAGATCAAAACGGCGGTTCGTCGTCGCCGCCGAATGAGCCCGAAGCCGGGGCGCTGCCCCACGGGTCTTCGGCCGGACCACCGCCGGATTGCGTGGCCGGCTGACGCGACCCACCGCCGCCGAAACTTCCCCCACCACCGCCGCCGCTGCGGCTGGCCTTGTTGACCTTGGCCGTGGCGTAGCGAAGCGAAGGTCCGATCTCGTCGACCTCGACCTCGACGACGGTGCGCTTCTCACCCTCACGGGTTTCGAAGGAACGCTGCTTAAGCCGCCCGGTGACGATCACCCGCGCACCCCTGGTGAGGCTTTCGGCCACGTTCTCGGCAGCCTCACGCCAGATGTTGCAGCGCAGGAACAACGCCTCGCCGTCTTTCCATTCCCCACTCTGACGGTCATAAATTCGGGGGGTGGACGCCACGGTGAAATTCGCGACGGCAGCACCGGAGGGAGTGAACCGCAGTTCGGGGTCGGCGGTCAGGTTTCCGACGACGGTGATAGTGGTGTCACCAGCCACAATAGTTCTCCTTGTTCAGCCTGATCCTCGCCTGGTAGGTAGTCATGAGCGAGCCTACGTAAGGGTGCTGACAACTAGTGCTTGTCGGTGCGCATCACCTTGGTGCGCAACACCGATTCGTTGAGGCTGAGCTGCCGGTCAAGCTCGGCTACCGTCGCCGGAGCGGCTTTCAGGTCGATGACGCAGTAGATGCCTTCGGCGTGCTTGGCGATCTCGTACGCCAGTCGCCGCCGGCCCCAGATATCGACCTTCTCGACCGTGCCACCGTCCTTGCGGACGACGTTAAGAAACGTCTCCAGGGACGGGGCGACGGTGCGTTCGTCGAGCGTGGGGTCAAGGATGACCATGATTTCGTATGGACGCATAGGGACCTCATCACCTCCTCTGGTCTGTGCGGCCACGGCGGGTCCGTGGCAGGAGGGTCGCCTGCGTCGGCAACCGCCCCAGGCTACCGGACTCTGGGCTGGCCCCCAAACTTCGCGCAACCAGTCACTTCCGAAATTGCAAAAATTCGGCGGCCCTGGCCCTTGTTGCCTCGTCAGCCTTGGCCAACGCGCCCGAGTCGAACGGCGGCCGGGGATCGTATTCGATAAGCAGCTGGGCAGCACGCGCAGCCTCTCGATCGACCAGCAACTCGACCAGTCGCAAAGCCATATCGATACCGCTGGAAACTCCGGCCGCGCTAATGATGCGCTGCGGCAGATGTTCGACGACGCGTTCGGGTACATACCGCGCGCCCAGCTCGTTGAGTTGCTGTGCCGCGCGCCAATGCGTCGTGGCGGTCAAACCGTCGAGCAGCCCCGCGCCCGCCAGCAACAACGCTCCCGTGCACACCGAGGTGGTGAATCTCGTACCGGGGTGCACCGACTGCAGCCAGCCGCGAATGGTGTCATCGCCGATCAGCACTCGGGTCCCGATACCACCGGGAACGACCACCACATCGGGTGCGCTCACGTCGCCAAAAGTGGCATCGCAAGTGACGCCGAGCATGCCGTTCTCGGTGCGCACCTCGCCGCGCCGACGCCCGACGAACACCACTTCGATCGACGGAATTCGTTGTAGGACTTCATAGGGCCCTACGGCATCCAACGCGGTAAACCGGGGGAACAGGGGGATGGCGACCTGCATCACGCCGCGGGAACCCCGTGCCGCGACGTTGCCGGGCGCAGCCATCCCGGTAGCCAAGGAGGCGCGGCGTCAGGCGCGCGATCGTAGATCCCGCCCAGGGGATCGTCGATGCGCCTATTCCACCGCACCAAATCCTCCTCGGGTCGGAAAATTCGCCGAATTATCAACGCGCACAACACTATCACGGCGACATCACGGAGCAACACCGTTGTGGTGAACCACTGCTCCGGTAGCGAGCGGTTCGGGTTGCCGTAGAGGTAGTACATCCGCGGCACCCATACCAGCGCGTCGATGGTCATCCAGGCCAGCAGAACTCGGCGGTGCGGCAGAGCCAGCACGGCCAGTGGCACCAGCCATAGCGAGAATTGCGGGCTCCAGACCTTGTTGGTCAACAGGAATAGCGCCACAACCAGGAACGCCAACTGCGCCAGCCGCGGTCGCTGCGGGGCGGTGAGCGCGATGTAAGCAATTGCCGCACAGGACAATGCAAACAGCACGGTGACGACCGTGTTGAGCATCATCGGCGGCTCCCAGAAGCCCAGTGTGGGATCGAAGCCGCGCCAGCCGGTAAACGACTTCACGACGTTATATAGCGAATCCATGTCGTCGCCGCGACGAGTGTTGAGCCGGAAGAACTCCGACCAGCCTCGCGGATAGAGCACCAGCACCGGCAGATTCACTACCAACCAGGTCACCACGGTGGCCAACGTGGTGCGGACCGCGCCGTCGAGCCGCCCGCTCCTAATGCCCAGGACCAGCAATGGGCCCAGAAACAACAGCGGATACAACTTGGCTGCGGCACCCAACCCGATCAGCACACCAGCCAGCCACGGTCGCCGGCGCGCCCAGGCCAGCAGCCCGCCTATCGCGAAAGCCGTTGCCAACGCGTCAAAGTTGGTGAAGATCTGGAAGATCACCAGCGGAGAGGCCGCGACCAGCGCCGCATCCCACACCCGTCGACCGGCCAGCGCCGAGGTCGCCCAAACGGTCGCCAGCCAGGCCAGTGCCAGGCCGAACGCCGAGGCATTGAAGAACGTCACCACTTCGGCGATCACCGGCAGCGGCGCGACCTTGCTCAACGCGGTGTAAGTCTTAGCGATGGCCATCGACACGTACTGGTATATCCCGGTCAGCACCGGGTATTCCATGTAGCGCACCGCGATCTTTCCGTCGTATTGGGTCTGCGGTGCGCCTGCGCTGTCGGTCTCGATCCAGCTGGATTTGTACGGAAACTTGCCCTGGCTCAACAACTCCGCGCCGTAGAGCGGCACCGTATCGGAGTAGCACAGTTCGTAGTAGGCGCGTTGGTTTTCCCAGTTGGCGACCCTTTGGTCGCCCGGCCCGGTCCCGGTGGTTTGTAGGCATGCGGCCTTGGTGGACCAGCCCAGCGCCAGGAACACCAGCGCGATCACAAACATCACCCGCAACGGGGTCATCAAACGGGTACGCCCGATCAAAGCGTGCCGGCCCACCGGCCCACCGATGACGTCGGCGAGGGCGGAGCCCAAGACATCATTGCGGCTGGGGCAATCACGGTTGTCGGCACTACGCAGATCGGCAGCCAGCGGCCCCGGTGAGATAGTGGCTCGCTGGGTCGCTGCGCCGGTCACGGTGGCGGGTTTGGATTGTCGGAGGGTGGTGGGGATCCGGACGGCGGCCC
>NZ_VTZN01000209.1 GCF_008370645.1 Mycobacterium simiae
CGCCCATTGGCACCGTTACCGATTAACGGACGCCCGGTCAGCATCTGGATCGGCGCATTGACCACGTCGAGCAGGCTCTGCAAGGGGGCGGCAGCCGCGGTCTCCGCGGCCGCATACGACCCGGAACCAGCGATCAGAACCTCCACAAACCGGGCATGAAACGCCGCCGCCTGCTCGCTAGGCGCCTGATAGCCCTGGCCATGGGCGGAAAACAATGCCGCGATGGCCGCCGACACCTCGTCCTGGGCGGCCGCCAGCACCCCTGCCGTCGAGGCAGCCGCAGCGTTACTAGCCGTGCCGATTATCGAGCCGGTGCTGGCCATGTCCGATGCCGCCGCCACCATTGCCTCCGGCGTCGCTATGACAAACGACATCTGGCACCTCCCACCAGGTCATGACCACGTCGTCATGCCGAGCTGGAGATCAACCGATCGCCAGCGAGGAATCGGCAGGCGAGGATCATAACGCCAGGTGGGGACCGCATCATTGGCTTTCCGCATTCTTGCCGACTCCAGCCCACCAAATAGTTGCCAGCCGTTACTTCGCTCGACGACTATGCCAAACTAGAACCTGTTCCAGAAAAGCCTCCACCCGAGACGGCTGGGCGCTGCCGTTTCGGCCGACAACTGAAACGAGGCCGAAATGATCCTCGAGAGGTTTCGTCTCGACGACAACGTCGCTGTCATCACCGGAGGCGGGCGCGGCCTCGGTGCGGCCATCGCGTTGGCGTTCGCCGAGGCCGGCGCTGACGTGGTCATCGCTGCACGGACACAGTCCCAGCTCGACGAGGTGGCTGACCAAGTGCGCAGCACCGGGCGGCGTGCCCATACGGTCGCCGCCGATCTGGCCCATCCCGAGGTCACCGCCCAGCTGGCCGGCCAGGCGATCGAAGCGTTCGGAAGACTGGACGTCGTCGTCAACAACGTCGGCGGCACCATGCCCAACACGCTGTTGACCACCTCGACCCACGAGCTCAAAGACGCGTTCACCTTCAACGTCGCCACCGCCCACGCGTTGACTGTCGCCGCGGCGCCGTTGATGCTCGAGCACTCCGGCGGCGGCAGCATCATCAACATCACCTCGACCATGGGCCGACTGGCCGGGCGTGGTTTCGCCGCCTATGGCACCGCCAAGGCCGCGTTGTCCCACTACACCCGACTGGCCGCCCTGGATCTGTGTCCACGCATCCGGGTCAACGCGATCGCCCCCGGGTCGATCCTGACCTCCGCGCTGGACGTGGTGGCATCCAACGACGAACTACGCGCGCCGATGGAAAATGCGACACCGCTGCGCCGGCTCGGTGATCCCGTCGACATCGCCGCTGCCGCAGTGTATTTGGCGTCACCGGCGGGCAGCTTCTTGACCGGCAAGACCTTGGAGGTTGACGGCGGCCTCACCCACCCCAACCTTGATCTGCCCATCCCCGACCTGTAAGGAGACCGTCATGCCCATACCTGTCGTCCAGCTCGGCACCGGCAACGTCGGCATCCATGCGTTGCGCGCGCTGATCACCAACCCGGAATTCGAGCTCACCGGCGTATGGGTGTCCTCCGCCGCCAAGGCGGGCAAGGACGCAGCCGAACTGGCCGGACTTGCCGAGACCACCGGCGTCAAAGCGAGCACCGACCTGGAGGCCGTGCTGGCCACCGGGCCGCAATGCGCCGTCTACAACGCGATGGCCGACAACCGGCTACCCGAGGCATTGGAAGACTATCGACGCATCTTGGCGACCGGGGTCAATGTCGTCGGCAGCGGCCCGGTGTTCTTGCAGTATCCGTGGCAAGTACTACCCGACGAGCTCATCAAGCCGCTGGAAGACGCTGCCCGCGAAGGCAATTCGAGCCTCTACGTCAGTGGCATCGATCCGGGCTTTGCCAACGACCTACTGCCGCTGGCGCTGGCCGGTACCTGTCAAAGCATCGAGCAGATCCGCTGCATGGAGATCGTCGACTACGCCACCTACGACAACCGGGTGGTCATGTTCGACGTGATGGGATTCGGAAAGCCGATCGACGAAATTCCGATGCTCCTGCAGCCGGGGGTGTTGAGCTTGGCGTGGGGTTCGGTAGCGCGCCAACTTGCTGCGGGCCTTGGTCTTTCCCTCGACGTGGTCGAGGAGATGTACGTCCGCGAAGCAGCGCCGGAAGCCTTCGACATCGCGTCCGGTCACATCTCCAAGGGCAGTGCCGCGGCGCTGCGGTTCGAGGTTCTGGGATTGGTGGATGGCGCGCCCGTCGTCGTCCTCGAACACGTCACCCGGCTGCGCGACGACCTCTGCCCCGATTGGCCGCGGCCGGCACAGCCCGGCGGCTCCTACCGCATCGAAATCACCGGCGAACCGTCCTACGCCCTGGACCTCTGCCTCAGCAGCCGCCAAGGCGACCACAACCATGCCGGACTCGTCGCCACCGCAATGCGGGTCGTCAACGCGATCCCGGCGGTGGTGGCCGCCGAGCCCGGTATCCGCACCACCCTGGAGCTTCCGCTGGTCACTGGTAAGGGCCTGTATCTGCCCGGTTGATTACCCGCTGCTGCGCTACCGCCTGCGCATCGCCCGGTGGCCCAGCGGGCTGGTTTTTCGGCTAACCTCACTTTTTTGTTCGGTGTTGCGGATCGAAGGTGGGTGAGTTGGCGCAAGACACCCAGGCTTCGCTCAAGACGAGCTGGTATCTGCTCGGACCGGCCTTTGTCGCCGCGATCGCCTACGTCGATCCCGGTAACGTCGCAGCCAATATCAGCTCCGGTACCCAGTTCGGCTACCTACTGCTGTGGGTGATCGTTGCTGCCAACGTGATGGCCGGCGTAGTTCAGTACCTGTCAGCCAAGCTCGGTCTGGTGACCGGAGACTCGCTGCCCGAAGCGCTCGGCAAGCGGATGGGGCGTCCGGCCCGGCTGGCGTACTGGGCGCAGGCCGAGATCGTGGCTATGGCAACCGATGTAGCCGAGGTAATCGGTGGCGCCGTCGCGCTGCGCATCCTGTTCGACGTGCCGCTGCCCATCGGCGGAATTATCACCGGGGTCATCTCGCTGCTGCTGTTGGCGATTCAGGACCGTCGCGGCCAGCGCCTGTTCGAGCGGGTCATCACGGGGCTGCTGCTCATCATCGCCGCGGGCTTCACCGCCAGTTTCTTTGTGGCGACACCTCCTCCCGATGTTGTTTTCGCAGGTCTGATACCTCGCTTCCACGGAGCCGAGAGCGTGCTGCTGGCCGCCGCGATCTTGGGCGCCACGGTGATGCCGCACGCGGTGTATTTGCATTCCGGCCTAGCCCGGGACCGGCACGGACATCCCGCGCCCGGGCCGTTCCGCCAGCACCTGCTGCGGGTCACCCGGTGGGATGTGGGCCTGGCGATGGTCATGGCCGGCGGAGTGAACGCCGCGATGCTGCTGGTTGCGGCGCTCAATATGCGAGGGCGCGGAAACACCGCGTCGATCGACGGCGCCTACGCTGCCGTGCACGACACCCTGGGAGCGACGATCGCGGCGCTGTTTGCGATCGGATTGCTGGCCTCTGGCTTGGCATCGGCGTCGGTAGGCGCCTACGCCGGGGCAACCATCATGCAGGGACTTCTGCACCTGTCGGTGCCCATGGTGGTGCGCCGTCTCGTCACGTTGTGCCCGGCCGTGGCGATTCTGGCGCTGGATTTCGACCCCACCCGCACCTTGGTGCTCTCACAAGTGGTGCTGTCTTTTGGCATCCCATTTGCTGTGCTGCCGCTGGTTCGACTGACCAGCAATCCCGGGGTGATGGGCAGCGACACGAACAATCGCGCCACCACACTTGTCGGCTGGGTAGTCGCGGTGTTGATCAGCCTGCTCAACGTGGTGCTCATTTACCTGACGATGACGGGCTGAGCCAACAAAAGCCATTGTGGCGCAATCGCGGCGGCGGGGTGAGCGGTGGATAGTACGCTGTGTTGGGATCGGTAGCCGCGCAGGCCCTGTGCACTTGCCTGACCACGCCAAGCGGGGCGGGGCATGAACAAGGAACCACGCCATGAACACCATCCATATCCTCAAGCGGATGATTGCCGGAACGCTGTTGTGCGGCGGTGTCGCGGTGGCCGGATCCGGGTTGGCGCCAGATGCCGCCAACGCCCAGGCCGGTCGATACGGCCCGTTCCCGGCGGCACCACGAGGCCCGTACCAATGGTGCCCCGGCGACTGGCTGCCGCCAGGTGGTGTGAATTGGGACATGAACGTTTGCCACACCTGGTACTGGGTCGACTATGGATTCCAGGCCAATCGCGGTGGCTTCGTCTACGAGGGCGACACTCCACCCCCGGATCTCGGCTGCATTCCGCTGCTCTGTTTGCCCGGGCTGTAGGGCACGCCTGGCGGCCCGGTTAGCCCCTACGGCACGATGGTTAGCGTTGTCATCCGTCGAGGCTCACCCAGGGGTTAGCGTGCTGCACGAGTCCGGGAGCGGCTGAATGCCCTCCCACCGGCACTCCTACTTCGCATACGGTTCCAACCTGTGCGTCCAGCAGATGGCGGCGCGCTGCCCCGACGCGGTTGATCCGCGGCCGGCGGTGCTATCCGATCACGGTTGGCTGATCAACCAGCGCGGAGTCGCCACCGTTGAGCCGCTGCCCGGAACCCGGGTGTACGGCGTGCTGTGGCAAGTTTCCGACTGTGACTTGGCCGCCTTGGACAGTGCCGAGGGGGTGCCGGTCCGTTACCGGCGCGAGCGGCTGAGCGTGCATACCGATAACGGGCCAACAACGGCCTGGGTCTACGTCGACCACCGAGTGACGCCCGGTCCGCCCCGGCCCGGCTATCTGCCGCGGATCATCGCCGGCGCCTTCCACCATGGGCTACCGCAACGCTGGATCGACTTTCTGCACCGCTGGGATGCTGCGCACTGGCCGCTGTCGATGTCGGCAGCCACGTCCAAGCTTGCACCGCAACCACTTTCGGCTTTGCTCAGCGAACCAGGAGTGAGCCGCTGATGCTGCCGGCGCATCGGTGTATGCACTGCGGCATCCGACGGACATCCTATGGTCACCGATTTCGACCCCCATGCCACCGGAGCTACCTGCTCTGGTAGCCGGGGCGCGTTGCTGGTAAGAGACAAAGGTGATTGATGGTTAAGGATTTTCGGTTCGGGCTAGGCGTGCGCTCCATCAAATCGATTGCGGCGCTAAAGGAGAAGGCCAAGCGCGCAGAAGCTCTTGGCTTCGACGTCCTCTGCGTGCCCGATCATCTTGGCGCCGCAGCACCGTTTCCGACGCTGACTGCGGCCGCCATGGTCACGTCCAAGATTCGGCTGGGCACGTATGTGCTCAATGCCGCTTTCTACAAGCCGGCCCTGCTGAGTCGCGATGTCGAGGCCCTGGACCTGGTTAGTGACCACCGCCTTGAGGTTGGCCTCGGCACCGGCTATGTCCGGGAGGAGTTCGACGCCGCCGAACTGCCTTACCCCAGTGCCGGAGCGCGGGTGGACCACCTCGAGCACGTGACGACCTACCTCAAAGACCAGCACCCCGAGCTGCCGATCCTGATCGCCGGGAACGGCGACAAGGTACTGACATTGGCCGCCCAGCATGCCGACATCGTTGGGCTGACCGGCTCGCCGGTCCACGCTGCCGACGATCCGCTGGCCGAGCGCGTCGGTTTCGTCCGGCAGGCGGCGGGCGAGCGGTTCGACGCGCTGGAGCTCAACCTCGCGATCACAGCGGTACCCAGGGAAGGCCAACGCGTGCCCGATTTGTCGATGACCCGCAGGTACTCGCCGCAGTTATCCAATGAGCAGTTGTTGGCGTTGCCCTCGGTGCTCAGTGGGTCGCCGCGGGAGATAGCCAACACGCTGACGGCGTACCGCGACAGGTATGGGGTGACGTTTTTCACTGTGCAAGACAATCATGTGGACAATTTCGCGAAGGTGATCACGGAGCTGCGCTGAGCCCCGCCCCGGTAAGCTCACCCCGTCCGCCCTCGTAGCTCAGGGGATAGAGCACGGCTCTCCTAAAGCCGGTGTCGCAGGTTCGAATCCTGCCGGGGGCACAGTTCAGGCGGGGCACAGTTCAGACGTGGTGGGCGACCACCAGAGGCCACCAGGGCGTCGGGGCCAGGTTCGACATTAACCTGCTTACCCGCGATATGTGGCTCGACCTATGCGAAGCCAAGAGCAAGTGCCAACATCTCACCGGTGTGCCGCTAAAGCCAGCGCGGGCCGACGAGATGAGCGCGGTCTACCTGGCGCGCGGCGGGCAGGCTACGACGGCTATTGCGGGCAGCACACTGTCCGAGGCGGAGGTCAAGCCGATTGCGGCCAAGGGCACCGCCCACGTTGGTAAGTTGCGCCAGTATCCGAAACGCCAGGTGCAGAACGTCCTCGGGGCGATCTACGGAATGGACGAGGCACTGCGAGCGGGGAGGAAGCTGCCGATTACCCGTGAGCGGCTGAAGCGGCTGAATTTCCAGGTACTCGGCGGCATCCCTGATGAGCTACAGGGGCGTCAGGGAAGCTCCGCGAACACAACGTCAGCGCCGGTCGCGACCTCGCGCCGCGCTGGAGGGACGCATATCACCACAAGCGCGGAGCCTCCTGTCAGCATCGAATTGTTGAACCGATCCTAGTTGCGATGTCGAACCGGCCACCAGCTGCGGAATGACGTTTGTGGTCATTTCCTGGAATTGCCTCGGCTGACCTCAGATGTGCCCAAGAGGTGCCCAGCCAGCTCCGGGCTTGACAGCATGACTTGCACGGGAAGCGGTCAACGGGAGGACACCGGAGAACGGACGGCTATGCGGGCATTTTCCATGATCAAAGCGAAATCGGGATTTCGCAGCCTGTACGGCGATACGATTCTTCTGCCCAATGGTCGATGGTGACCCGGGCATCTTCCGGGTCGTCCTGGCTTATTGGGTCATGACCTGATGGGAGGTGTCCGATGTCGTTTGTGATCGCGGTGCCGGAGTTGATGGCGGCAGTAGCCACGGATCTGGCGGGTATCGGATCGGCGATCAGCGCGGCCAACGCCGCGGCGGCGGCCAACACCCAGGTGGTGCTGGCCGCGGGCGCTGATGAGGTGTCGGCGGCGGTGGCGGCGGTGTTCGGCGCTCACGCCCAGTCCTATCAGGCAGTGACTACGCAGGCCGCGTCGTTTCATGACCAATTTGTGCGGGCCCTGACCGCGGGCGCAAGCTCCTATGCCGGCGCCGAGGCCGCCAGCGCCGCGTCGATAACCAGTCCGCTACTCAACGCGATCAACGCGCCCTTCCTCGCGGCTACCGGGCGCCCGCTGATCGGCAACGGCGCCAACGCGGCGGCGGGGTCGGGGGCGGCCGGCGGTGCCGGCGGGTGGTTGTACGGCGACGGCGGCGC
>NZ_VTZN01000021.1 GCF_008370645.1 Mycobacterium simiae
ACCACGCCCACCGACCAGGATCCCCGCCGCCGACTACTACGAACCGACCGTGACACAAGGCATTTGCTCGAATGACGAATGACCCTACCGAGCCACGACAACACCACCGTAACGTCCCAGCGCGTGGAGACCAAGGTGCTCAGAAAGGCAGTGCTGCTGGCCTGCCGGGCGCCGTCGGTGCACAACAGCCAACCCTGGCGGTGGGTAGTCGAAGGTAACGCCAAAGACCGCACCGCTCACTTGTTCGTCGATCGCCACCGAACCGTCCCAGCCACCGACCATTCCGGCCGTGAAGCACTCATGAGCTGCGGCGCAGTGCTCGACCACCTCCGCATCGCCGTGACTGCCGCGCACTGGCAGGCCAGCATCACTCGCTTCCCCGATCCGAAGAACTTCGACCATTTGGCCACAGTCGAATTCAGCCCCATCGATCACGTCAGCGACGCCCAGCATAAGCGCGCCCAGGCGATTCTGCAGCGGCGCACCGATCGGCTTCCGTTTGACCGCCCCAGCTATTGGCACCTCTTCGAACCCGTCCTGCTCGGCATCGTCGACAATGACGCTGCGCTGCTGCATGTCCTCGCCGACGAGCAACGGCCACACTTGGTGCAGGCGTCACAGCTCAGCGAAGCACTGCGACGCGATGATCCGTCGTACCATGCCGAACTTGATTGGTGGACTTCACCATTCGCATTAGCTGAGGGCGTGCCACCAAGCGCGCTGGCATCCGACACCGAACGCCTCCGCGTCGACGTAGCCCGGGATTTCCCGGTCCGCAGTCACCAGGATCGCCGTGCCGGAATCACCGCGGACTGGTCGAAGATCCTTGTACTGTCGACACCTGATGACACCCGGGCTGACGTATTGCGTTGCGGCGAAGTGCTATCCAGCGTGTTACTCGAATGCACCATGGCCGGCTTGGCGACCTGCACGTTGTCCCATCTGATCGAATCGAGCGAAAGCCGCGACATCGTCCGCAACATGATCGGCCAACGTGGCGAGCCCCAAGTCTTGATCCGCGTCGGCATCACACCGCCGATCGACGACCTTCTTGCTCCCACCCCGCGGCGGCCACTAGACCGCGTCCTGGAAATCCGCCAAACGACCGAGAAAGGTTAAGTCGATGCTCGACGACCCAGTTACGTATCTGTCAGACGACGAGAGTTGGAAACTGCTGAGCGGCGCCGCACTAGGCCGGCTGGTTACCAGCATTGCCGGCCAGCCCGAAATCTTCCCGGTCAATTATGTTGTGCAGGATCGCACCGTGCTTTTCCGAACAGCGGAGGGTACCAAACTCTTTCTCGCCGTGACGAATAGCCCAGTGGCGTTCGAGGCCGACGATCACACCACCACCGAAGGCTGGAGCGTGATCGTCAAAGGGCGGGCACAGGTACTGAAAACTGACGCCGAGATCCAGCGGGCCGAACAGGCCAAATTGTCGCCGTGGATCGCGACATTGAAGCTCCACTACATGCGGGTGATCCCGTCCGAAATCACGGGCCGTCACTTCAAGTTCGGACCGGAGCCGGACCGCGCCGAAACGTTTGCGTGACGCAGTTCAGTGAGCGCAGCTCAACGACGATCAGCGCGTCGAGTTCGCGAGTGTCAAAGCCGTTGAGCCGGCGGTGCAGGGCCCAGGCGATTCTGGCGCCCTGCACTTTCGTACGCTCGACCGCCGGGCCCCGATACATCGCATCAACTGTGTCGTTCGAGATGGTCAGCCAGCGGACGAAGTGGTGATCGCGCAGTGGAGTCCGCTCGTGGAGGTCTCGGTGCGCAGTCAAAGCGCAACCCGGTAAAGTCCGGCACCGAATAGGACGGTCTACCAGAAGTCGCACATGATCGGCAGGTGCGCCTCCAGGCCGCTAGCCCGCAGTTCGGCGAACGGCTCCCGCAGCAGCTGGTCGGAGCAGGCCCGGCCGTAGAAGCGCCGCGGCAGCGCCTCGACGTCGGTTCCCCGATCACCGAACCGTTGGAGATCGAGAAGACGCGCGAAGCCGTGCGGGCGGACGTGTTCGGCGCCTGTAGCTACCCACAGATGCTGCTGCGAGTGGGCTGGGCGCCGATCAACGCCGACCCTTTGCCGGCAACGCCGCGACGCGAACTCGCCGAAGTCGTCGAATGGCCTCCGCAGCTATGGGAGGAGCGGGGCTGACCAGCGCAACACGGTCCCGTTGCCGGCTGTGCTCTCGACGGTGAAATCACCACCGACCTCCTCGGCGCGACGACGTAGGTTAGTCAGGCCGCTGGCGGTGAATTCAGCGGGCATCCCGCAACCGTTATCGCTCACCTCGATGCAGAAGTCGTCGTCCACCTTGACCCGAACCGTCAACGTGGTCGCGTGTGCGTGCCGTACCGCGTTGCTGACCGCTTCCCTGACCACCGCCTCGGCCTGATCAGCCAGCGCGCTGTCCACTACCGATAGCGGCCCGACGAATTGGACTGTCGTGCGCAACCCGGAGCCGGCGAATTGGGCGACGGCGGCGTCGATTCGCTGCCGGAGCCGCGTGATGCCCTGTGACGCCCCGTGCAGGTCGAAAATCGTCGTCCGGATCTCTTGGATGACGCCCTGCAAGTCGTCTATCGCCTCCGAGAGTCGTTGCTGGACTTCGGGAACACGTGCCCGCGGCACGGCACCTTGCAACGCCAGACCGATGGCAAACAGCCGTTGGATCACTTGGTCGTGTAGATCACGCGCGATGCGGTCCCGCTCGGTCACTACGTCGAGTTCGCGCATCCGACGCTGGGAGCTGGCCAGCTGAAGGGCCAGGGCAGCCTGATCGGCGAAGGCACCCATCATCTCCAGCTGTTCATCGGTAGCGGGTCCTGGACTGCTGTGGCGCAGCAACACAACGACGCCGGCGACGGTGTCGGTAGCCCGCAGCGGCAGCAGCAGAGCCGGACCCGCCACGTCAAGACCGTCCAAGCCGATCTCGTCGACCTGTTTCGGCGTGCTGTTGCCGAAGACATCTTCGAGTGCGGTGCCCGCCACTGGAACGGTTCGCCCGCCAGCGAAAGCCACAGCGCTGCCGACGGTTTCGATCACCAAAAGCTCCGACACGTCGACTGCCGGCGCGTTCTCGTCCAGCGGAATGGCCACCAGGGCCGCATCGGCCTCGGTCAGCTTGAGCGCTTCCTCGGCGACAAGCCGGAACACCGTTGCGGGTTCGGCGCCGGAGAGCAATTCGGTGGCGATGTCGCGGGTGGCCTCGATCCACGACTGCCGCGCGGTGGCCTGTTGGTAAAGCCGGGCGTTCGCGATGGCGATACCCGCGGCCGCCGCGAACGCCTGAACCAGCAACTCGTCGTCGTCGCTGAACGGCTGACCGTTGGTCTTGTCCGTCAGATACAACGTGCCCAGCGATACGTCACCCACCCGAACCGGCACCCCGAGAAAGGTGCGCATGGCCGGATGGTTCGACGGAAAACCCACCGAGGCCGGATGCAACGAGATGTCGTCCAGTCGCAAGGGCTTGGGCTCGTCGATAAGCAGGCCGATGATCCCCAAGCCTTGAGGTAGGTGGCCGATGCGCTGAACGGTCTGGTCGTCGACACCCTCGTAGACGAACTGCAACACCCGCTTGTCCCGGTCGTGCACCTCCAGGGCGCCATAGCGAGCGTCGACCAGATTGGTCGCCGAGTGCACAATCGTGCGCAAGGTGGCGTCAAGGTCTAAACCCGAGGTGACGACGAGCATCGCCTCCACTAGCCCGTCGAGGCGGTCGCGGCCGTCCACGATCTGCTCGACCCTGTGCTGCACCTCAACCAGCAGTTCACGCAGTCGTAGCTGGGAGAGCGTCTGGCGCAGCGGACGCATATCGTCTAAGGCGGTGCTCGCCTCGACGGGAAGACTGTCTTCAATCATGCTGCGCGTTATCTAATCACCAGGCAAGCGCGAGCGCTTCAATTGCGTTGCGAAGACCGCGGCCTGCGTTCGGCGCTCCATACCCAGTTTGGCCAGCAGTCGCGACACGTAGTTCTTCACCGTCTTTTCCGCCAAGAACATCCGATCGGCGATCTGCTTATTGGTGAGACCCTCGCTTAGCAGGCTCAGCAGCGTCCGCTCCTGATCGGTGAGACCTGACAACGGGTCCGGCTGCCTGACGGTGGCACCGCGTAACTTGGACATCAGCGCCGCCGCGGCCTTATTGTCGAGCAGTGACCGCCCCGCACCCACATCTTTAACAGCGCGAGCCAATTCCATTCCCTTGATGTCCTTGACCACATACCCGCTGGCCCCAGCCAGAATCGCATCCATCATCGCCTCGTCGGAGGTGTAGGATGTCAGAATCAGACAGCGTAGATTTGGCATGCGGGACAACAAATCTCGGCACAATTCGATGCCGTTGCCGTCGGGCAAGCGGACGTCGAGCACTGCCACCTCCGGCTTGACCGCCGGAATCCGGGCCATCGCGTCGGCGACGGAGCCCGCCTCTCCGACGATATCGAGTTGAGGGTCCGCGTCGAGCAGGTCGATCAGGCCGCGCCGCACCACCTCGTGATCGTCGACCAAGAAGACAGTTACCAAGGCCTTGCTCCTGACATCCGCTTGCCTACAGGTTGCCGCTCCGCACCGTGAGCACCGAACATCCCGCCACATAGACGTTGCACAGCTGCGCAGCGTGCGAATCCGTGACATAAAGCTGGTCCGGCTTTGCGTTGGCAGCCAGGTAACGGCAGGCATGTCCTCGAATAATGGCCGACTCGACCGCAACACCGGGGTACAGCCGCGTCCATCGAGCTAGGCGGCGGCTCAGTTGAGCTTGCGCCAAACGGTTTCCGTCGTCGGACTCGGTGGGTGTTTCGGCTATGCGCAAGAACAGGGCCCGCAGCGGGACTTTGCGCAGCCTTGCCTCTTCGAACGCATGTCGCAGCACCGAACCGTTGTTCACTTCCGCGACGACCCTGTTGACTTTGGGTGCTGCTAATGCGCCGGGGGATGCCTGGATGACAGCAACCGGACATAGCGCCGCCCCAGCCAGGGTCGCCGCGAGCGAGCCCTCGCCCCGGCGGGCGTGGTTGAGCCCGATCGACCCCACACAAACCATCACCGCCGATCGGGATTCCTCCATCAGCTTTGCGAGCGGCCTTCCCCGCAACACCTCGGTCTCAACCTTGACTGGATGCCCGGTAGCTTCGATAGCGCGGGAGACATCGAATAATGCCGCGTGCGCCGCGCCTTGGCGACCAGCGCGGCCATCGCCGCCTGAGGGCTCCAGCGGGTCGATGACGTAAACCAGACGCAGGGGAATATCCCGACCGACCGCCTCATCGATCGCCCACAGCGCCGCCTGGGTAGCCGCCTTCGATCCGTCGATACCGACGACGACTGCCGGAGCGGACGGATTGCTCATCGGGCCTCCTCTGCTGAGGGCGTTGGCTAACCAGCACGTTATTGGCCAGAAACCGGGAGTCTCCAGGGGCATTGGTCCCGATATCGGTGCCATTGGTCCCTATGAACGGCACGCGGCGAGCCTTTGCTATTACCAGTGCCTATTACCAGTGCTGCGTTAGACAAATTGGATGCTATGCGCCGACTCGGCATGTGAATCATGTGTGATGCGCCCGCCGACACCGCCAGTCGCCCCGACAGGCGCTTCAGGAGAGCTCAAAAAGGCTGCTCAGCAGCTATCGTCCGCATCCCAGTCCGGTCAACAATCATCGCGTCCCCTCGTGGGAAGAGGATGGGCGCAGGGCGTCGCCCCGTAGCACTACATCCGGTCATGGGCGCGAGATCAGCCGGGAGGTGCGGAATCGCTTGCTGCGTAGCCGCACTCGGAATCGTGCTGCCGTTGACGACGTTGATCGCCAGTCATTCGGTTGCCTATGCGCTGGTTTTGACCGGCACCACGGCAGTCGTCGTGCTGCTGGGGCTGCCGCTCGCCCGGCACCTGTCGAGCACCCCGTCCAACGCTGCCCGACCATCTGCCGCATCGCACCGCGATGGAGGACCAGATGGCCGCCGTTATTGACCGCTATTCCACCCGCTGGGGCGGATGGGAAGGCAAGGAGGACAAGTCATCATGACCGGTGCCGTGATCGGTGTCATCGTGCCAGGGGTTGTCGGCATCATCATGCTGGCTGCACTTGCCGTGCCCTTGCTGGCTGTGCTGCGCGAGTACCAGCGCGGAGTGGTGTTTCGGATGAGCCATGTGCGCCCACACTATCAGCCCGGGCTGCGGCTGCTGATTCCTCTGGTGGACAAGATGGTCCGAGTCGACCAGCGGCTGGTCACGTTGACCATTCCGCCTCAGGAGGTGATTACCCGCGACAACCTGCCAGCCCGGGTCAACGGCGTCGTCATGTACCAGGTGACGGAACCGATGAAAGCGATACTGCCGGTAGAGAACTACGCGGTGGCTAGCGTGCAGATCGCACAGACCACGCTGCGATCACTGCCGGGCCGGGTGGACCTAGATACGCTGCTGGCACACCGGAGGACCTCAACAACGATCTGCGCAGCATCATCGAAAAGACGACCGAACCATGGGATGTACAGGTGCAGGTAGTCGAAATCAATACGTAGAGCTCCCGGAGTCGATGCAACGGGCAATGGCCCGCGAAGCCGAGGCCGAACGCGAGCGACGCGCAAAGGTCATCACCGCCCGTGGCGAGCTACAGGCATCAGAGAAGTGACGGCAAACGGCCGAGATATTGTCCAAGAGCCCCGGATCGTTGCAATTGCGCTATTTACAGACGCTTCTCGAGTTGGGAGCGGATCCTAATTCAACGGTGGTGTTCCCGCTACCGGTCGACATCATCGCGCCGTTTTTACGCCACCCTGAAATCTTGGAGGGCATTACCAGGTTCGGCAAAGACAGCGTCAACCACAGTGGCTAAGCACATGCCAGCCGGCGGTGAGCGAACTCACCGACAAGACCAAAGTTCGGCTTAACGTCCCCGTGATCAAAAGTCCGCAGCTGCGGCGACCTGAAGCCCTACTGTGGCGCAGACCAGTTGTAACCTGCTGCTATGCGTCGGGCACGGGATGAAAGGCCCCCCGAATACTGATCCCTTAGATAAAGCTGCCCCTTGGCAACCGTTGATCTGTTGTAGGCTGGCCGCGGCCCGACTTGCCATATATGGCAACGCTTCTGGTGGTCGGCGCCCCACGCGGTCCACCCGCTTGTGACAACCCCGCGAGCCAGCGCCGGTTCTTGGGCGTTTACCGACATCCGCCGCAAGGTCACCGCCAGCCTAGGGGGGCTGTGAAGTAATGGATTACGCATTCTTGCCACCGGAGATCAACTCCGCGCGGATGTACAGCGGGCCCGGGCCCGGCTCCTTGCTGGCGGCTGCGCGAAGCTGGGACATGATCGCCGTGGAGTTGACGTCGGCGGCCGATGGCTATGGCTCGGTGCTTTCCTGCCTCACCGCGATGTACTGGTGGGGCCCGGCATCGGCGGCGATGCTGGCCACTGCAACCCCTTTGGTGGAATGGCTGCAGTCCACCGCCTCGCAGGCCGAGCAGTCCGCCAATCAGGCCAGAGCGGCGGCGGTAGCCTTCGAGCAGGCCTACGCGATGACGGTTCCGCCACCGGCGATCGCAGCAAATCGCGCTCAGCTCCAAGTGCTGATCGCTACCAACTTCTTCGGCCAGAACACCGCGGCAATCGCAGCTACCGAAGCGCAGTACGCGGAGATGTGGGCCCAGGATGCAGCTGCGATGTACGGCTACGCCACCAACTCTGCGGCCGCGACCCAGCTGACGCCGTTCTGCTCACCCCAACAGAGCACCAACCCCGACGGGCTACCCGCACAACGCTCTGCGGTCAATCAAGCCGTCAGCAGCTCCACCGGAAGCGCGGCAACGGTGTTGTCGAGGTTGTCTGCTCTGGTGCCCCAAGCACTGCAGGCCGTGGGGGATTGGCCAAACATCCTCCCGGAGGACTTCACGATCCTTGACGCCATCTTCGCCGTATACGCGACGGTCGGTGTCTCGCAGGATGTCGAGTCGTTTGCCGCCGGGATCATTGGCGCCGAAAACAGCCTGGGATTGTTAGGCACCGGGGAGAATCCGGCAGAGTTGGTGCCAGGCGGGCTCTCCCCGGTATTTTCTGCGGCGGAAAAGGGTGCTGGCGCCGGCCTGTCGAACGCGGTAACTGTCAGTATGAGCCGGGCGGGTTCGATCGGGCCGTTGTCTGTACCGCCGTCGTGGACCGCACCCTCGGCCGGCCCCGCCGCCGCGATATCGGGCAGCGGCTTGACCACGATACCGGGTACTGAAGTAGCCGATCACGGCATGCCAGGGGCACCCGGGATGCCAACGGGGACAATGAAGCGCGCCTCTAGTGTCGTACCCCGCTATGGGGTTCGGCTCACGGTGATGTCGCGCCCGCCGGCGGCCGGGTGACAGCTCTTTCTTAGACCCGCGCCTGCGCTACCTGGGCGCCGTGTCGTCCGGATACCCGCAGCACACCAGCATGGTACCGACGTCGACGCGCGACGCGGACGTGCCCAAGCACGCCGTGGTCGAACTTAATCTTGTCTTAGGAAATTCGACCTTGATTTTGTCGACCGTCGCTTAATATTCAGTGCAACCGGCCTGCGTGGTCGGCTGCGGCTTGCCAGTTCCAGGGCATCCGAAACCGAAAGTCACCCACATGCCCTCCGCGAATGGCCCGCCCCACCAGTCAGCAAGCGGTGCTGCCGGAAGCGAGTTCTGACGGCCGCGGGTCCGCAATAGCGCTGACCCACTGCTGTTTTGGGCTATGGATCGCCCGCATAGACCGAGCCTCCCCGCAATTCACGACACCGTCAATGCCGCACTCAGTCACGAAGACATCGAGCCGATCGCGGCCAGTTCATCACACGCAAGCAAGAAGGTAAGGAGCTGTGACACAATGGATTACGCCCTGTTGCCACCCGAGGTCAACTCCGCTCGGATGTACACCGGTCCGGGCGCGGCCTCAATGTTAGCGGCGGCTGGAAGCTGGGACATGCTGGCCGCCGAGCTGGACACCACCGCCCAGACCTACGAATCGGTGGTGTCTAGCCTGGTCGCCTTGGACTGGTACGGTCCCGCGGCGGAGTCGATGGCAGCCCAAACCGCACCCTACATAAGTTGGCTGTACGCAACCGCCACCCAGTCCAAGCAGACAGCCATGCAAGCGATGGCCGCGGCGGCAGCCTACGACCAGGCATTTGCGATGACGGTGCCACCGCCGGTGATCGCCGCCAACCGCATCCAGTTGATGGCCCTGATAGCGACAAACTTCTTCGGTCAGAACACGGCAGCGATCGCGGCCACCGAGGCGCAGTACGCCGAGATGTGGGCCCAAGACGCCACCGCGATGTACGGCTACGCCAGCAGCTCGACGGCGGCGGCGCAGCTAGTGCCGTTTTCCTCCCCGTCACAGATCACCAACTCGGCTGGACTGAGCGCTCAAAGCGCCGCGGTAGCCCAAGCCAACGCCAGCGCAGCCGCCGCCGACCCGGTGTCACAGCTGGTGGCGGTCGTAAGCCAATCCCTGCAGGGGTTGCAGGCATGGGCCACCGGCATTGTTCCGGAAGACTTCGCCGTGCTCGATGCCATCTTCGCCATCTACGCGACGTTCAGCGCGATTGACAGTGTCGAGTCGATCGCCGACGGCATCATCGGAGACGAAGCCGATTTGGCGCCGTTGTTGACCAGCGCAGCGGAGACCCTGCCAGCCGAGGCTTCGGTGCTTGCGGCGGCGCAACAGCCGGTCGGTGCAGGACTGGGGCCCAACGCTGTGCTCGCCAGCGCGGGCCGGGCAGGTTCGATCGGGCAACTGTCGGTGCCGGCGAGCTGGGCCGCGCCGGCGACGCGGACCGTGGCGGCATTGGCGCCCGCCGGCTTGACCACGATTACGGGAACCGAAGAGGCCGCTGCCGGCACGCCGGGTGTTCCGGGAATGGCGGTGCCGGCGCCCTCGCGAGCTTCCGGCGTGCTTCCCCGCTACGGGGTCCGACTCACGGTGATGGCACATCCGCCGGCGGCCGGGTGAGTCGGCTCCTTAGTCGGATGGCGGCTCGGCCGGCGCGAAATTCCAATTGTCGGGGTTCTTTGGCGAATACACCACCGGAAGCACCTGTCCCGTGGCCGGCCACTGGTCGACGTCGACGGCCATCCGCCGATACACGGCGTACTCGTTGACAGCGGGTCCGTTGATGACGCCGGAGATGGTGACGAATTGCTCGCCAGTTTCCTCCGGTCGCCCGCTGACACCGGTCACCAACAGCGTGCCGCTGGCCAGGGCGCCGCGCGGGCCGGGGCGAATGAACCGCGGAGCAAGAAACACCGCGAGGACCGCAACCAATATGAAGAGCACACCCCATTCCCATCCCACCCCGCCATGGTAGGACTGCTCGCATGACTGCGGAGGATCTGCGCCTTGCGCTGGACCTCGCCGACCGCGCCGACGCGGTGACGCGCGCCCGGTTCGGCGCTCTCGACCTGCATGTCGACACTAAGCCGGACCTGACCCCGGTTACCGACGCCGACCGCGCGGTCGAAACACAGCTCCGTGAAACACTCGGGCGAGAACGGCCCGGCGACCGTATCCTTGGTGAAGAGTTCGGCGGAACAACCACCTTCAGTGGGCGGCAGTGGATCATCGACCCGATCGACGGCACCAAGAACTTCGTGCGCGGTGTGCCGGTGTGGGCCAGTTTGATCGCCCTGCTCCAAGATGGCATCCCGTGCGTCGGTGTCGTGACCGCGCCCGCGCTACACCGCCGGTGGTGGGCCGCGCACAGCCACGGCGCCTTTGCGTCAGTCAACGGCACCCAGCCGCGCCGGCTGTCGGTTTCCTCAGTGGCAGAACTGGATTCGGCGAGCTTATCGTTTTCGAGTCTGTCGGGGTGGGAGCAGCGCGGCTTACGCGAACGTTTCATCGAGCTAACCGATGCGCTGTGGCGGGTGCGTGCTTTCGGCGACTTCCTGTCTTACTGCCTGGTGGCCGAGGGCGCCGTCGATATCGCTGTCGAACCTGAGGTGTCGGTGTGGGACCTGGCGGCATTAGACATCCTGGTACGCGAGGCGGGCGGGCAACTCACCGACTTGAACGGCACCCCCGGCCCGCACGGCGGCAGCGCCGTTGCGACCAACGGCCTGCTGCACAGACCGGTCCTGGGGAGGCTTTACGCGAACTAGCCTGACGGTTAGGAACCAGTACGGATCGACACTGGTCATCGCGACTGGTATGCCGTGCGGCGTTACGCCTCAACCGATGACGAACGCTGCTCAGCGTGCGGATTCCAGTTGGCGCGGTGGTATGCCGGCCCGGCCGGACAGCGGAGCCGGCGCCGGCTGCCTGGTTGACCAGCTTGTTGTGGTGTGAGGTATGCAACACGTGCTAGCTATCTTACTCCGGAGTAAGATAGCGTTCATCCGCATTGCCCCAACGACCGAGGCTGCTGACATGACCGACACACTTCCCGCTGCTACACCTGCTTCCGGCCCCGATTCGGGCTCATCGCGGCCGCCCAGCAAACAACGCGGCCGCACGACCGGTGTCGGCCTGCAGCCGCACAAACGGACCGGGATCGACGTCGCGCTGGCGGTCCTCACCCCGATCGTCGGCCAGGAATTTTTAGACAAATACCACCTGCGCGATCCACTGAACCGGTCCCTGCGCTACGGCGTGAAAACCGTATTTTCGACAGCCGGGGCGGCCAGCCGTCAATTCAAGCGGGTGCAGAACCTCCGGGGTGGCCCGACCCGGCTCCAGCCCAGCGGCAGCGACTACTTCGACCTCACCCCCGACGACGACCAGAAGATGATCATCGAGACCGTCGATGAGTTCGCCACCGAGATACTGCGTCCCGCCGCGCACGACGCCGACGATGCCGCGACCTATCCGGCCGACCTCATCACCAAGGCCGCCGAATTGGGCATCACCGCGATTAACATTCCTGAGGACTTCGACGGGATCGCCGAGCATCGCTCCAGCGTGACCAACGTGCTGGTGGCCGAGGCGCTGGCGTACGGCGACATGGGACTGGCGTTGCCGATCCTGGCCCCCGGTGGGGTGGCGGCCGCGCTGACCCGCTGGGGCAGCTCCGATCAGCAGGCCACCTACCTCACCGAGTTCGCCGGCGACAACGTCCCGCAGGCGTGTGTGGCTATGGCCGAACCGCAACCGTTATTCGACCCCACCCGGCTACAGACCACCGCGGTGCGCACCCCCTCGGGCTACCGGCTCGACGGCGTGAAATCGCTGGTCCCGGCGGCGGCCGAGGCCGAACTTCTTATCGTCGCGGCCCAGCTGAACGGCAAGCCAGCGCTGTTCATCGTCGAGTCGTCGACCAAAGGGCTGACCGTGAAAGCGGACCCGAGTATGGGCATTCGGGCCGCCGCGTTGGGCCAGGTCGAGCTCTCCGGGGTGTCTGTCCCACTGAGCGCCAGACTGGGCGAAGACCAGGCCAGCGACGACGACTACTCCGAGGCGATCGCGCTGGCCCGGCTGGGCTGGGCCGCGTTGGCGGTCGGCACGTCACACGCGGTGCTCGACTACGTCATCCCATACGTCAAGGAACGCCACGCCTTCGGCGAGCCCATCGCGCGTCGGCAAGCCGTGGCATTCATGTGCGCCAACATCGCGATCGAGTTGGACGCACTACGGCTCATCACGTGGCGCGGCGCGTCCCGCGCCGACCAGGGCCTGCCCTTTGCTCGCGAGGCTGCGCTGGCCAAGCGGCTCGGCACCGACAAGGGCATGCAAATCGGCCTGGACGGGGTGCAGCTGCTCGGCGGTCACGGCTACACCAAGGAGCACCCAGTCGAACGCTGGTACCGCGATTTACGGGTCATCGGCCTCGCCGAGGGTGTTGTCGTCATCTGAATCGTTATCTGAAACGAGCCGAAAGTCTAGTTATGGCAATCAATCTGGAACTACCTCGCAAACTGCAAGCCGTGATGACACTGACGTATCAGGGCGCCGCCGAAATCATGCGGCCGGTCTCACGCAAGTACGATCTGAAGGAACACGCGTACCCCGTCGAGCTCGACACGATGATGAGTCTGTTCGAAGGCGTGGCGGACGCCAAGTCGACTGCCTTCGCCGGCGCCGACGCGCTCGGCGACACCGAGTCCAGCGGGGACAACCACAACGGCGGCAACATGGCCGCGCTGCTGCAAACCCTGGAGGCTAGCTGGGGGGACGTCGCGTTGATGTTGACGGTCCCCTACCAGGGTCTGGGCAACGCGGCCATCTCCGCGGTAGCCACCGAAGAGCAACTTGAGCGGCTGGGCAAGGTGTGGGCCGCGATGGCTATCACCGAACCAGGATTCGGCTCGGACTCGGCCGCTGTGTCGACGACCGCCACGCTGGATGGCGACGAGTATGTGATCAACGGCGAAAAGATCTTCGTCACCGCCGGATCGCGCGCCACCCACATCGTCGTGTGGGCAACCCTGGACAAGTCAAAGGGCCGCGCGGCGATCAAGTCGTTCATCGTGCCGCGCGAGCATCCCGGTGTCACGGTCGAGCGGCTTGAGCACAAACTCGGTATCAAGGGTTCCGACACTGCGGTAATCCGTTTTGACAACGCCCGCATCCCCAAAGGCAACCTACTAGGCAACCCTGAAATCGACGTCAGCAAAAGCTTTTCCGGGGTCATGGAGACCTTCGACAACACCCGGCCGATCGTTGCCGCCATGGCCGTCGGGGTTGGACGCGCCGCGTTGGAGGAGATCCGCAAGATTTTGACCAACGCCGGGGTCGAGATCGACTACGACAGACCCTCGTGCGTCCAAAGCGCAGCCGCAGCCGAGTTCTTGCGGATGGAGGCTGACTGGGAGGCCAGCTACTTGTTGGCCTTGCGTGCTGCATGGCAGGCCGACAACAACATCCCCAACTCCAAAGAAGCGTCGATGAGCAAAGCCAAGGCCGGCCGGATGGCCAGCGACGTCACCTGTAAAAGCGTCGAATTGGCCGGCACCACGGGCTATTCCGAGCAGACGCTGCTGGAGAAGTGGGCGCGCGACTCGAAGATTCTGGATATTTTCGAGGGGACTCAGCAGATACAGCAGCTGGTAGTCGCCCGTCGACTGTTGGGTTTGTCGTCGGCTGAACTCAAGTGACCGAGAGCCACACTGACCCCTTGAGGTCGGCGCCGCGAGCAACTGTCACTGTAGTCACAGGACTCTCTGCGGGCCAGGGTGTCCGTTCTGCCCACCTCATCGCGACAAAGTCGTTGCCGGCGTGGATTTGTCGTTTGCAGACGGGCGTCGATCTCTCACAGTCCGACCAGACGATCGCACTGCTCCCGCAACTGCTGCCCCAAGGAATCGTCGAGGGCCAGCGCGGACGGCTCCCGAGTCGTGTTGTCCTCGAAGTACTGTCCGGTTGTGGCCGCCAAGCCGGCGTCGGCGGCCAAATACGCTAGACGGCGACCGCCCTCCTCGGGCGAAATCATGGTGAATCGTTTCACCAGCGCCAGAACTGGTCGCGCGAACCACGGTGCTCTGTCCCAAATATTGGTGGCCACCATCCCCGGGTGCAGCACGTTCACCGTCACCCCGGTGTCGGCCAACTCGCGAGCCAGGTCGCGGGTGTACAGCACGTTGGCGAGTTTGGATCGCGAGTATGCCTTGATCGTGCTGTAGCCATGGCGGTACCCGAGATCGTCGAAGTCCAAGGTGCCCCGATAGTGAGCGGTCGATGCGGTGATCACGATCCGCGCGGGCGCGCTGGCGATCATCAGCGGCTTGAGCAGCTCGGTGAGAAGGTACGGCGCTAGGTGGTTGACGGCGAAGGTAGCTTCGTAACCGTCCTGCGTCTCGGTTCGTGTGGCATAGACCGTGCCAGCATTGTTGATCAGGACGTCGATATGGTCATAGTTATCCCGCACCTTAGCGGCAAGTGCGCGAACGGAATTCAGCGAGGCGAAGTCGCAGGCCAGGGTGTCCACGCGGGCTGCGCCGGCGCTGGACACTCGAGCCGCCGCGGCTTCGAGTTTGCTTTGACTGCGTCCCGTGAGCACCAGGTGATTTCCCGAGGCCAGCTGTGTTGCGCATTCCAGCCCGATGCCCGCAGTGGCTCCGGTAATGAGGATCCGCGTCGGTTGAGTCACCGCACCGCCTGAGCGCCGGTGTGGACAACAACGGTCGCCACGACAGTTTCCTCCTGCCCGCCGACCTTATGCGACGGCCAGCCTCTTCGAGCAGGGTACGCCGTCGATGTGATCGCGGGCGGCGGCGTCCACGGCGCTGCTCCTGGTCTGCCGGTCGACGAGCCGACGCGTTCGCGGGGCGGCCTGTGGCACGGGTAGCGGTGCGTTCTAGATTGGGACGTCGGGGCTGAAAGCGGTTGACGCGGCTTGACAAGGAGGCGGCATGCGCGCGATACGGGTAACTCGACTGGACGGCCCGGATGCGGTGGAGTTGGCAGAGATCGACGAACCCGCCGGCAACGGCGTGGTGGTCGATGTCCATGCTGCCGGCGCGGCGTTCCCGGACGCGTTGCTTACCCGCGGCCGGTACCAGTACAAGCCAGAGCCACCGTTTGTACTCGGAGCCGAGATCGCTGGGGTGGTTCGATCAGCCCCGCACGGTGCTCGCGTGCGCGCCGGCGATCGAGTCGTCGGCCTCACCATGCTTACCGGCGGTATGGCCGACGTCGCAGTACTCTCCCCCGACCGGGTGTTCACGCTACCGGACAATGTGAGCTTCGAAGCCGGCGCCGGCCTGCTGTTCAACGACCTGACGGTGTATTTCGCCTTGAGTGTCCGTGGCCGGTTGCAGCGCGGCGAAACTGTACTGGTGCATGGGGCTGCCGGCGGCATCGGCACGTCGGCGCTGCGGCTGGCGCCAGTGCTCGGGGCGTCGCGCACCATCGCGGTGGTCAGCACCGAAGACAAGGGTGCCATCGCGACGGCGGCCGGGGCGACCGATGTGGTTTTGGCGGAGGGATTTAGGGACGCGGTCAAGGAGTTAACCAGCGGTCGCGGCGTTGACGTCGTCGTCGACCCGGTCGGTGGCGACCGGTTCACCGATTCCCTGCGCTCACTAGCCCCAGCGGGACGCCTGCTGGTCATCGGCTTCACCGGCGGTGAGATACCGACGGTCAAGGTAAACCGGCTGCTGCTCAACAACATTGACGTGGTTGGCGTTGGCTGGGGGGCGTGGACACTGACCCATCCCGGCGCGTTGGCGCAGCAGTGGGGCGCACTCGAACAGCTGCTCAGTTCGGGCGAGCTGACTCCCCCCGAGCCGGTGGTTTACCCGCTCGAGCAAGCCGGCGCGGCGGTCGCATCGCTGGAGAACCGCACCGCCCAAGGCAAGGTTGTGGTGCGCCTACGCGACTAGAAGTTGCAGAGCTTAAACAAGATTCGCGAAATCGCCGGCAATCGACTTGGCCGCCCCGTAGCAAGCGTAGAGGAAGAAGCCGAGAAATATCAGCAACCCCGTATTGGCAGCGATCGGATAGCCGCATGCGTTGACAATTCTGTCACCGTGCCGAGTGTTGCCAACGGATTTACCCCAGTCGTGTTCAGCCCGCCTGGCAGTGACGGCAAGCGCTAGCCACCGACATCGGCCGGGGCATCGCTGATGCCCTGTTGAGGCCGCCATTAGTTGTCGTTTTCGCCAACTTTGGTTGACAGACTGGCGCTCAGTGATTCAGCGCAAGGTCTTGCGCTCGTCGAAAACAAAAAGTAATGTCACTTTCACTTTCGTTGCTTCGCGGACCTCGTCGAAGGTCGTTCGATCCCTGGGAGCTCACGCATGGAATCCTTCGTCCACCTGCGAAAAGGCAGGACGCCACGGCGCCTGCACGCCGACCTCGACGGCCTCAAGGACGACGAGCTGGGCCGTGGTGGCTTCGTGGGCCGGACCGCAAACATCTACCGTCGCCATGATCCCACCGCGTACCGAGTTGTCGGCCCGTTGTGTCCTGTCGACATGTTGGCCGGCGAGCTGAAACCTAGTGACGCCGTCGATGCCAACGGCGGGCCGCTGCTGATGTTCAGCAACGACGAGTGCCGCGTGCTGCTGAGCCGCCGCCACGAACCGATGCCGTATTACGCCCGCCACGTCGACGGAGACCTGTTGTGCTTTGTGCACCGAGGCACCGGTCTGCTGGAAACCGAGTTCGGGCCGCTGCGCTACCGGGAGGGCGACTGGATCTACATTCCCAAGGCGTGCACCTGGCGCCACGCGCCGGATAACGAGACCACATTGCTGATGATTGAGGCCAGCAACGAGTTTCGGGTACCCCCACCCGGCCCGCTGGGACGCCACTTCCCCTTCGACCCGGCGCAGGCCACCATCCCCGAGCCGGCGCCGATCGACAACGCTTTAGGGCTGGACGGTCGCGACGAATATGAGGTCCGACTGGTCCACCAGGGCGGCCCCACAACGCTTTTCTACCAACACAATCCGATCGACGTCGAGGGCTGGCGTGGTGACAATTTCGCGTTCACGTTCAACATCGCCGATTACAACGTCATCACCTCCGACAGCGTCCACCTGCCGCCGACGGTGCATCTGTTCATGCAGGCCAGAGGTGTCTACGTGATGAACTTCCTACCCAAACCCGCTGAAGGCGTTGCCGGCACCGAGCGCTCGCCCTGGTATCACCGCAACGTCGACTACGACGAGGTCGCCTTCTTCCACGGCGGCTCGCTCTACGGCGTCCCGATGCCCGCAGGCATGATTTCCCATGCGCCGCAGGGAGTTCACCACGGCCTGCCGGAGCGGGCGCGCCAACATGCGCGCCGTAGCTTCGACGAGTATTCCACCGTCGACTGGCAAGTCGTCGCCATCGACACCCGCCGGCGGCTAACCCCGTCGGCTGAGGTGCTGGCCCACGATCTGGGGCAGCACTGATCATGACGACGGAACACGAATACGATCGAATCCCCTATCTCATCGCATTCCAGAATGATTCGGGTGTCCGTGACGCATATGGCGGGTTGGCCGAGATCACCGTGCTGGAGAGCTATCTGCTCAAGCCCACTACGCCCTCGGACACGGTGCTGGTGTTCATGCATCCGATCGGCGGCGGCGCCTACCTGCCGATGGTCAGTGCGCTAGCCCGGGCCGGCCATCACGTGATCTACTGCAACAGCCGATTCCGCGGCACCGATTCGGCGCTGGTGATGGAGAAGGTGGTCCAGGACCTCGGTGAGTGCATCAAGGATGCAAAGACTCGGTTGGGCTACCAGAAGGTGGT
The DNA here is from genome assembly GCF_008370645.1 of Mycobacterium simiae. GTDB lineage: Bacteria > Actinomycetota > Actinomycetes > Mycobacteriales > Mycobacteriaceae > Mycobacterium > Mycobacterium simiae_A. The sequence goes on from NZ_VTZN01000021.1 coordinate 18,144, forward strand.
GTTGGCCGGATGGAGCGGCGGCGGTTCGCTCTCGGTGTTCTACCAGCAGCAGGCTCAACAGCCCACGATCAGGTCGAGCCCGTCGGGAGACGGTCCCGACCTCACCGCGCTAGACCTAGCGACAGCTGACGGCATCATGTTGCTCGCCGCCCACATCAGCAGACACGGCACCCTGACCGAATGGTTGGACGCGTCCATCCTCGACGAATCCGACCCCACCAAGCGCGATCCCGAGCTGGATCTGTACAACCCGGACAACCCCAACCAGCCGCCCTACAGCCAGGAATTTTTGGCCAGATACCGGCAGGCCCAGATCGACCGAAACCGCCGCATTACTGCATGGGTCAAAAGCAGGTTAGCCGAGCTGTCCGCCCAGGGCCGCCCAGATGACGAGTTCTGCTTCGTTGTGCACGGCACCATGGCCGACCCACGGTGGATAGACCCTAGCGTCGACCCGAACGAACGGACCCCGGGCAGCTGCTACCTGGGTGACCCGCAGGTGGTGAACATGAGTCCCACTACGCCGGGCCGCTTCTGCTCACTACGCAGCTGGTTGTCGCAATGGAGCTACGACGACGCGCGCGGCGACGGCGTGGCATGCGCGCGGGACCTGGCAGTACCCGCGCTGGTGATCGGTAACCTGGCTGATGACGCCTGCACGCCCAGCCACACTCGACGGCTCTTCGACGCCATCGGGCATTCCGATAAGGAGAAGTACGAAATCCCCGGCGCTACACACTATTACGCCGGTCCGGGCCAGCGCGACAAGCTGCGCCAGGCTGTCGACGTCGTCACCGACTGGCTGATCCGACACGACTTTGCGAGCACCGAATGACCGGACCGCTGACCGGCGTCCGGGTACTCGAGCTCGGCACCTTGATCGCCGGCCCGTTCGCGGGGCGGCTGCTTGGCGACATGGGCGCCGACGTCATCAAAGTGGAACCCCCAGCTGCCCCGGACCCGTTGCGCACCTGGGGCCAGGCCGAAGTCGACGGGCACCACGTCTTCTGGACAGTGCACGCGCGCAACAAGCGGGCCATCACTTTAGACCTGCGCCGGCCCCGTGGACGCGAGCTGTTTCTCGACCTGGTCGAGAAATCCGACATTGTCGTGGAAAACTTCCGGCCCGGAACGCTGGAGAAGTGGAACCTGGGCTACGACATCCTCAGCGCGCGCAATGCGGGCATCATTCTGGTTCGGGTATCGGGCTACGGCCAGAGCGGACCCGACGCGCACAAAGCCGGGTACGCCTCGGTGGCCGAGGCGGTCAGTGGGCTACGTCATCTCAACGGCTTCCCCGGCGGGCCGCCGCCCCGGCTCGCGCTGTCGCTGGGCGACAGCCTGGCCGGCATGTTCGGCGCCCAGGGCGCACTGGCTGCCCTCTACCGCCGTACAGTCACCGGCAAAGGCCAAGTGGTCGATGTCGCACTGACCGAATCCTGTTTGGCTATGCAGGAATCCACGATTCCCGATTACGACGCCGCCGGGGTGGTGCGCGGACCGTCAGGCACCCGTCTGGAGGGCATCGCGCCGTCCAACATCTACCGCAGCGCCGACGGGTCTTGGGTGGTGATCGCGGCCAATCAGGACACCGTGTTCGACCGCCTGTGCACCGCAATGGGGCGCGCGGAATTGGTCACCGACCAGCGATTCGCCAGCCACGGTGCCCGGGGACGCAACCAAGATGAATTGGACAAGATCATCGGCGCCTGGGCAGCCGAGCGCCAACCCGGCGAGATTATCGAAACGCTTTCTCGCGCGGGAGTGATCGCCGGGCCGATCAACACGGTCGCGGAGGTGGTCAACGACCCGCAGCTGCGGGCCCGCGGCATGCTGGTCGAGCACTACGACGAAAGGGTCGGACGAAACGTTCTCGGGCCGGGGATCGTGCCGGTACTTTCCGAGTCGCCCGGCGGGGTCCGCCACGCCGGCCCCGCGCGACCGGGTCAACATAACGCCGATGTCTATCTCGGGCTGCTGGGTAAGAGCACCGCCGAGCTGGAAGAATTGCGGACCGAGGGGGTGCTGTGACCCAGCACGTGGCCATTCGTGAAGTGGCGCTGCGCGACGGCCTACAGATCGAGAAACCAGTCCCGTTGTGCGCCAAACTGGAATTGCTGGCCGCGGTAGCCGCCACCGGGGTCCGCGAGGTGGAAGCTTGCGCGTTCGTGTCACCGTCGAAGGTGCCGTCGATGGCGGATGCCGCCGAACTCGCGGCCGAACTGGGCCATTACCCCGACATCGAGTTTTCGGCGCTGGTGGCCAGTCCAAACGGTGCCAAACGCGCGATCGCCGCGGGCCTGCGCTCGATCGAATACGTGGTATCGGCTAGCGACTCGTTCAGCAAGGCCAACGTCGGGCGTGGCAGTGCCGAAGCAACCAACCAGATCAGCGAGATCTTGGCCATCGCCCATCACAGCGACGTCTCCGTCGAAATCGTCGTCGCCACGGCGTGGGACTGTCCGTTCGAAGGGCCTACCCCACCGCAGCGGGTCCTCGACATCGCGACGGTCGCCTGTGACCACGGAGTAGACCGGTTCTCCATTGCCGACACCATCGGTACCGCTACCCCGGGACGGGTGAGCTCCCTTATCGCACAAGTGCTTCCAGTGATCGGCGGCATTCCGCTGGGCGGGCACTTCCACAACACCCGCGGCACCGGGCTGGCCAGCGCGTATGCGGCGGTCAGCTCCGGTGTCACCCGGCTGGATGCCTCGGTCGGCGGACTAGGTGGTTGTCCGTTCGCGCCCGGCGCCACCGGCAATATCGCCACCGAAGATTTGGTGTATCTGCTGACCGACAGCGGTTTCGAAGTCGACGTCGACCTGAAGGCGGCAATCGGGGCCGCTGAAGTCGCCAGAGCCGTTGTCGGCCATGATTTGCCGAGTGCACTGCTGCGCGCGGGAGACCGGATCCGCAACTGATGCCCGTCGAACTGCTCAGTTCCAAAGGCCGCCAAACTCGGCAGGCCATCGAACAGGCGGCCCGGAAGCTGTTCGCCGAGCGCGGCTTTCACGGCACCACGCTCGCCGATATCACAGCTGCGGCGGGAAAATCGCCAGCTGTGTTCTACCGGTACTTCACCGACAAGGAAGATCTTCTGGCGGCCCTGGCGGAATCGTTTCTGCACGACGTCGTCGCCCCTTCCGGGCTGAGCGTGCACCTGCCGGATACCCCTGACGACGACGCGTTCTTCACCTCGGTGGTCACCGGTTACTGGAGTATTTTCAAACACCACATCGGCATCATGATTGCCGTTGCTCAGCTGGCCGCCACCCAGCAGCGCTTCGCCGATGTCCAGAACCAATTCCGGCGCTTAGGTATAGACATCGTGGCCGCTTCGGTGCGCCGCGCCCACGAGCAGGGTTACGCTACGGAGCTCAACGCGGAGCACACCGCGGCGGCCATCGCGTTGTTGTTCGAAAACTTCACCACCGTGTTCGTCGGCACGCCGAGCCCTCGGGGACTCGGCCTGGACATCAGCGATGAGGAAGCGATCAGGACCTTGTCGACGATCTGGAAGAAAACCTTGTACGGTGCCTAAGGAGATATAGACGTGGATTTCACTCTGCCCGAACACCTTCCGAGTCTCCTTTGCGAGATCGATGAGTTTATCGAGGCCGAGATCAAGCCGCTGGAGCGCGAACATATCCAGTACTTCGACCAGCGCCGCGAGCATGCCCGCACCGACTGGGACAACGGTGGTATTCCGCGGCGGGAGTGGGAGGACCTGCTTGCCGAGATGCGCAGACGCGCCGACCAGGCAGGCTGGCTGCGCTACGGCCTGCCGTCCCAGTTCGGCGGTCGCGATGGAAGCAACGTCGACATGGCTGTCATCCGGGAGCACTTGGCGCACAAAGGCTTGGGCCTGCACAACGACCTGCAGAACGAGTCCTCCATAGTCGGCAACTTCGCGCAGGTGATCATGATGGACCGGTTTGGCACCGACGCGCAGCAGCAAGAATGGACCGAGGCGCTCATCACCGGCGAGCGGTCGCTGGCATTCGGGCTGACCGAGCCAAGGCACGGATCGGATGCCACCTGGCTTGAGACCCACGCCGAACGGGACGGCCAAGGTTGGGTGATCAACGGCGCCAAGCGGTTTATCACCGGCGTGCACCGCGCCACCCATGTCCTGGTGTTTGCCCGCACCTCGGGCGAGCCCGGTCAGGCCCGGGGCATCACCGCGTTCCTCGTGCCCACCGCCGCCCCCGGCTTCACCGTGCCGTACTACTGGTGGACGTTCAACATGCCTACCGATCACGGAGAGGTCGAGCTCACCGAAGTTCGAGTGCCCAACAACGCGGTGCTGGGCGAGGTGGACCGCGGCCTCGACGTTGGCCAGAATTTCCTGCACGAGAACAGGATTCGGCAAGCAGCCAGCAGCCTAGGCGCCGCGCAGTACTGCATCGACCGGGCCGTGGACTATGCCAACGAACGCACGGTGTTCGGTAAGCCGCTGTCGGCGAACCAGGGGATCCAGTGGCCCCTCGTCGAACTGCAAACCGAGGCCCAGATGGTGCGGCTGCTGGTGTATTACGCGGCCGACCAACTGGACGGCAATCACCACATGGAAGTGTCGGACAAAGTTGCGATGGCCAATTATCGGGCGAACCGGCTGGTGTGTGAGGCCGCCGACCGGGCCATGCAGGTCTTCGGCGGCGTCGGCTACAGCCGGCATGAGCCGTTCGAGCACATCTACCGTCATCACCGTCGCTACCGGATCACCGAGGGCGCCGAGGAGATTCAGATACGCCGGGTGGCGCAGCGGTTGTTCAAGTTCGGCAAAAAGTGACCGGCCTGGACGGCTTGCCCGCGCTGTTGCACCCGGTGCTGGGCGCCCCGGTGACCGTCGAGGGCCTGCAAGCACTCACTGGCGGGGCCAGCAGGACTACCTGGGCGTTCGACGCGGTCACAGAGCACGGCCGTCGGTCGCTGATCCTGCGCATCGGGCCGCCCGACGATGTGCACGCCGGCATGGAGCTCGAAGCCCGCATGCAGGCCGCCGCCGCAGCCGCCGGGGCGCCGGTGCCGACCATCCTGGCAGCCAGCGACTCCGTGGCGGCACTGGGCAATCCATTTCTGATCTGCGAAGCGGTCGCCGGCCAGACCATCGTCCGGCGCATCCAGCGCCGGCTGGATGGCTCAGGACGGCAGCGGCTGCTGCGCCAGTGCGCACAGGCACTGGCCGCGATTCACCGGGCCGACTCGAGTGATGCCGGCCTTACCCGCGAGGACCCGATGGTGCAGTGGCGCCAGCGCCTTGATGACATGGGCGACACCACTGCCACCTTCGAATGGGCGTTCCGCTGGCTGGTGGCCCATCGGCCACTGCCCTCCGCGCCGGTCCTGGTGCACGGCGACTACCGGATGGGAAACCTCATTGTCGACGGATCCGACCTGGCCGCCGTTTTGGATTGGGAGTTGGTACACGTCGGTGAGGCATACGAGGATTTGGCCTGGTTCTGTGTGCGAGCGTGGCGGTTCGGGGCTCCGGCCAGCCACGCCGCCGGCGGCTTGGGCAGCATCGAGGATTTCCTGCAGGCCTACCAGCAGGCCGGCGGGGCTGCCGTCGACCGAGAGGTGTTTCGCTGGTGGCAGGTGCTGGCCACGCTGCGTTGGGGAGTCATCTGTCGTTACCAGGCGGAGCGCCATTTGAGCGGGCAGACCCGTTCGGTGGAGTTGGCCACGATCGGCCGTCGGGTTTGTGAGACCGAATGGGACCTGCTGGAGCTAGTCCAGGAGGTGAGTCATGACCGGGCTCTATGGCCGTCCGACCGCGGCTGAACTGGTGGCCGCTGTCGCGGAGTTCCTGGAGGGCGACGTGCGCGCAGCGACCACTGGACAGGTCAGCTTTCATACGAGGGTCGCCGCCAACGCCTTGCGCATGGTCGAGCGCGAGCTGCTCAGCCCTGGGGAATCGGGAGTTGGCGCCGCGCTGGCCGGTCTGGGTTTTGTCGACGAGGCCGGCCTTGCCGCTGCTATCCGCGCCGGCGATTTAGACGGCCGCGCCGAGGAGGTCACCGCCTGTCTACGCACTCTGGTAAGACATCGATTGGCGGTCGCCCACCCCGGATACGACAGCGGATAGGAACCAGCCAGATGCCCGCACTCACGGCCGAGGCCATTGCCGAGGTGGCCGACCAACTGTTCGCGGCCATCGAGAACAGCGACCGGGCGGCCGTGGACCGGATGTGGAGCGACGACATCGTGGTGTGGCGGGTCGGAGCCCGTCGGGACAATGACAAGGCCCGGGCATTACGCGTCATCGATTGGCTCATTTCGGTTACCACCGAACGTCGCTATCAGCTGCTGGACCGTCAAATCTTCGGCCCGGTCTCCGGTGGGCCTGGCGCCGGTTTCGTCCAGCAACACGTGCTACGCGCGACAGGCAGGGCCGGCCAGTCGATTGCCCTGCGGGTGTGCATCGTGATCAAGCTGAACGCGCAAGGCCGGATCAATCGCATCGACGAGTACTTTGACCCGGCCGAGCTGGCGCCCCTGCTCGGCTAGCCGCCGGGGTGGCTGAGCAGCGTGCCGCCGGTGCCGCCGGTGCCGCTGGCGCCGTTGCCGACCGGGCCGATCCCGCCGTCACCGCCAGCCCCGCCGTTGCCAAACAAGATCCCGCCCGGCCCACCATTAGCCCCGCTCCCCGCAGCGCCGCTGACCCCGTCACCGATCAGCGGGCGGCCCAACAACATCTGGGTGGGCGCATTCACCACGCTCAACACATTCTGCTCGACGTTAACCGCCTCGGCGCTGGCATATGACCCCGCACCCGCGTGCAGAACGCTCACAAACTGCTGATGAAACAAGCCCGCCTGGGCACCAAGCGCCTGATAGCTCTCAGCATGCGCCACGAACAATGCTGCGATCCCCCACTGACACCTCGTCAGCGCCGGCCGCCAGCAACCCCGTCGTCGAAACCGCCGCAGCCGCGTTGGCTCCGCTGAGCGTCGAACCAATCCGAGCTAGTTCTGTCGCTGCTGCCGCGACGAACTCGGGAGCCACGATCACAAACGACATGCTCTCAATCCCCTCACCCCAGCATCGAAGGCCCGCGGTGACCGGCCAACTGGGTGTCTCGCTAGTGGAACAAGCCTGACTCTTGGTTTTGCGCATTGAACAACCCGGATACCTGATTGCCCAGGTTCGCAAAGCCCGAGTTGAACGTGTCAACAACTCCTTCCGTGATGGTGCCCGCGTTGAAGAAGCCGGAAATGTACTGTCCTGTGCTGTTGACGAATCCGGACATATGGGCCGGGCCGGTGTAGGTGGGGCCGGTGTTTCGGAAGCCTGAGCTATAGGCCCCCGAGTTGAGGAAACCAGAACCGAAGTTGCCATGATTCTCAAAGCCCGAGGAGCCAATGGTGCCCTGGATGACTTGGCCCCCGATGATAGTGGTGATGTTGTCGGCAGAATCGATGCCGGAGTTATTGAGGCCTTGGTTGGCGAAACCCGATTGATTGACTCCGCCACGGCCAAAGGCTCCATCGGCGGCGTTGGAGAAGCCTGAGTTCAATACGTGTTGATCGAAGGGGCTGACCGGACCGGTGTTCAGGTTGCCCGCGTTCAGAATGCCGGTATTGACACCGCCGGAGTTTCCGTAGCCGGTGTTGATGTCGCCCGAGTTGAAGTCACCCGTGTTGGTGCTGCCGCCGTTGAAGCTGCCGAAATTCGCGGTACCCGAGTCGAAGAACCCGGTGTTGGTGGCGCCGGAGTTGAACAGGCCGGTGTTGGTAGCGCCCGAGTTGAACAGGCCGGTGTTGGTGGCGCCGGAGTTGAACAGGCCGGTGTTGGTGATGCCCGAGTTGAAGAAGCCGGTGCTGAAGCTTCCAGAGTTCGCTACGCCCGTGTTGAGAAAACCGGAGTTTCCGACGCCGGTGTTCCACACGCCCGAAGTGCCAAATTGTAGGCTCAGTGGCCCGACGCCCTGACCCGAGTTCGCGATTCCCCAGTTGCCGTCGCCGGAGTTGAAGAAGCCGATATTATCGTTGCCAGAATTGAAGAGCCCGATATTTCCGGTGCCGCTATTGAGCCCGTTGAAGTTTATGCCGATTTGATTGTTACCGGACAGCCCGAAGCCGATGTTGTTGTTTCCCTTGTTTCCAAAGCCGATGTTGGTGTTGCCATGATTGCCGGAGCCAAGGTTAGCGACGCCGAGGTTGCCGCTGCCGACGTTGTTAGAGCCCGTGTTTCCGCTACCGAAGTTGGTGTTGCCGGTGTTCCCGAGGCCCAGATTGGCGCTGCCGGTGTTCCCGCTGCCCAGGTTGCTGTTGCCGGTATTGCCGGAGCCGAAGTTTTCGCTGCCCGCGTTCCCGCTGCCCAGGTTGAGGTGCCCGTGGTTGCCTAAGCCAACGTTGGCATTGCCGGTGTTTCCGCTCCCCAGGTTGGTGTTGCCGTAGTTGCCGCTGCCCAGGTTGTAATCACCGATATTGCCGCTGCCCAGGTTGAACCTAGCCAGGAGTTGGGCCCCGGCGTCTCCCCTTCCCGACGCTCCGTTTCCGCTGCCGAGGTTGAGCAGGCCGAAGTTGCCGTTGCCCAGGTTGTAGCTGCCGGTGTTACCGCTGCCCAGGTTCAGTAAGCCGATGTTGCCGAGGCCCAGGTTGAAGGCGCCGAGGTTGCCGGGGGTCAGGTTAATGGTGCCCCCGATGTACGGGACGTTGATATACAGGCCTCGCGGCGTCAGGTCGAACGGAGACAACGACGCGGCCGCTGCCGACGCGCCCGCGTAATAGTTCGACATTGCGGCCACATCCTGGGCCCACATCTGTTCGTAGTTGGCTTCGGAAGCGGCAATCGCCGGTGCATTCTGACCGAACACATTCGAGAGCACCAACGACATCAGCTCGGAGCGATTGGCCGCCACCAACGCCGGATGCACCGTAGCTGCGCGCGCCACGTCGAACACGGCCACGACCGCGTTGGCTTGGCTCGACGTCCGCCCAGCCTGTGCCGCTGCAGCGTTCAGCCAAGCAGCGTAGATCGCCGCGGCGCCCGTCATCGCCCGCGCCGCCGGTCCCTGCCAGAACTGGGCCACCAGCTCCGACGTCGCCGAAGAAAAGCCGGCGGCCGCCGACTCGAGTTCGCTGGCCAACCCGTTCCAAGCTTCCGCGGCCGCCACCATCGGCCCTGAGCCCGCGCCGGCGAACATCAACCCCGAGTTGACCTCTGGCGGCAATACCGAGAAATGCACTAGAGCCCTTCCGTTCACCACGCGTTACGACCGAAGCGAGACGTACTTGCCGGCGAGATCGCCGATGTGCTGCAGCGCTCTTCCGGTCGCGAAGCCACATTATGCCTCCCCAAAATAGGCGTCTAGCAGAAGATTAAGAACAGATTCTTGCTTGATGCGAAACTTTGCACTTGCGGACCGTGGCATCATCGGACGTCGTAGACGCAGTTTCGAGCAAGAGGGGCAGCGATGGCGACGTACACCCGCTCCACTGTCTGGACCGGCGAAGAACATCCACGACACCGCGTGCAGGCCACCACACTGACCGTTGCCGACGGTGGACGATTTCGGGTGACGCGAGTCGGTGACGGCCACGGGGTGCCAGTGGTGATGGTTCCGGGCATGTTCGACAACCGCCGGCTCTACTTGTGGGCCGACGGCGGTGGGTTGGCGGTAATGTTGGCGGACAACGGGTTTGACGCATGGATTGTCGAGCGGCGCGGAACCGGTGGTATTACGGCAGCAGCGGGGACTCGGGCGGGCTGGGAGCAGCTGGTTTACGTCGACATGCCGGCTGTGCAGGAGCTGGTGGCGGCAGCCAACGACCGCCCAGCGTTTTGGATAGGTCATTCCTTCGGCGGTGTAGCGCTCGCCCGCGCGGTCGCCGAGACGATGCAGCAAACTCAGCTCGCGGGGCTTGTGTTGTTCAACGCGGCCATCGATATCCCGCTGCTGGCCAACCCGATCGTCGCCGCGACAGTGCGAGGGCGCATCTGGGGAGGTTCTTTCCCGGCGCGGCGGTTGCGGCTGGGGCCGGAAAACGAACCGGTCGCCGCCCTTCAGGATGCGATTTGCTGGGGACGAGCGGAGCGGAGCTGGGGCGAGTTATCGGAATCGCTGAGCATGGTCGATTTACCGGTGCTCGCATTCACCGCTCCGCGGGACGTGATTGCTCCGCCCAGCCGTTGTGATCGGCTCGCCAATTTGTTTGCCAGCACCGACCGGCGGGTGCAATCGGCCGGGCGCCGCCAAGGATTTGGCCGCAACCACACGCATGAAAGCACACTGCTGCACCCCGCCGCCGCCGCCGATGTGTTTCCGTTTCTCCAAGACTGGCTGACCACACGCACCGGTGAATTCCCGTCGGTAAACACCGATACACTCGACTCGACACGTCGTCATCGACTTGACTACACCGTCGAATTCGATGCACCGGCCGTTCGGGTCTTTGAAGTCCTCAGTCGCAAATGGTCGACGTTGTGGCCGGTACGCCAACGGCGAGTGCGCGACGGCCTGGACCGCTGCGAACCCGACGGCCTGCGCTCAGTCAGAGCGCAGCGCGTGCTTGGACTCTGGCCAATCCAAGAAGAGATCGTCGGCTACCGACCGTGCCGGTTGATCGAATACCGCGTCGTCCGCGGACCCGTCCGCAATCACATCGGTCGCATCGAACTCGTTGACCGCCCCGATGGCGGTACCCGCCTGCACTACCGCATCGACTTCGATACCCCACCATGGCTGCCCGGGTACCTGGTGGCCGCTGCCATCGACAGGACCTGGCGACGCTGGAGCCTGCTCCGCCTGCACCGGGCGGTAGCTCACAACACGCAGCTTCGCGGTACAGGTATGGGAAAATGATCAAGCAATACGCGGGGGGCTGCTCGGTCAAGTAGACAGTAAGGCACGATGACGACGCTCGAAACGCTGCTCAACGATCCCGATGCCGTCGGGGCATGGACGGTCGCTCCAGATCACTCGGCCGTCCGCTTCACGATTAAGAACATGTGGGGCTTGTTCGCCGTCAAAGGCAAATTCACCGAGTTCAGCGGCCGCGGCGAGCTGTCCGACGACGGCGCGGTGTCCGGGCATTTGGAAATCGACGTCGCATCCTTGCGCACCGGCGTAGGCCCGCGCGACAAGCACCTGCTGTCCGCTGACTTCTTTGACGCCGACCGCTGCCCCGAAATCCGGGTGGTGGTGACCGCACTGCATCCGCTCAAAGGCAGACACGCGGAGCTGCGGGCGAACTTCACCATCAAAAGCATCACCGACCCGGTGCCAATGCGTGTCGCCGTGACCGACTTCGAAGACGGCTCGGTGCGGATATCCGGTGAAGCCGAAATCGACCGCACTCAATTCGGGCTGGGCTGGAACAAGCTGGGCATCATCGCTGCAACGGCGACCGCGTCGGCAGAGCTCGTTTTCGTGAAGGCGTCCTAGCTTGGGGCTAGGCCCCAGAAAGCCGCCCAACCCAGCGACCACGGGTCCAGTCAAGCACACCACATCACCAAACAGTCAGTGCCACAGGCTAACCCGAGGTCGACTCGCCCCCCAAGGCAACTGGCATGCAAAATCGAGGCTAAAGCAGCCGGTTATCGGCTGGCCGGATACAGTTTGGCCTCATCGAGCCGATAGAAAGGTTCCGAGTTGTTCTCCATACACACTTAGAGATTCAGCCGTCAGCATGTCAGCATGTGCGCAATCGACCGAGCACTCGGTGATTTCGCCGTTGACGTACGGACGCCAGCTCTGCCGAAGGGGTGAATCGCATTCACTCACGCTGCGTGCGGCCGAAAATATGACTACCCCGCCGTTGAATACGCCGGGTGTACGTTCTTGTAGACACAAATCGCGGTTGGCGTTCATGTTTTTCATTAGTGCCCCAACCAGCCGCCTGGACGGGAGTACAACGTCTCCCGCACGCCCACTGGATCGCGAGATCTCTTCCAGGACTTCACGTTCAACGAGCTCATCATCGTGCTCCAGCGCGCTGCCGTTGAGGCGAGGAGCAGAGTCAAGGAGGATCAAGCGCGGGACCGACCCTCCTCGCCGCTGAAGTTCGACGGCCACCTCATGGGCCACGAGTCCACCAAAAGACCAACCGAGGAGGTGGTACGGACCGGAAGGACGAAATGCTTGGATCCGGTCGGCATAATTTTTCGCCATGTCGGAAATTGATTGAGGTTCAACTTCTCCATACTGCGCGACTTGCTGGATGCCGATGATCGGGCACTGCAAATACTGGGCCAATCCCCGATACGACCAGCTAACGCCACCGCCGGGATGAATGCAGAACAACGGCGCACCGGTGCCCTCGTTCAGGGTTTCAAGTGGGAAGAGTTCGTCGACTGGCCCCCCGTATTCGCCCAGTCGACGGCTCATGCCTCCCACCGTTGAGTCCGCGAAGAGCATGCGTACCGAAAGATCGGTATCGAATTTGGTGTTGACCGCGGCGATCACCCGCATCGCTGATAGCGAATCCCCACCCAAATCGAAAAACGAGTCGTCGACCCCAACGCGTTCTAAGCCCAATACCTGGGCATAGATGTCGGCCATTATCTCCTCGGTCGGGGTGGATGGGGCCCGGTACCGACCGGTGTCGGAGTACTCCGGGGCCGGCAAGGACCGAGCGTCAAGTTTGCCATTGCCTGTCAGTGGCAACGCCGGCAACGCGGTCACCGCGGAAGGAACCATGTACGCCGGAAGCCGCTCGGTCAACGCCGCGCGCAACTGGACCGGATCTGCAGTTCCGGTCACGTAACCGACCAAGCGCTTTTGCCCGGGGAGGTCCTCTCGGACAACCACCACCGCCTGGTCAACCCCGGTGAATTCGGCCAGGGCTGCCCGAATTTCGCCGAGTTCGACCCGGTACCCGCGGATTTTCACCTGCTCATCGGCACGCCCCAGGTACTGCAGTTGACCGTCAGCACCCCAACGCGCCAGGTCCCCGGTGCGATACAACCGAGTGCCGATCCCGCCGAATGGATTAGCCACAAACCGCGACCCGGTTAAGCCCGCCCGGCGCCAGTATCCGCAGCCGACCCCGGCACCAGCCACATACAGCTCCCCGGCCACACCAACCGGCACGGGACGTAACCATTGATCCAACACAACCAACGCCGCCCCCGATACCGGCGAACCGATCGGCGCATCTCCTGAACCTGCCGTCAACGGCGCACTCACCGTCACACACATTGCGGTTTCCGTTGGGCCGTAGGCATTTATCATCTTGCGCCCAGGCGCCCATCGCCGTACCAGCTCAGCCGGGCATGTCTCACCTACCACTACCAACGTCGGAGTCGCCAACTCCTGCGGGGACAACTCCCCCAGTGCCGATGGTGTCTGCGTGAGCACGTCAACGTGTTGGGACTGCAGCAGGGCATGAAACGCCTCAGCCGAGCACACGACGGCCTCGGGTACCACTACCAGCCGCCCTCCGTGGAGCAACGCACCCCACATCTCCCACACCGAGACGTCGAACGCATACGAATGACACTGCGTCCACACCTGCCCAGCCCTCGGTACTATGCCCGCGTCCAGGGATGCAAACAGCTGGATGACATTGCGGTGGGTGATTCCCACGCCCTTGGGGACACCCGTGGTGCCCGAGGTGTAGATGATGTAAGCGAGGTCGTCAGGGGTCGGCGATGGCAAGCTGTCGCAGGGATAACTCGAAATCCGGGGATCTTCGGCGTCGATGACAACAACATCATGGCCGTCCAACCGGTCGCGCAGCGTTGCGGAGGCAATCGCGATCACCGGCGCGGCATCCGCGATCATGAAAGCAATGCGGGTATCGGGGTGGTTGGGATCAATAGGCAGGTAGGCGGCCCCGGATTTGAGTACGGCCAGAATCGATGCGATGGCCTGGATGGAAGGCTCCAGCAGCACTGCCACCACATCGCCGGGGCCCACACGATTGTCGGTCAACAGCCGCGCCAACTGATTAGCCGCCGCATCAAGTTCACGGTAGGTAAAGGAACACTGCCCGCACACCACGGCGACCGTCTCGGGGGTCCGCACAGCCTGGCCAGCAAACAACTCCGGAATCGACGCCGCGGTGGACACCGGGCGGGTCAACACCGCTCGGTTGCCGATCGCGTCTAGGTGAGCGCGCTCGGCATCATCGAGCACATCGATTGATGACAAGCGCTGGTGGGGATCGGTGGTCATCGCCTCCAACATCCGCTCGATCCGCTCGATGAGAGTCCGGATAGTAGCGGGGTCGTAGACATCGGTGCGAAACTTGACGTCGCCCGCGATCCCGGCAGGTCTACCGGTGTCGGTGAAGCGTTCGGCTACGGAAAGTACCAGGTCCATCGGGGAACTCTGGGTGTCGATAGGTATGGGCGTGACTTCTAGATCGCCTATCGCCGGCTCCGCGGCGGCGTTGTTTTGCCAGGCCAACACCACCTGGACCAACGGGTGATGGCTGAGGCTTCGGACGGGGTTGAGCCGATCCACCAGCACCTCAAACGGAACTTCTTGATGCTCGTAGGCCGCTAAGCTGCCCGAGCGTACCTGGGCTAGCAGTTCGCTGACGGTGGAATCACCGGCCAGAGCGACGCGCAACACCAGGGTGTTGACGAACATGCCCACCAAGTCGTCGAGGGCGTGGTCAGCGCGGCCGGCTACCGCGATGCCGATTGGCACATCGTCGGTGGCGCACAACTGGGCCAGCAGTGCGGCCAACGCGGCCTGGATCACCATGAAGCTGGTCGCATTGTGTTCCCGAGCCAGCCGGGCCACCCGCTGCTGCAACCCCGCCGACCACTCCACACCCACGCTGGCGCCGCGGTGATCAGCCACTGGCGGATAGCGACGATCAGTGGGCAACGACAACCGTTCGGGTAACCCTGCTAGCGCACGTTCCCAATAGGCCAACTGGGCAGCGATACCGCTGTGGGGATCCTCCAGCTCACCCAGGCGCTCGCGCTGCCACAACGTGTAATCGACATACTGCACCGCCAACGGCGCCCAACCCGGCGCCTGTCCCGCACACCGGCTGGCGTAGGCCACCCCCAGATCGGCCATCAACGGCCGCAGCGACCAACCATCCGCGGCAATATGGTGCACCACGAGCACCAGCACATGCTCGTCGTCGGCCACCGCGAAAAGCATTGCCCGCAAAGGGATCTCGACCGCCAAATCAAACGCATAACCGGCGACGTCGTCAACGGCCGCACGCACCCCTTCCGCGTTGCACCCCGTGGCGTCAATGACCTGCCACCCGAAATCAGCCTGGTCAGCGGCCAGCACCACTTGTTGCGGTACCCCCTCGGCGGCGACGAACACCGTCCGCAGGCTCTCATGACGGGCCACCACATCGGCCAACGCCGCCTGCAACGCCTGCCCATCAAGCTCGCCGGCGAGCCGCAGCGCCACCGCAATGTTGTAAACCGGTGAGGGCCCCTCGAATTGATCGAAAAACCACAACCGGCGCTGCGCAAACGACAACGGAATTACCGCGGGCCGCACCCACGGGCGCAACGCCACCGGGGTCTGCCCTTGGCTATGTGCGGCAAGCCAATCGGCCAACTGGCATACGGTGGGTGCTTCGAATACGGCCCGCAGCGGAACCTCATTTTGCAGTTCGGCTTGTATCCGTGCCACCAACCGGGTCGCCGACAATGAATGCCCGCCCAGGTCAAAAAATCCGTCATCAATCCCGACCCGGTTCAGCCCCAAAACCTCGGCGAACAACGCGGCCAACATCTGTTCCTGCTGATCACGCGGTGCCCGATGCGCCGTCCCACTGGCAAAGTCCGGAGCCGGCAACGCCTGCCGATCGAGTTTGCCGTTCGGGGTCAGCGGCAACGCCTCGACGATCATGATCGCCGCAGGGACCATATACCCCGGCAACTGGGTTGCCGTATACCGGCGCAGCTCCGCGGCCCGGTCTAGTGACGACGGGTCGTTGACATAGTCGCCTAGGTGCCTCGGTGCGGTGGCTGGCAGATACAAGTCGGACAGTGCCGCAGACGGTTCGTTACTGGGTGAGTCGCCAACTCGGGTGAATATGAGATCGATCAGACCGGCGACGGGCGACAGAGTCACCGCGACGGCGTATCCCAGTTTCTTCCCGAGCAAAACACACTGGTGCGGCAGCACCGCGTCACTGGTGGGCGTGGCGACACACCGTTGCGCGGCCCGGACCCGCTCGCTGGCCGCGGCCAAGGCCTGTGCCATCGCCACATCCGGCCCTATCCCGCTGTGCGGCACTCCGGTCACCCGCAACCCGCCGGGTGGCTGCTGGGACTGTAGATACTCGCCTAACGCGGTCAGACTTGCGAACCGCTCCCACGGTTGGGCTGGGAGGTCAGCTAGCGAGCGCACGACTACCGGTGTTTTGCGTAACACCACCTCGTATCGGTAGCCGCTGAGTTCGTTGACTGACTCCATCTGTTTTAGCTGCACGTCAACGGCCGCAATGTCGGGAAGATGCTGCGGCAGGGCGACAAAGAATTCCGGCGCCAACAACAGTTCTTGCTCGGCGACCATCTCGCGAAGCACCCGCTCATGCGTTAGCGCGAGGGCCTGTTCGCCATCAGCGCCATCAGCGCACAGCATTCCGGTGGTGAACGCTTCCAACAGCGTCAGGTTGCGGACATCACCGATAAGAATGGCCCCGCCCGGCGCCAGTAGCCGCATCGCCAGCTGCAGGACATCAAGCAGATACCTGGCGCTCGGAAAGTACTGGACCACCGAGTTGAGTACCACCGCATCGAAATGACCCACCGGCAACCCGTCGGCAACGTGTGCTGGCTGCACCCGCAACTGCACCTTGTTGGACCACGGCACCGAGGCCAGTGCCGCTTGCAGTGACTGGATCGTCGTCGCGGAGAAGTCGGTGCCCCAGTACTCGACGCAGTCGGGGGCCAGCCGGGCAAGTAACAGTCCGCTACCAACACCAATCTCCAAGATCCGCGCGGCGCGCAGCCCGCGAATGCGGTTCACCACCGCCGCCCGCCATTCCTGCATTTGCTCCAAAGGAATCGGCGCCCCGGAGTAACTGCTGTTCCAACCCCGGAAGTCCTCGCCCAGCTGGCTCGGCGCCTCATCCGTCAACCCCGAGGAATCTTCGCCGCTGTACAGCCGCCGCCACTGCTCCACCAGCTCCGCTTCCCGGCCCGGTTCCCTGGTCAGCGTCGCCTGCCTATCAAGCACGACGTAACCCACCAAATGCTGCTCGCTCGCGCCGGCGAAGGTGCGAGCGGTGACTACCGCTTGGGCTACCCGAGGATGGCTCGCCAGCACCGCCTCGACCTCGCCACATTCGATCCGATATCCGCGGATCTTGACTTGTTCGTCGGCGCGGCCCACGTAGTGGAGCTGTCCATCGCCACGCCACAGCACCACGTCTCCGGTCCGGTACATGCGCATACCGGGCGCTTCCGCGCCACCGAACGGGCAGGCCAGAAACCTGGATGCGGTCAGGGCTGGTCGGCGCCAATAGCCGGCGCCGACTCCGGTACCAGCCACGTACAACTCTCCGGGCACGCCGACTGGCACCGGCCGCAACCAGCGATCGAGCACAAACAAGCCTGCTCCGGGAAGCGGGGTGCCAATTGGCGGTACTCCTGAACCGGCGACCAACGGTGCACTCATGGTCGCGTTGACCGTCGTCTCGGTGGGGCCGTAAGTGTTGATCATGACCCGGCCTGGCGCCCACTGATCTATCAGTTCTGCCGGACAGGCCTCCGCTCCGACCACCAGCGTCAGCGCCTCCAAACCTTGCGGCGACAACGCCCGGAGAGCCGACGGGGTCTGACTTAACACGTCGACCTTTTCGGCCACCAGCAACGCATGCAGATCCTCCGGCGAGCGCGCAACCGGTTCAGTTACCACCACCAGCCGCCCGCCGTGTAACAGCGCGCCCCAGATTTCCTCGACAGAAGCATCGAAGGCATAGGAATGCCATTGCGCCCATACACCCGCTACCGGCACATGCGTGCTCAGGTTCCCCGTGAATTGGGTGACGTTGTGGTGGGTGACGGCTACGCCCTTGGGGACGCCGGTGGTTCCCGAGGTGTAGATCAGGTAGGCGATATTCTCTGCAGCGGGTATGGGCAATTCGGTTGCCGGATAGTCCTGAGTGGCGGGATCGTCGATATCGATTACCCGCAGTTCGTGCTCGGCGAGCCGGTCGCGAAGGGCGGCGGTGGTGGTGATCGCCGCCGCCGGCGCGGTATCGCGGAGCATGAATGCGATCCGTGTGTCGGGATACGCCGGGTCGATTGGCACATACGCGGCGCCGGTCTTGAGCACCGCCAGCAGTGCGATGATGGCTTGCCCGGACCGTTCAAACAACAACGCCACGGCATGACCAGGTCCCACACCCACACCGACCAATCGATGCGCGAGGCGGTTGGCCGCCTCGTCGAGCTCTCGATAGGTCCACGATTGCGCCGCACACACCAACGCGACAGCATCCGGTGTTTCGCCCACGCGGGCTGCGAACAGCCCCGGAATCGACACCGGCCCGGCGGCCGCGGCCTGGGCCAGCGCCGCGCGGTTGCCCCACCCATCCAGCTGGGCATGCTCAGATTCGTCCAGCACATCAATCGACGACAGCGACCGTCCAGGATCAGCGGTCATCGCTTCCAACAGCCGCTCCAACCGCGCAACTAGGGTCTGGATGCTCCCCGCATCAAAAACATCGGT
This sequence comes from Mycobacterium simiae, assembly GCF_008370645.1. Classification (GTDB taxonomy): domain Bacteria; phylum Actinomycetota; class Actinomycetes; order Mycobacteriales; family Mycobacteriaceae; genus Mycobacterium; species Mycobacterium simiae_A. The sequence continues at coordinate 36,763 of NZ_VTZN01000021.1, forward strand.
GCGAAACTCCACTGCCCCACCGATCCCGGCCGGCTGGCCACTGCTGGTCCAGCGTTCGCCCAGGTAGAAAACCAAATCCATCCGGCCCGCGTGGGTATCCGCCGGCAGCGGTGTGACTTCTAGATCACCCAGACTCAATCCCGCCAGCAAATCGCCGGCAGTGTTGGCCCCGGTGAAGTTTTGCCAGGCGAGCATGACCTGGATGAGCGGGTGATGGGTTAGCGATCGGGTGGGGTTGAGCCGCTCGACAAGTACTTCGAAAGGCACGTCTTGATGGTCGAAAGCCTGCAGACAGCGTGCTCGTACCTGGGCAAGCAGCTCGCTGGAGGTGGGGTTGCCGGTCATCTGAATCCGCAAGACCAAGGCGTTGACGAACATGCCCACCAAGTCGTCGAGGGCGTGGTCAGCGCGGCCGGCTACCGCGATGCCGATTGGCACATCGTCGGTGGCGCACAACTGGGCCAGCAGTGCGGCCAACGCGGCCTGGATCACCATGAAGCTGGTCGCATTGTGTTCCCGAGCCAGCCGGGCCACCCGCTGCTGCAACCCCGCCGACCACTCCACACCCACGCTGGCGCCGCGGTGATCAGCCACTGGCGGATAGCGACGATCAGTGGGCAACGACAACCGTTCGGGTAACCCTGCTAGCGCACGTTCCCAATAGGCCAACTGGGCAGCGATACCGCTGTGGGGATCCTCCAGCTCACCCAGGCGCTCGCGCTGCCACAACGTGTAATCGACATACTGCACCGCCAACGGCGCCCAACCCGGCGCCTGTCCCGCACACCGGCTGGCGTAGGCCACCCCCAGATCGGCCATCAACGGCCGCAGCGACCAACCATCCGCGGCAATATGGTGCACCACGAGCACCAGCACATGCTCGTCGTCGGCCACCGCGAAAAGCATTGCCCGCAAAGGGATCTCGACCGCCAAATCAAACGCATAACCGGCGACGTCGTCAACGGCCGCACGCACCCCTTCCGCGTTGCACCCCGTGGCGTCAATGACCTGCCACCCGAAATCAGCCTGGTCAGCGGCCAGCACCACTTGTTGCGGTACCCCCTCGGCGGCGACGAACACCGTCCGCAGGCTCTCATGACGGGCCACCACATCGGCCAACGCCGCCTGCAACGCCTGCCCATCAAGCTCGCCGGCGAGCCGCAGCGCCACCGCAATGTTGTAAACCGGTGAGGGCCCCTCGAATTGATCGAAAAACCACAACCGGCGCTGCGCAAACGACAACGGAATTACCGCGGGCCGCACCCACGGGCGCAACGCCAGCGCGCGGGATTTGCCCACTCCGATATGTGCGGCCAGCAGACCCACCGTGGGTGCCTCGAACACCGTACGCACCGACAGGTCTGCATCCAGGGTGGCGTTGATTGCGGTGATCACTCGCATCGCCAGCAGCGAGTCGCCGCCCAAGTCGAAGAAGGACTCGTCGATGCCAACTCGCTGTAAGCCCAGCACCCTGGCATAGACGGCGGTGAGGATCTCCTCGGTGGGGGTGGTCGGCGGGCGGTAACGATCGGTGTCGGTGTAGTCCGGTGCCGGCAGCGCGCGGGTGTCGAGTTTGCCGTTGACCGTCAGCGGGAAGCTCGAGATGACCACGACCGCCGCCGGGACCAGGTATGCCGGCAGTTTGTCGGCCAGGGCCGCACGCACCTCGACCGGCGCTGCGGTACCGGTCACATAACCCACCAAGCGCTTGTCCCCGGGACGGTCCTCGCGAGCGATTGCGACGGCGCGCTCAACCCCGGCTACCTCCGCCAAGGCGGCCGTAACCTCACCGAGCTCGACGCGGTATCCGCGAATCTTGACCTGGTCGTCGGTGCGCCCCAGATGGTGCAGCTGCCCGTCAGTGCCCCATCGCACCAAGTCCCCCGTGCGATACATACGTTGTCCTAGCATTCCGCCACCACCAAATGGGCACGCCACAAATCGCGACGCGGTCAACCCCGCGCGTCGCCAGTAGCCACACCCGATCCCCGTGCCGGCCACATACAGCTCGCCGGCCACACCCACCGGTACCAGCCGCAACCGCCCATCCAAAACAAAAAACGCCGTTCCCGCCAGGGGGGTACCGATCGGCGGTTTTCCTGAACCCGCGGTCAACGGCGCGCTCGCGGACGCATACCACGTCTCGGTCGGACCGTAGGCGTTGATCATCACCCGGCCCGGGGCCCACTTGTCCACGAGCTCTGCTGGGCACGCCTCCCCCGCAACGATCAAGGACACAGATTCCAGCCCGTCGGGCGTTAAGGCGCGAACCGCTGAGGGGGTTTGGTTGAGGATGGTGACCCGCTCCGACACCAATAGGGCGTGCAGTTCTTCGGGCGAGCCCACCACGGCCTCGGGGACGACGACCAACCGCCCACCGTTCAGCAACGCGCCACAGATCTCCCACACCGAGACGTCGAAACCGTACGAATGCCACTGCGTCCAGACCTGTTCGTCGGCCGGCTCCGGCAGGCCGAAAAAGAGAGTCTCCATGGCTCGGGTGACGGTCTGATGGGCAACTGCGACCCCTTTGGGCGCGCCGGTGGTGCCCGAGGTGTAGATCAGGTAGGCAATATTGTCTGCGGCCGGGATCGGCAACCCCACGCCCGGACACTGCTGAATCGCCGGATCCTCGATATCGAGCACCATCAGGTCGTGCCCATCCAAACGAGAACGCAGCCGCGCGGTGCTAATCGCGGCCACCGGCGCGGCATCGGCAAGCATGAACCCGACCCGCGCATCGGGATACAGCGGGTCGATCGGCAAATACGCCGCCCCCGTCTTGAGCACCGCCACAATCGCGATCACCGCCTCCGCGGAACGCTCAAACAGCAACGCCACCACATCACCACAACCCACGCCCACCCCAACCAACCGGTGCGCCAACCGGTTAGCGGCCTCATCGAGCTCCCGATATGTCCACGATCGCCCCGCAAACACCAGCGCCACCGCATCCGGAGTCGCCCCCACCTGAGTGGCGAACAACCCCGGGATCGACAACGCCGCCAACCCCGCCGCGACCGGCCGGGCCAACACCGCCCGGTGACCCCACTCGTCCAACCACGCAAGCTCACCGGCATCCAACACATCGATCGACGACACCAATCCCCCCGGATCGGCAGCCATCGCCACCAACACCCGCTGCCACCGCCTGACGAGCGTCTCGATGCTGGCGGCAGTGAAAACGTCGGTCCGAAACGCCACCCAAACACCCAGCTGGTCGCCTGGCACGACTTGGATCGACAGCGGGTAGTGGGTGGAAGAGTGATGGCTGACCTCGGTGACGGCCAGGTCCGCAGCGCCGAGGGATGCGGTGGTGTCGACGGGATAGTTCTCGTAGACGAAAAGGGTGTCGAACAGCTGTTCATGACCGGTTACCCGGTGGATCTCACTCAGTGCCAGGTGCTCGTACTCGAGGGTGCTGTTGTGCAACGTTTGCAATTGGTTCAGTAACTGCGCCGCAGTGGTATTCGCGGTGAAGCGGGCCCGCACTGGCACGGTGTTGACGAACAGACCCGCCATCGATTCGACATCGGCCAACTCCGCCGGTCTACCCGCGACTGCCATACCGAACACCACGTCGTGCTGGCCGGTCAGCCACACCAACAGCTGCGCCCAGGCAGACTGCAGCACCGTGCTCACCGTGGTGTGGCAGCAACGCGCCAGCTCCGTGATTGCTCGCATGACGTAGGTGGGCAGCCGGAAAAATTGCATTTCGCGGGGGCCCACCCCGAGCCGGTCCGGCGGGCCCACCAACGTTGGAGATACCAGGCCGTCCAACGCCGAATGCCAAGCAGCGCAGGCTGATTCGTGATCACGGCCGGCCAGCCAGGTAAGGTAGCTGCGAAATTGCCCGGCGACCTCAAGCCGCTCACCGCGGTAGCTCGCCATGATTTCCCGCAGCAAGATGGGCATCGACCAGCCGTCGGCGACCAGGTGGTGAGTGGTCAGCACCAGCTGGTGCTGATCCACGGCGCTATTAATCAACGCCGCGCGAAACAACGGCGCATCGCCCACATCACACACCGCGGCACGTTCCACCGCGCGCACCCGCTCAGCCAGTTCGTCGGAGCTGGCTTCCGCACAGCGCCACGGCGCCGACGGGTCCTCAACCAAGATCTGGACGGGTTCGTCGAATTGTCGCCAGAACCGCGCCGTTAGCTGCGGATGGCGGCCGACCACTGTCTGCACGGCTGCGCGCAGCCGCTCCCGGTCAACTGGGCCGGCCAGATCGATGGTGAGCTGCACCGCGTACGGATCGTCACCCCGCTGCGCTGTATCGGCATGAAACAGCAGGCCTCGTTGCAGCGGGGTCAGTGGCAGCACGTCAGCAATCCGGTAGCGGTGTTCAAGCTCGTCGATCTGCTGCTGGTTCAACCTGGCAGGGACAAAGTCGGAGGGCGTGAACCCACCCCCGCCGCGACGCACGTGGGTGCAGATCCCGCCCAGCGCAGCGAACCACAACCGGTTCAACTGGCTGATCTGCTCGGAAGCCAGGGCTGATGTTGCCCATGTCCAGTCGGCGCGCAGTTGTAGGCCGGCATCGGTGTCGGTGACGGCGGCGTTGACCTCCACGGTGTGCGTCAGCGGCATGGGCAATCCGGCGCTGCCGTGATCGGTGAATAGCGAACCCCACCGATCGATCCGCCAACTGTCAGTGGCTGACGGTCGTGCCGGTGGCGTGCCGGTGCGCCCCAAGTAGTTGAATCCGATCGCGGGGTCCGAATCGGGCAGGGCCACATCAGGATTGAGATATCGCATCAGGCCGTAGGTTAGGCCGTCCGGCAGGGCGCGCAGCTTCTCTTTGGCGTCTTTGATCAGTGCGCCCAGCGCCACCTCACCGCCCGCTACTTGGGTCCACGCTAAACCCTGCTGATCCAGCGCCAACGCGATGGGGTATTTGGTTGTGAACCACCCCACCGTGTGCGATAGATCGATCCCGGAGGCCACCTCCTCGTGGCGGCCGTGACCTTCAACATCGATCAGCATCGGGGCATTGCCGGATCCCAAGAACTGCGTCCACGCCAACGCGAATCCGATCAACAGGATGTCTTGCACCCCAGCGTGAAACGCCGCCGGCACCTCGCCTAGGAGCATGCGCGTCGTCGCGGCATCCAACAGGAACGACGACTGTCCGGCGGTGGCGAACGTGTCCGCCGGACGCACCGCAAGTAGACCGGCAGGAACCGCAGCCACCTGACGCCAGGTGTCCGCCAGCTCGCTCACCGCCGGATTTCGCGCATAGTCGTTCAGCAGTTCGGCCCATTGCCGAAACGATGTGCCCTGGTCGGGCCAGGTCAATTCCAGCCCTGCCCGGTGGCGCTCCCAGGCGGTGTTGAGGTCGTCCAGCAGAATCCGCCAGGAAACCGCGTCGACGGCCAAATGATGAACGATTAGCACTAATTCGGCGCTATGAGCGATCCACAACGCACTCAGCATTGCCCCGGTGGAGGGATCCAACCGCGCCCGCGCCGTCGCCAACGCCGCATCGGACAAGAAATCCACCCGCTGCAGACAACTGCGGGCGTCCACCAAACCTCGTTCGGCCACCGACAGTGACCATTGTCCGGCCGCATCGTTGTCCACACGCAATCGCAGCATGGCGTGTCGATCCAGCAATGCCTGCAACAACACCACCACGTCGGTCTCATCCACTCCAGCGGGAGCCGACACCAGCGCCATCTGGTTGAACTCATCCACCGGTCCCGGCACAGATTGCAACCACCGCATGATCGGCGTCGGCGAGATCATCCCGATACCGTCTTCAGCCGGATCACCTTGGCCGCCAACCGCTTTGCACACACGAGCCAGCCTAGATACGGTCTGCTCGACGAAAATGTCACGCGGCCGACACACCACCCCGGCGGCACGGGCCAACGCCACCACGTGTGTTGCCAAAATGCTGTCGCCACCCAAGTCGAAGAACGAGGCTTCGACACCGACACGCTCGACACCCAGTACGCGGGCGTAGATCCCAGCTAGGATCTGCTCGGTAGGGGTCGACGCTGCCAGGTAGTGATCGGCATTGGTGTACTCCGGCGCCGGCAGCGCGCAGATGTCCAGTTTGCCGTTTACCGTCAATGGCAGCGCCGCAAGCGCCACCACCGCGGCCGGGACCAGGTAACCTGGCAGCCGGTCGGCCAGCGCCGCGCGCACCTCGACCGGATCTGCCACTCCGGTGACGTAACCGATCAAACGTTTGTCACCGGGGTGGTCCTCCCGAACGATCGCAACCGCCTGATCAACCCCGGCTACCTCAGCCATGGCCGTTCTTACTTCACCGAGTTCGACCCGGTATCCGCGGATTTTGACTTGATCGTCAACCCGCCCTAGGTACCGCAACTGACCGTCGGCGCCCCACTGCACCACGTCTCCGGTGCGATACATACGTTGACCCGGCGTCCCGCCTCGCTGGAAAGGGCACGCTATGAAACGCGATGCCGTTAGACTCGAGCGCCGCCAATATCCACACCCGACTCCGGCGCCGGCGACGTACAACTCCCCGGCCACCCCTGCCGGCACCGGTTGCAACCACCCGTCCAGTACGAAGAACGCGAGATTGGGCAAGGGCGCTCCGATTGGGCTATCGGTGCTACCGGTGTCGCTTGCATCGATCTGCCGGTGCGACGCGTGCACCGTCGTCTCGGTGGTGCCGTACATGTTGACTAGCTTTGGCGATCCTGGGTGGTTGTTCAGCCACGGTCGAAGGCGTTGCGGTTCAAGGGCTTCCCCTGCCAGCACCACTGTTTGCAGGGCAAGCTGGCGCCCAAGCTCAGGCGCGAGTCTGTCGGCGGTTTGCAGCGCATAAAACGCCGACGGCGTTTGGCTTAGCACACCGACTTGTTCAGCGACCAATAATGCGTGCAAGTCTTCGGGGGATCGGGCCACCGATTCGGGCACTACCAGCAGCCGGCCACCGTGCAGCAGCGCACCCCAGATCTCCCACACCGAAACGTCGAATGCATACGAGTGCCACTGCGACCACACTCCCCCGGCTGGCAGTTTCGAATCCAGTTCCGAGAACAGTTGGATGACGTTGAGGTGAGTGATGGCCACGCCCTTGGGGATACCGGTGGTGCCCGAGGTGTAGATCAGGTAGGCAATATTGTCTGCGGCCGGGATCGGCAACCCCACGCCCGGACACTGCTGAATCGCCGGATCCTCGATATCGAGCACCATCAGGTCGTGCCCATCCAAACGAGAACGCAGCCGCGCGGTGCTAATCGCGGCCACCGGCGCGGCATCGGCAAGCATGAACCCGACCCGCGCATCGGGATACAGCGGGTCGATCGGCAAATACGCCGCCCCCGTCTTGAGCACCGCCACAATCGCGATCACCGCCTCCGCGGAACGCTCAAACAGCAACGCCACCACATCACCACAACCCACGCCCACCCCAACCAACCGGTGCGCCAACCGGTTAGCGGCCTCATCGAGCTCCCGATATGTCCACGATCGCCCCGCAAACACCAGCGCCACCGCATCCGGAGTCGCCCCCACCTGAGTGGCGAACAACCCCGGGATCGACAACGCCGCCAACCCCGCCGCGACCGGCCGGGCCAACACCGCCCGGTGACCCCACTCGTCCAACCACGCAAGCTCACCGGCATCCAACACATCGATCGACGACACCAATCCCCCCGGATCGGCAGCCATCGCCACCAACACCCGCTCCAACCGGCGTACCAATTCGGAGACGTCGAAATCCGAAAACGGCTGCCCGGCACCGGCGGTTTGCAGGAACAGCTGGTCGCCGTATCTAAAGAAAAAGAACCCGAAGTGATCCACGTGAGTAATATTCGTAACCACCAACGTCGCCGGAGCACTACCGAAAGGTGCAACGCTGAACTCGGGAATCAGATTGACGTTGACCCTGGCCGCCGGCTGACCCACATTAGCGGGATTGCCGGCGTTTTGCCATTCATATACCGGAAACCTCTGATGCCGCAGCGCGCTTTGTATCTGCGTGTCGACGTGCTCACAGAAGCCGGCAATGGTAGCCAGCGGCGACATTTTCAATGCCAGTGGCACAATCCCGGCGACCATTCCCGGAAACAATTTTGACTGTCGGCTTACCCGCCTGCTGACCGGGAAATCGAGGACCACTTCTGGGCCGCTAACCGAACTGTTGCGCACCACGATCGCGCACGCCGCAGTAATCAGTGATGAGCGCCGAATATCCAGTACATCGCACAGATCGTGCATTCGCGACAAAATCGCCGGGTCCAACTGAATTCGCGTCGAACCGGTACCCGGCTGACACGCAGTAGGTTGCAGCGGATAAGCCGGCGCGCAGTGCGGCAGTGGAGCCTCGGTCCAGTATGACCGGTCTTCGGAGAAATCGACGGACGCCTCATACTCCAGCTCTGAGTCAATCAAGTCTTGTAACGAGCCAAACAACGCTCTTGGAATTGAGTCACCACATTCAAGCGCGGAATATACTGCCGCAATCCGATTGACTATCAGTGCCGCAGTAAATCCGTCGGCGACCAAATGATGGATGCAGACGAATAAGTAGACCTGATCAGGGCGAGTCCTGAACAATGCAAACTTGAACAACGGTCCAGCCAACGGCATGGGCACGCTATGGATCAACGACGCGTGCTCGCGGGCCCGCTGCACGGCATCGTCGAATCCCGCCAGATCATCGAAGTCAACCTCGAAATTGGGGTGGTCAATCACTTGCTGGTAAACGCGGCCACCAACTTCAAAGAAAGCGGCCCTGATAGGTTCGGCCTCGTCCACTACCTGGCGAATGGCCTGCTCTAGCAGGCTTCGCGGCACTGCGCCTTCGATAATCACGAATTGGCCGATTTGCCACTCCGTGGGCGAACAACCGGCTTCCTGCGACAGCCATATGCCCAGCTGTCCGCGGGTCAGTGGAAACTTGGGTTCATCAAACATCATTTGAATCCCGCAACCCGGAATTCTGAGTAATCACATGGCTGTGAGTCATTCCAGCTCGTAGCCCCTAAGTAATTGCGCCGGCCGTGGGCGACGGTGAGCGAGCTTGGCGCCTATGCACAGATTGCGGGCCGAGGGGCCCGGCAGTGATACGACTTCGCAGACATCGCGCCAACATAGCTGGGTCTTTGCTTGGGCGTCTAGAGGCAGTTTGGCTAGGAAATCTGCGTGTTCTCGACATTGTGCACACAGATAGGATGACCGTCGGGATGGCGGAGCTGGCCATTAGCCATCGACCACTGCGATAACACGGCTGCGACGTGGAAAAAGTCGTTTCGGCACCATCCGTTGTTGGCGTTCTTGGATCGTCCAGAGAGCGCCGGGGGCGAGGCGATGGCCGGATTACTGCGCGCCGACAACGCCGGCAACAACACCGCAGCCGACCACATCACAGTCCTGGTGCAGGCTGAGGCCACCGGGCTGGTCGACTTGCCCGCATGGCCTGGCGGGACCCGGTTGATCCTGCGCAAGGAGCGCCCGAACCCCGGCGCGCAGTTGCAGTTCACCGACGCCGACGGTACGCGGGTCACCGCGTTCATCGACACAGCGCACGGCGTCATCGCAGGCCAGCTTGCCGGGCTCGAGCTGCGACACCGCCAACACGCCCGCGTGGAGGACCGCCAACCTGCCATGGCTTCCACGCGAATGCCGCATGGCTCGAAATCATCCTGGCTGCCCCCGGTCTGGTCGCCTGGGCCAAACTCTCGGGCTCA
>NZ_VTZN01000210.1 GCF_008370645.1 Mycobacterium simiae
GCTGGCAACGCGAGAAACTTGGCGAGTTTGCTGATAGCGGTAGTGGCATCGCTGCTCAGTTGAAGTTTTGGGAAAATGAGCTGGCCGGGATGCCTGGGTGGCTGGAATTGCCCACCGATCGACCCTATCCGCAAGTTGCTGATCACCGCGGTGCCACTGGCCCTGTGCAATGGTCGGCGGGGCTGCAGCAGCGGGTGGTGCGGCTGGCTCAGAAGTATCAAGCAACCATTTTCATGGTGATCCAGACCGCTATCGTGGTGCTCCTCGCCAAGATCAGCGGTAGCACTGATGTGGTGGTCGGGGTTCCAGTGGCCAGTCGTAGTGACCCAGCCCTCGATAAGTTGGTGGGATTTTTCGCCAACACCCTGGTGTTGCGGGTCCAGGTAGGCGGTGATCCCAGCGTCGCTGCATTATTGGCCCAGGTGCGAACCCGGAGTTTGGCAGCTTTCGAGAATCAAGATGTGCCGTTTGAGATGCTCGTCGAGCAGTTGAACCCGGTCCGGTCGCTGACTCATCATCCCCTGGTTCAGGTGATGTTGGCCTGGCAAAACAACAACTCTGCTGAGTTGGTCCTGGGTGATCTGGACATCACGCCCATGACGGTGCATACCCAAACTGCCCGCATGGACTTGATGTTTTCTCTGACCGAGCGTTTCACCGACGCTGGCCGGCCCGCCGGGATTGACGGCGTGGTGGAATACCGCACCGATGTGTTCGATGCCCAAACAATTCAAACGCTGGTCAAACGGCTCGAGCGTGTACTGATAGCGATGACTATCGATCCCGACCAGCGGTTGTCGACCATTGATCTACTCGACACCGATGAGCATGCCCGCCTCGATACGATCGGTAATCGCGCGGTATTGACCCAGCAAAGGCCAGCGGTATCCATTCCTGCCCTGTTTGCTAGCCGGGCGAGGGCTTGCCCTGAAGCCATTGCGCTGGTGGACCAAGTCAATTCATTTACCTACCACGAGCTGGATGTGGCCGCTAACCATTTGGCGCATCTGTTGGTCAGCCGTGGAGCGGGCCCTGGTGAGGTCATAGCACTGTTGTTTGAGCGGTCATCTCAAGCAATCACAGCGATCCTGGCGGTGCTAAAAACCGGGGCGGCTTACCTCCCCATCGATCCAGCACTCCCGGAGACGCGGGTGAAATTCATGATCGACGACGCCGCCCCGATAGCCGCACTCACCACAATTGACCTGATACACCGACTGGTAGACCACGAATTGGTTGTGATTGATATCGCTAGCCCGGTCTTTGGCGCCTATCCCGACACCGGGCTGCCCTACCCGGCTGCGGACAATATCGCCTACATCCTCTACACCTCGGGTACCACCGGAACACCCAAAGGCGTCGCCGTCAGCCACCACAACATCACCGCACTATTGGCATCGCTGGATGGGAAGACCATCGCAGCCGGGGTCGGGCGGGTATGGACCCAATGGCATTCGTATGGCTTCGACGTCTCATCGTGGGAAATCTGGGGTGCACTGCTCCACGGCGGACGTCTCGTGGTGATACCCGAACATGTCGCCCGCTCCCCCGCCGACCTGCACGTCCTGCTGGTAGCTGAGCACGTCGACATGCTTAGTCAAACCCCCTCCGCGGCCAGCGTGTTGTCATCGGAAGGATTGGAATCAACGACCTTGATTGTGGCTGGTGAGGCGTGTCCGGCTGAGGTGGTCGATCGGTGGGCGCCCGGGCGAGTGATGATCAACGCCTACGGCCCTACCGAGACATGGTATGCGTCGATGAGCGCGCCGTTGGTGGCGGGTTCGGGGGTGCCGCCGATCGGGTCACCAGTACCGGGGGCGGCGTTATTCGTGCTCGATGGCTGGTTGCGCCCGGTGCCGGTCGGGGTAGCTGGGGAACTATATGTTGCCGGCGCTGGGGTAGGTGTCGGGTATTGGCGCCGAGCAGGATTAACCGCAGCACGATTTGTAGCCTGCCCATTCGGAGGAATTGGTGCACGGATGTATCGCACCGGCGATATGGCACGTTGGGGAGCTGACGGCCAACTGTACTATCTGGGCCGGCGCGATGAACAAGTTAAAATCCGCGGGTATCGCATCGAACCCGGCGAAGTTGCCGCAGCACTGGCGCAACTGGACGGGGTGGATCAGGCGGCGGTGATCGCTCGCGAGGACCACCCGGGACACCCGCGGTTGGTGGGATATGTCACCGGCAGTGTGGATGTGGCCCGCATCCGCGCGGCGCTGGCCGACCGGCTGCCGCGCTACATGGTGCCCGCGGCGGTGGTAGCGGTAGACAAACTGCCGTTGACGCTGAACGGCAAACTCAACGTACCCGCCTTGCCCGCTCCCCAATATGGGGATATTGACCGCTACCGGGCCTCATCCAGTGCCGCCGAGGAAATCCTGAGCGGTATTTACGCCCGGGTGTTGGGAGTGGAGCGGGTTGGTATCGACGATTCGTTTTTCGATTTAGGCGGGGACTCATTATCGGCAATGCGGGTAATCGCAGCGATCAATAAATCGTTCGATATCGATCTCCCAGTGCGGATATTATTTGAGGCGCCCACAGTCGCAAGCCTCAGCCGGCGGCTTGACTCAGCTAAGAGCTCAGCTGAGGTTGTTCCGATCGAGGTGCTTAAGCAGGGCACCGGAGTTCCGCTCTTTTGTCTGCCTCCGGGTGGAGGGCTCAGCTGGCCATACCGAAACTTAGCTTCGTATGTGGACTGCCCCATCATCGGACTTCAACTGCCGTTGAGCAACCAATTTGAGCCCAGATCAGTCCGGGACATCGCCAAGAGCCACGCCGATACAATTCAGGAACTGTATCCGCAAGATCCATACCATCTACTCGGCTGGTCCTTTGGTGCCGTTGTCGCGCAGCAACTCGCCGTAGAGCTGCACCGCCGCGGGCGCGTAGTGCAACGTCTGCTGGTTCTAGACCCCGTTTTAGGGCCAGCTTCAGCCGACGGCCACAATAGTGAGGTATTGGATGAAAATGCGGTTGCCGAGACCTATGTTCTTAACAGATTCCTGCAAATGAATAACATCAATATTGAACACTCGGAAAATCTTGCCTACCAGCAATTTGAAAAACTACTTCATCAGCACGAAATGCTAGAGTTTCCAGTCCCTTCCAAAAATATTGTGGAAATCCTGATTAAAAATTTGAATATTGGAATTCAGGCTTTGTCGCAACATGTACCAGATATATTTGATGGCGATATGATCATTTTTTCGGCAAAGCGAAGTGATGGCTCAACACTGGCGCCAATATGGCATCCATATATTGCTGGAAAAATCGTTGAATATCCCGTCGAGTGTGCACATGAAGAGATGCTGGACAAGGAATCCGTGAAATTGTTCGGCGAGCAGCTCGCATCTTATCTAGAATTCAGCGATCAGGCGCATGGCTCAGCTTAGAAATCTACTCGGAGTGCCCTCGGAGTGCCAAAGGAGTAATGATCGGAGCTCTGGGCAGTAGCACTCCCCGTCGAGGTTGATACCACGGAGCGGAGCGGTGTAGGAAGCGGTCGAGCATGGCTGCGGTTATCGGTGGTATCGCCGAGGATCTCGCCCCAGGCGCCGACCCACGGTTGGTCGTGATCACTATGCTGGTTTTGAAATACCGCTGGGAGACAACCTGAAACACTGCCGAGGCAGCTTCGGAAGGTAGCGGCAGGTGCCCAGTTCGTCGATGAGCTTGCGGTCGATGCCGGCGGCGGCGTCGACACCTCGTCTGCATTTTCGGCGCGGCAACGGTGTGTGCCTCCGCTGGCAATTGTGCGGATGAGGTCGGCGGTGCGAAGCGGCTGTTCGATCATCACGAGGTGGCCGGCGGGAGCGATCGTGATGTGCTCTGCGCCGAGGGTTTTGGTCAGCCGGATCTGCTGGGCGCGGCAGCGTCGGGTGCGCCCACCCGCGTGGGCGGTGACCACCATTCGTTCGCACCGGCGGCAATGGATAACTGTCCCGGAGTTTGCACAGCTCGGCCGCCAGCTCATGGTAGCCGGCATATTCGGTGAACAGTGTGAAAAGAAATTCAGGTCCGGCTGCGGCACAGCGTATTTCATTGCGCATCTGTCGATTAATTCCGCCAGGACGTCGTCGCTGCGCGAACACGAGACCGGCGTGAGTCAGCGGCGCCTGTAGGTGCAGTCTGCGCAGCATCGCCAAAGCGGCGTCGGTGGCGGAGAGCTTGGCCACCAGCGGCAGCGCGGACCGGCGGTCGTTGGAGGCGATGCTGGCATCCAGCAGCAGCAACGCGCGGGCGCGTTGAGGATGCAGACGCGCAAATGCCTCGGCATAAAGCCGCCGACCGAATGCCCCACCACCACAGCCTCATCCGGACGCCGCACGGCACCTAGGACACACCTAGGACGGCCGCGATCCGCTCGGCCTCGCCTGCGACGGTACAGTGACCGGGCGCGGACGTCACCGCGGTGCCGGGCCGATCGAATCGCACCACAGTGTGGTCACTCGCAAGGGCGGCGACCGTGTCACGCCAGTGCAGCCCGCGCCGCCGAGGCAGCTGCACAACACCGCGACAGGACCGTTGTCTCCGTCGACAAGGATGTGCACCCGGTATCCGCCGACGTCGACATCGGCGACTTTGCTCACCGGCTGATCTCGCTTCGTGTACGAGCGGTGCGGAGGCCGGCGTAGATCAGCCAGCCGGCGGATGCCGCCAGCTCGGCCCGTTGCGCGACCCCGACCATGCCGAGGACGTCACGGCGGTCGATGAGGATCGCCACACCGGTCCAAATCGCGGTTCCGACCAGTGCTGCCAACATGAACAGACCGATGCGGCGTGTTGGCGCCGGGGCGCCTTCATAGCAATCGGCGATAGCAAAAGCCAGCAACGAAGCAATCGCAGCTGCCAGCGCCAGCCCACTGCTGAACCAGTGCAGCTGATGGGTCAGTGGCACCGTGCCCGAAGCCTCGCGGGCTGCACACGCGGGGTTGGAACTCGGCGCGCACACGAGCGTCCAAACCGTGCTGTCCAAGGCCGTTGCCACTGCGAAGACCCCAAGTGCCCACCACCCGCCCTTGGTCCACCGGCCGCCTCGAGCTCCGATGAGCGCAGCAACGGCCGCAACTACCAGGACGCCCGCGGTCGCCCGATCGCAACCGCGAAACCACTCGCCGTACGGCTGATCCGTCGCGGAGAGTTCACTGATATACATGTCCGGATCGGGCAGCGTTCGGGTGAAAACGATCTCGAGCAGCCAGTTGGAATACAGCACGGCACCCGTTACGGCACCGGCCACGGCGACCCACCGAATCGCGGGCGACCGCTGGTAGCTGATGTCTGCCAGCGAGTCGGGTAGCACTGCCATGAGGCCATCATGCCGTGTAACTCATGCTGCAATGGGTCTTTGAGAAGGGTCTTTGAGAACCTTTGGGCGGCCGCGGATCGCAGCTTCGAACCCCGATTTGAAGCGCCGTTCGCAGCAGCGCGCGCTGGTGTTCGTAGGTGTGGTCGAGTAGAAGCGCTGGACGAGCTTAAGTCCAGCCCGGGTACGCCTCCGGTCGTCCGCGGTTCGGCCGCATCGGATCCCGATCACCCGGTGCTGGTTGAGGACCGCATGGCGTCGATCGCCCGGTAGATCCGCTGCTCGCTCACCGGGCGCGGCGTGCCAAGTTGCTGCGCCCACAGGCTTACCCGCAGCTCCTCGAGCTGCCGCGCGATGCCGCGGACGTCGGCGATGGTGGCCCGCACCGACGGCAGCGCGTGCACTAGCTCGTCGTAGGCGTGCTGCACGGCCTGGACCCGCTGCATCCGCTCGCGGTCGGCCTCGATCGCGTAGGGCAGCCGGTCAAGGCGCCGACGGATCGCGGTCAGGTAGCGGGTGAGGTCGGCGAGATGCGCGTATCCGGTGGCGGTGACGAACCCGGGCGGCAACAGCCGGCTCAGCTGAGCGCCGACGTCGGCGATCGCTTTGGCTTGCGCAGGCGGCGGCTGGGCGGGCAATACCAGCTGTACTTCCTGCGCAGCCGACAATGCCTTCTCCACACGGCCGACAATGTCGACCGTCGTCGACACGAGAGCCCCCCCTACTCGGCTGCGCAGCACGGCGAACTCCTGGCGCGTCCACACCGGCGCCGGCGCCAGCGCGTCGACCGCGGCGTCGGCGCAGTCGTCGAGCAACGCCGACAACGACCCGTCCGGGTTCGCGCCGAGCGCCAAACGAGTACGCGGACCAAGCTGCCGCTCAACCGCTTTGACCGGCGATGTGACGCTAAGCCGCAGCAACCGCCGCATGCCCGGTGCCATCGCCCGGTCCTGCTCCGCGGCCGTAGCGAACATGCGCAGCTCGACGGCACGGCCCGCGGCGACGAAGGCGGGAAAGCCTTGCACGGCGCGGCCGCCAACCGTGCGCTCCACGACACGCGGCAGTTCGTCAAGGTCTTCGGGCCAGTTGCGCAATTCGGTCCGCTCCAGCTCACCGGCGACTGCCTGGGCGACGGCGTGCCGAGTCCGTGTCGTCAGCTGCTGCTGTAGCGCTTGCAGGTTCTTGCCGCGGGCGATCTCGGCGCCGTCCGCGGACTCGACGGCAAATGTCACCCGCAGATGCGACGGCAGCTTGTTCAGCTCGAAGGCGTCGACGGGCACCAGAACGCCAGTGCCGCGGCGCAATTCGCGTTGCAACGCTGCTAGTAGCGGCTCGCTGTCCGGATCGATTCTGGCCAGCACCGCGCGGGCCGTATCGGGGGCGGGAATGAAGTTGCGGCGCAGCTCTTTTGGCAGCGATCGGATGAGCGCGGTCACCAGCTCCTCGCGCAGCGCCGGTACCTGCCAGGCGAACTCGTCGCCACCCAAGCGGGCGAGCACGTCAATGGGTACGTGTACCGTGACGCCGTCGTCGGCGGCGCCGGGCTCGAACCGGTAGGTCAGGTCCAGCGCGACATCACCGGTCTGCCAGGTGTCCGGGCGATCGGCGTCGTCGTCGTCGGTGCGCAGCAAGTCGTCGCGGTCGAATGTCAACAGGTCCGGTGTCTGGTGCCGCTGCCGCTTCCACCATGCGTCGAAGCGCCGGGCCGAGACGACGTCGGCGGGGATGCGGACGTCGTAGAACGCAAAGACGTCATCGTCACCGACCAGCAGGTCGCGGCGGCGAGCCCGCTCCTCCAGCTTTTCAAGTTCTGCGCGCAGCCGCGCGTTGTCGCGGAAAAAGTGATGGCGGGTCTGCCAGTGCCCTTCCACCAGCGCATGGCGGATGAACAATTCCCGCGCGACTGCCGGCTCAGCGCGGGCATATCCGACGCGGCGACGTGCGACCAGTGGCAGCCCATACAGTGTGACCTGTTCGTAGGCCATCACCTCGCCGCGG
>NZ_VTZN01000211.1 GCF_008370645.1 Mycobacterium simiae
CAGCGCGTCGGCCAGTGGTTCGATGGTGTTGCGGCATCGCAGCAGCGGCGACGACACCACCGCCCGCAGCGGCAAAAACCCGATCCGATCGATCAGCCCTACCGCCTGCTCTTGCCCCCTGTCGTCGAGGTCAATGCCTTCGGAACGACCGGCCAAGATGCCCGCGGTGTTCGAGGTAGATCGACCGTGGCGCACCAGGATGACGGTCATGTCGCAGTCACCGTCCCGCGCGCCAGCAGGATCAGCACCCCCGCGCCGGCGACTACGCGGTAGCCCACGAACCAATACATGTTGTGCCGCAGCAGGAAACGTAGCAACCAGGCCACCGCGCTGAGACCGACGACGAATGCGATCAGGGTGGCCACCAGCAGCTGCGGGCCGGTGGCGCTCATCCCTTCGGTAACGGGATGGAAGGCGTCAGGTAGCGAGAACAGCCCGGAGGCGAAGACCGCGGGTATGGCGAGCAGAAACCCAAATCGGGCTGCCAACTCGCGGTCCAGGCCGAGAAACAGTCCAGCGCTAATGGTCGACCCGGACCGCGAAACTCCCGGAACGAGCGCCAGAGTCTGGGCAACACCAACCACCACGGCGTCCCGCCAGTTCAGCTGTTCGATGTGGCGGCTTTGGCGACCCAAGTATTCGGCCAGCGCGATCACGCCCGAGAAAACCACCATCGCCGTCGCCACCACCCACAGATTGCGGACGCCCGAACGAATTTCGTCCTTATAGAGCAGGCCCAGCACGCAGATCGGGATGGTCCCGATGATGACGTACCAGCCCAGGCGATAGTCCGCGTTACGATGCGACTTGACCACCAAACCGTCGATCCAGGCCCGCAGGATCCGGACGATATCGCGCGCGAAGTAGACCAGGACGGCGGCCTCGGTGCCTAACTGGGTGACCGCGGTGAACGAAGCGCCGGCGTCATCGCTGAAGAATATCCGCGACACGACCGCGAGATGTCCGGAAGATGAGACCGGTAGAAACTCGGTCAGACCCTGCACCACCGCCAACGAGATGACTTGCCACCATGACATCGCCGCAATCGCAGACACGACGACGACCGTACCTGGTGCGGCGCCGGCCACCGCCTGGTTGCCCCGCTCCGCCGTGCAGCCGACTAGTGCGAAACGGACGCGGCGTGCGCGACCGCGTCCCGCACCGCCGCAGCCAAACTCCGCTCATCGGTGAGGTCGATATCGACCAGGCCACGGACCGACCGCGCGACGACATCCTCAACCTGCGGAACTGGCCCACATAGCCCGGGCCGGTAAATTTCGACGATGAGCGACCGATGTTCGATGTGGAAGGAAAAACTGCGCCCATCTCCGACTTGCCCGTATCCGCTGGCGAAAATGCCCGCCGACATGTCTTCGATAGCAAACTCCTTGTTTGCGACATGCCGATCATCGGCGACGGTCATGCCGAGACCATACCTCCCCGGTGCCGCTTAGGGGTGTCAACATGACGAGATTGGAGGCGAGAACGTCCCTAGAATGTGGATTCTCATGTTCGACGATCAAGGGGTAGCCGTTGCTGCGACCGGATAAACACGCATATCGGCGCTGTTTATCCGGCGTCATCGTTTTGCTGACAATGCTGACGGGGTGCTCGTCGAATCGGCTCCGAAATGCGCCGCCCACGATCGAACCCGCCCAGCCCGCCATGTCTCCGCCCGTCGCTCAGACGCCGACCGGCATGGTTCGACCGCTCGGCGGCGGCCCGCAGGCGGCGCTGTACGACAGCGGCATTCGCAAGCTGGTGGTCCTCAGCGCTGGCGCCGAACCCTTGGCACCAGCCCGCATCACCGTGTTCGGCGATGCGCAGACACCGCCCCGGGTAATCGCGTTGCCGGGGCCTGCGACGGCGTTGAGCTGCGATGACCATGGCACGGGCTATGTGGCCGCCCGGGGCGGCTACTTCGCGGTTGATCTGTCCGGAGGCGGCATCGCATACATCAGGGTCGCCGGAGCTGCGGGCACCGACTTCACCGCGATCGCGCGTCGCGCTGATGGCAAGCTGGTGTTGGGCAGCGCCGACGGCGCGGTCTACATTCTGGCCGCCGCGACCGCCGACGCCGCCGCGACCGCCGAAGTAGCCAACCGCAACAAGATGTTTGCACGCGTGGATGCTGTTGTGACGCAAGGAAATACTAGTGTTGTGCTGGATCGCGGTCAGACCTCGGTGACGGCGATCGGAGCGGACGGCCGGGCCGAGCAGGCATTGCGCGCCGGCTTGGGGGCGACGACTTTGGCCGCGGATCCGCTGGGCCGGGTGCTGGTGGCCGACACTCGCGGTGGCCAATTGCTGGTGTACGGCGTCGGCCCACTAATGTTGCGCCAAGCCTATCCAGTGCGACAGGCCCCATACGGGCTGGCCGGCTCGGGTGAGCTGGCCTGGGTATCCCAAACTGCGTCCAACATGGTCATTGGTTACGATCTGAGCACCGGAATACCCGTGGAAAAGGTGCGTTACCCAACCGTGCAGCAACCCAACTCGCTGGCCTTCGACGAAGCGTCGGGCACGTTGTACGTGGTGTCGGCATCGGGTGCGGGAGTTCAGGTCATCGAGCACGCGGCGGTCGCCCATTGACTGGGCGCAGTCGGCTGCCGGCAGGCTGGGACGCCGAGATGTCAGACGAGTATGAATGGGCGCCGCTGCGGCTGCCTCCGGAGATCACCAGACTCAGCGCTTCCACCAGGTTGTCCATCGAGGCCGAATATCGCGGCTGGGAGCTGACCCGAGTGCGGCTCTACACCGATGGCAGCCGACGAGTATTGTTGCGTCGCAAGAAATCTCGTTTGATCAACCCGCCGCCCGAGCAACCGGAGCCGTGAGGATGGGCAACCAGCGCCACGGTTGGATGTACGGCCTGGTGCGGTGGCTGCTGTTCCGGCTGCCGCCTGAGCGCGCGCACACGCTGGTTTTTGCTGTCCTGCGCGGTGTCAGCCGCGCTGCGGCGCTGCGCCGGTTGCTGAGCCGCCGGCTGGGCCCGACCGATCCAGTGTTGGCCAGCACGGTGTTCGGGGTGGATTTTCCCGGCCCGCTCGGGCTGGCCGCGGGTTTCGATAAAGACGGCACTGGACTAAGCGTCTGGGCTGCCATGGGATTCGGATACGCCGAGGTCGGCACCGTCACCGCGCATCCTCAACCCGGCAACCCGGCGCCGCGCTTGTTCCGTCTGCGCGAGGACCGCGCGCTACTCAACCGAATGGGTTTCAACAACCAAGGCGCCGGAGCGCTTACGGTTCGACTTACGCGGCATCGTCCCGAGATACCGATCGGGGTCAACATCGGCAAGACCAAGACCACGCCGACCGACAAGGCGGTCGATGACTACCGCGCCAGCGCGCGCCTGGTCGGCCCGCTAGCGTCCTATCTGGTGGTCAACGTCAGTTCGCCAAACACACCGGGGCTGCGCGACTTGCAGGCGGTCGAGTCGCTGCGGCCGATTCTGGCTGCCGTGCTGGCTGAAACCTCGACTCCGGTGTTGGTCAAGATTGCGCCGGATCTCTCCGATTCCGATGTCGACGACATCGCGGACCTGGCCGTCGAGTTGGGCCTAGCCGGCATCGTCGCGACCAACACCACGGTGTCGCGGGATGGACTGCTGACTGCCGGGGTGAGCGAATTGGGTGCCGGCGGTATTTCCGGCCCGCCGCTGGCTCACCGCGCCGTCGAAGTGCTGCACCGGCTCTATCGCCGGGCCGGTGACCGGCTGGTGCTCATCAGCGTCGGGGGTATCGAGACCGCGGACGACGCGTGGGAACGCATCACCGCGGGCGCGGCGCTGCTGCAGGGCTACACCGGCTTCATCTACGGCGGGGGCTTGTGGGCCAAACACATTCACGACGGCATCGCCCGCCGGCTGCATGAGGGCGGGTTCGCCTCGCTGCGCGACGCGGTAGGCTCGGCTGCCGCAAAGCCAGAGCGACCGGCGGGGTAACCGCCTCATCCAAATCAGCGCCCGCACCGCGTGATCGACAGCGCCCAAGCTCCATTCATGCGCCAAGTTTGGTAGCCCAATGCAAGCGGCTCAGCACAAGCGCAGGGTTTCAGGTCGAAGTAACCAACAGCGTCAAACATGCCGCAGCGGGCGCGCTTTCGTTGGCGACACGTGGCAGGGTAACGGTTCGAAGCTACGATGGCGCTGCCTCGTCACCGGCTGCTCTGGGGCTGCGGGATCGGATGACGCGCACCCCGAAGTAGATAGCCGCCGCCACCACGGCAAGCAGCGGTAGCCACGGCAGCAGGAACCCAACAGCCAGCAATACGGCGTAAGCCGCGCCCATCAACGACTGCCACCCGCGCGCGAGCGCGCCCAGGAAACCCGCGCGGTGCACCGTCGGCTTGACCGAAAGGTTGACGTTGATCGTCGCGTAGGCAACCTCGTCACCGAGTGTGGCCCGCTGCGCCCGCAGCGAGTCCAACTCGGCTTGTCGTTGCGTCAGCGACGACTTTGCGGCCAGCAGATCGGCCGTGTCGTCGGCCCGGCGCATCAGTTCCAGCAGTCGATTGACCGACGTCTGTAACGCGTCGATGCGGGCATCGAGGTCGACGCGCTGCGACGTGACATCGGTGTGTCCGATCGACATCGACTGCACCGTCCCGAGTTTCTTGGCATCGGCCAGCACGCCGTCCAGCTTGTCCGACGGAATGCGCAACACAAGATCAACCATCGGCGTCCCGGACTGGGAAGAAGAACTCGATCGCTCCGATCGCGAATCCACTCGCCCGCCCGCATCGGTGACCGCCGCGACGAGCCGGTCAGCCACCTCAGTAGGTTCGGTGACGATCATCTGCAGCGATCCCGTGGTGACGATGTCGCGTTTGTAGGTGGTCCCCGGAGGCGCTGGCGGCGACGGCGCCTGCGGTGCGGCGACCGTGTTCTCGGTCAGACCGCCCTTCGGCTCGGGCACGGTGGCATCCGACATGTCGGAAGGCCTGCCCGCCACGACGCCGCGATCGCGCGTCGAGGCGGGTAGACCGTCCCCATTGAGTGACCAGACCCAGCCGGTGCCCAGCAGCAACACGCTGACCAAGCTGACTAGAGCCACCGCAATCACATTGCGTGACTTGACCGTTCGCGCTCTCGATGTCTTGCCGCCAGACGCAGCCACCGGAGCCGTGGACGCCTTGGCGGCCGAAACTGGGGGCGGGGCGACAACGGGGGCCAGTACCCATCCAGCCGGTGCCTCGACCGGCTGCAGCACGCGGTGCTGCAGCCCGCCCTCGGCAACTACTCGGCCGTCCCGGGTGTCCAGGCCGACGTAGGCGGTGAACCTGCACAACACACCGAACCGCAACGAGGTGTCGACGATCCGCTTCGCCAAGTCCTGCGTGGGCGCCAAGGCGTAGCTGTCCTCCAGGTCGCGCAAGTGGACCCGTGCCCACTGAGCGGTGACTGCCGGGGCCTCGCGGCGCTGTCCGGCAACAGTGGCCGACCAGTCCGCGCCGTCACCGGTCGTGCCGCAGACCGTGAGCGATCCGGTGTGGCCGCCCCGATATCGCCCGATCACCACCAGCGGCACCCCTGGAAACAGGTCGGGCAGCCGAGCCGGGCTCGTAGTGTCCTCGATAATGTTCAGCCCTTCGGCGTGCAGCGCCAGCGAGCGCGCAAGCGACGCGCCGATGCGACGGTGGATGGCGTGCATTGCCTCGTCGAGGCGGTCTTCACTTTCCACCAATTCGCAATATCCTCCGCCGACACGGGCCAGGCGGTCTAGAAATCCGGCATTGGCGGCCTGGTCAATGGCAACCGTATGCACCCGCACCTGGTGCAGGTCCGCAGACAACTCCTGCAGCAGCTGGTCCTCGTTGCCGACCTGCCCGTCGGTAACCAGGACGAGCACAGCGTCACGTCCCCGCGTCCGGTGCAATAAAGCGAGCGCCTGACTCATCGGTGCGAGCAGCTCGGTGTCACCGCCGGCGTCAACCCGGGAAAGATGCTCGACGGCCCGATATCGCTGCCGGTCGCTGGCTTCGACCAGGTCATCCGGCAAATCGATGGGGCGGTCCACTCCGTCGCCGAAGGTCAGCACGGCGAAGCGGTCGCTGCTGGTGAGCGTGTCGACGATGCGTGCCGCGGCACGCCGGGCGGCCACCATCTTCCAACCGGCCATGCTGCCGGAGCGATCCAGCACCAGCACCAGGTCCCGAGGACGCGGCGTCGCGCTTGACACCGGCGGCAGCACGGTGAGCTGAAAGGTTCCCTCGCCACCCTGCGAATCGGGAACCAGCACGAGTGAGTCAGTGAGATCGGGTGAGCCATAGCGCAGACGCAGGACCAAATCTTGGTTGGCTCGCACGCCCGGCGCTATCCGGATCCGGCCGTCGTCAGTGGTCGCCGCGGGCCGGTTCGAACGCACCTGCGACAGCGTGAGCCCGGCAGGGTCAATGCCGACATCGACAGTCACCGCAACCGCGTGGGGGAAGCCGGGCAGCAGCCCGGGCGGGGTGATACGCGAGGCGTCGGGCACCGCATCGGTGTCGTCGGCGTAGCCGTCACCGACCGCGAAATCGTCAAGAGCAACCCCGGGAATGTAGCGCGGCGCAACCACCAGGGGGAAGCGGAACGTCGCCTCGCCGTCCTCGTAGCTCAGCGGGTTGACCAGCGTGAGCGCCACGGTAACTCGTTCACCCGGCGCGATACTGCCCACCCGCAACGTGAAAACATCCGGCCGATCCTCCTCGGCGATGACAGCCCGCCGCTCGGCAACGACGGCGTCCGCATAGGCGCGGCGGGCAGCCTCCCGCTCCCGTAGCTCAGCGTCAACAACCCGCCCATTGGCAGTTATCCGCATTCGGGTGACCGCGGCCCGGTTGGGTAGTGGGAACACGTAGGTCGCCTCGAGAGGCACCTCGAAGGCGTTGACAAAGTCCTGGGTCAGCTCGACGAGGCTGGTGAAACCGGTGATGTCGGCTCGCACGTCGATGCGATCCAGCGGAAGACTGCCGCGTTCGGTCCGCAGCGCGCCCAGCTCCGGTTGGCCGTCTGTCGCAGTCACCCGAGTTGCCTTCGCATCGGTGATCGACGAAATGGGAACGGTCATGGTCGGCTCCGTTCATCGAGGGGTAGCAGGCCGGATAGCAATCCACGAGCGGCCAGTGTTTCCAGCAGCGGCTGGGCCGCCTCGTTGATTGCGTCGATGTCGCCGTCGTCGGGTCGGGTTGGCAGCAGCAGCAGTGCGCCGCCGGGCAGGCTTACGGCGGCCAGTGTTGTGACAGTGTCAGCGCTGGCCCCGTTCGCCGCTGCGGCGGCGGGTGAGTCGGCCCAGAATCGACGGCGCCTGGCCGG
>NZ_VTZN01000212.1 GCF_008370645.1 Mycobacterium simiae
CCGCGCACTCGATGCGTCAGGCCACGCCTGGGTGCCGAACACGATCGGCGCCCACGGGCTGCGGCCCAGGATCTCGTCGATCAACGTCAGCTATACCGCGCCGAGGCCCTGCCCGCCGAGTTCTGGAATCATATGCGGTGCCTACCGGCCCTGGTCGCGAACTTGCTGCTTGAGCGGATCGACGATCCGGCGGAGTTGGTCATCCATGGTCATCCATTGGTCATCCAGTGGCAGCGCCTCGCAGCCCGGGAACAGCACTTCGAGAGGTCGCATTCCGGTTCAGTGGAGAAACCCCAAGGCCCGCAAGTGCTCCTATCTCTCAGGGGATGCCGCCGTCGGGCTGGACAATCGAGCCGGTGGTGAAACTGGATGCGGCAGACGCTAAGAACAGTGCGGCGCCCACGATTTCGGGTGGGTTGAGGCTGACCACCGCGCGAGGTTGAAAAGCTGGTCCGCGTAACCCATTTCAGCGGGCCCGGACTATTTTTCGGTGAGCTTCGGATCCCCGTTTTCCCGCACGATGCCAAGTTTCTCGTTGCCGCTCGCGGTCGCCATCATCGGCACACCGCGCTCTCAGATTGGAAAATAGCACTCTCGCGCGCGGCAAGAAGGCCCCGACGCCCACATGCAAGGCTTGTCCCATGCAACTGCTTCTGGTGCGGCACGCGTTGCCATTGCGCAGCGAACACGGTGAAGGCGCTGACCCCGAGCTATCAGAAACCGGGCTGGCGCAGGTGGGTCGGCTGCCCGAGGCGTTGGCCAGATTTCCCATCGCCCGGGTGGTCAGCAGCCCGCAGCGCCGCGCCCTGCAGACCGCCGAACCGGTTGCGGCGGGATGGGAACTGCCCGTTGAAATCGACGAGCGGCTCGCCGAGTACGATCGCGACCTTCCCGTGTACATCCCCGTCGAGCAAATTCGCCAGGATCATCCCCAGGAATGGGCGCGGATGGCGCAAGGGCAGCTGCCCAGCGCCGTCGACGAGGACGCTTTTCGGGCCCGGGTCCGCGCAGCTATTGACGACCTGGTGGGCTCCGCTGATCCCGACGACACCGTTGCGGCCTTTAGCCACGGCGGCGTGATCAACGTGGTGTTGCACGAGATTTTGGGCACGGCACGGCTGTTGTCTTTTCCCATCGACTATGCGTCGCTGACCCGGCTGTTGTTTTCCAGAACCGGTCAGGCGACGGTCGTAACGGTCAACTCGGCAGAGCATGTGTGGGATCTGCTGCCCCGGAACCAGCGCTGGTAGCTAGGCGGTGGTAAACAAGTTCGGTGACTTCGGTTGACCGGCTTGATGGCCTGGACGTGGCGGCCCTGGACGGGTATTTGCGTTCGCTCGGCATTGCGCGCGACGGTGAGTTGCGGGGCGAACTGATCTCCGGCGGCCGCTCCAATCTGACCTTCCGGGTCTATGACGCGGCGACGAGCTGGCTGGTGCGTCGTCCTCCGTTGCACGGGCTGACGCCCTCGGCCCACGATATGGCCCGCGAGTATCGGGTCGTCGCCGCGTTGCAGAGCACACCGGTTCCGGTGGCCCGCACGATTGCATTGTGCGAGGACAGCTCGGTGCTGGGTGCGCCGTTCCAAATCGTCGAGTTCGTCGCCGGGCAGGTGGTGCGCCGGCGGACCGAACTCGAAGTATTGGGCCGTCGGACCATCGACGGCTGCGTCGACACGTTGATCCGGGTCCTGGCAGACTTGCACAGCGTCGATCCGAGCGCTGTCGGGCTGGGCGATTTCGGCAAACCTGACGGCTACCTAGAGCGCCAAGTACGTCGGTGGGGCTCCCAGTGGCAGCTGGTGCGGTTGTCCGACGACCGCCGCGACAACGACGTCGCGCGGCTGCATTCTGCCCTGCAGCAAGCCATTCCGAAGCAGACCCGAACCTCGATCGTGCACGGCGACTACCGGATCGACAACACGATCCTGGACGCCGATGACCCGGCGAAAGTGCTCGCAGTGGTGGACTGGGAGCTTTCCACGCTGGGCGACCCGCTCAGCGACGCCGCCCTGATGTGCGTATACCGCGACCCTGCGCTAGATCTGATCGTCAACGCGCAGGCTGCCTGGACATCGCCGTTGCTGCCAACGGCCGACGAGCTGGCCGACCGGTACTCGCTGGTCTCCGGGATGCCGCTGGGGCATTGGGAGTTCTACATGGCGCTGGCTTACTTCAAGCTGGCCATCATCGCTGCCGGCATCGATTTCCGCAGGCGCATGGCTGAGTTGGCCGATGGGAAAATCGATTCCTCCGACGCGGCGCCCGACGTTGTGTCGCCATTGATTTCGCGCGGCTTGACCGAAATTTCTAAGCCGATCTCCTAGCTGCCGGGGCGGCGAGCCACAGCAGTAATTCGCGACGCACAGTCAACGTGGCGGGCCAGCTGACCGCATAGCCTCGGCGTGCGTCTTCTTGGCCACCCGCCGCAGTTGAATGATTCGTGCGGTGCCGACCGCCACCGTCAACAGTCCGCCCCCGACAGCCGCCAACAAGATGGCGACTCCCAGCGGCAGGGTCCAGTGCCAACCAAAGAAGGTGAACGGCGTGGCCGCTGTGTTTTGGGCGATGAAAATCAGCAGCAGAATGAGGATCAGAAAGCCGGCAATCAACGACGACCACAGGGCACCAGCGCGGGTGAACTTGACCGCCGGGTCTTTAGCCGTCGCGCGAGGTCTGGCCGTCGGGGGCGGCTGAGCAGGTGAGCCGGGAGGATTGCTGGTCATAATGCCATCTTCTTCCCATCCCGCACGGAATCAAACTAAACCGGGCGAGAGACTGCGTGCCCGGCCAAGTTATCGCGGCACCCCGGGGCTGCTAGCGATAGTGTCACCAGCATGAGGATGCTGCGGCGCGTGCAGCGCGCAACACTCGCCGCGGCGATATGCATGATGACCGCGGGCCCGGTGGCGGCCTGCGGCACGGCCGACCCATTCGGCTCGGTGACCGGCAACCTGAACTCGATCGTGGTTGGATCTGGAGATTTCCCGGAATCGGAGATCGTCGCTGAAATTTATGCACAGGCATTGCAGGCCAACGGTTTCAACGTAGGCCGGCGGCTGGGAATCGGTAGTCGCGAGACCTACATACCGGCGCTCAAAGACCATTCCATCGACCTGGTACCGGAGTACATCGGTAATCTGCTGCTGTACTTTCAGCCCGCGGCCACAGTGACCATGCTCGATGCCGTCGAGTTGGAACTGTACAAAAGGTTGCCCGGGGACCTGTCGATTCTGACGCCGTCACCGGCCTCCGATACCGACACCGTCACCGTCACCGCAGCGACCGCCACCAAATGGCACCTAACCACCATCGCCGATCTGGCAACCCATTCCGCGGAGGTGAAGTTCGCGGCGCCCTCGGCATTCCAGACCAGGCCGTCCGGATTGCCTGGACTGCGTCAAAAGTATGGGCTCGACATCATGCCGATCAATTTCATGACCGTCAATGACGGTGGCGGTGCGGTGACCGTGCGGGCATTGATGGACGGCACGGTGGCTGCCGCCGACATATTTAGCACCTCGCCGGCGATCCACCAGAACAATCTGATCGTGCTGGCGGATCCGGACCACAACTTTTTGGCCGGCAACATTGTGCCGCTGGTGAATTCGCGGAAGAAGTCGGATCGCCTCAAAGATGTCTTGGACGCGGTATCAGCCCGGCTGACCACCGAAGGTCTGGCCAAACTCAACGCGGCGGTGTCGGGCAACGATGGCGTCGACCCCGACCAGGCGGCACGCAAATGGCTGCAAGACAACGATTTCAATCACCCTCTCCGACCATGATCAGCTTCGAAGGGGTCGCCAAGCATTACCCCGACGGGACCACCGCCGTCGACCAGTTAAGCCTCGAAGTCCCTAAGGGTGTGCTCACTGTCTTCGTCGGCCCCTCCGGCTGCGGCAAAACCACGGCACTGCGAATGATCAACCGAATGGTCGAGCCGACCTCGGGCAGCATCACCGTCGACGGCACCGACGTGTCAACGGTCAACCCGGTAAAGCTGCGCCTTGGAATCGGCTACGTCATCCAGAATGCCGGGCTGATGCCCCACCAACGAGCGATCGACAACGTCGCGACGGTGCCGGTACTCAAAGGACAGTCCCGCCGCTCGGCCCGCAACGCCGCCTATGAGGTGCTCGAACGTGTCGGGCTCAGTCCCAAAGTCGCCACCCGTTATCCCGCTCAACTCTCGGGAGGCGAACAACAGCGCGTCGGAGTGGCCCGGGCGTTGGCGGCCGACCCGCCGATCCTGTTGATGGACGAGCCATTCTCCGCTGTCGACCCGATGGTTCGCCACGACCTACAGAACGAAATCTTGCGATTGCAAAGCGAGCTGCACAAAACCGTCGTCTTCGTCACCCACGACATCGACGAGGCGTTCAAGCTCGGCGACGTGGTTGCGGTGTTTGCCCCCGGCGGTCGGCTGCAGCAATACGACGAACCGGCCCGGCTGCTTTCGCGACCGGCCAACGAATTCGTGTCCAGATTCATCGGTCTTGGCCGCGGCTATCGATTGCTGCAGCTCATCGACGGCGCAGGGCTATGGTTGCATGACCTCGAGTGCGTTTCGGTCACAAGGCTCGACGAATGGCAACTCCCCGACGGCTGGGTGCTGGTAGTCGACGACGAACGCGCCCCTTTGGGGTGGATCGACACCGACGGTCTGCGGCGTCACCGCGGCGGTGCGGCTCTGTCGGACGTCATCACCATCGTCGGCTCGGTGTTTCGCCCCAACGGCAACCTCAGCCAGGCACTGGACGCGGCACTGTCCTCACCTGCGTCGATAGGTGTGGCCGTCGACGGCGGCGGCAAGGTCATCGGCGGTGTGCGGGCCGCCGACGTGCTGACCGCGGTGCAATCCCGAAGGCCGGGCTGAGGTGCACTATCTGATCAGCCACCTGGGCAGCGCTTGGGCGCTGACCGTGGTTCATCTGCGGCTATCGCTGGTTCCGGTGCTGATCGGGATCGCGATCGCGGTGCCGCTGGGCATTTCCGTGCAGCACGCGCCGATGCTGCGCAGACTGACCACGGCAACCGCCAGCATCGTGTTCACTATCCCTTCTCTAGCGCTGTTCGTGGTGATGCCGCTCATCATCGGAACCCGCATCCTCGACGAGGCCAACGTCATCGTCGCACTGACGGCATACACGACAGCGCTGTTGGTGCGTGCCGTGCTCGAGGCGCTGGATGCAGTGCCGGCGAGGGTGCGCGATGCGGCCATCGCAGTCGGCTACTCGCCGATCACCCGGATGCTCAAAGTCGAACTCCCCCTGTCGATCCCGGTTCTGGTGGCCGGGTTGCGCGTGATTACGGTGACCAATATCGCGATGGTTTCCGTGGGTTCGGTGATCGGCATCGGCGGCCTGGGCACCTGGTTCACTACGGGCTATCAGTTGAACAAGAGCGACCAGGTTGTGGGCGGGATCATCGCGCTGTTCACGCTGGCTGTCTGCATTGATGTGCTGCTCAACCTCGCTGGCTGGCTGGCCGCGCCGTGGGAGCGGGCCGCACGCAACCGCCGGCGGATCAGATCCCCGATTGTCGGCGGGGCGCGATGAACTTCCTGCAACAGGCGTTGTCCTATCTGGGCACGGCGGACAACTGGACCGGACCGGCCGGCCTGACGGCTCGCACGGTCGAGCACGTGGAATACACCGCGCTGGCCGTGGCAGCTTCAGCGGTGATCGCCGTCCCGATCGGGCTGATCATTGGGCACACCGGCCGCGGCCAAATGATCGTGGTGAGTGCGGTCAACGGATTGCGTGCGTTGCCGACGCTGGGTGTGCTGCTGCTGGGTGTGCTGCTGTTCGGGCTGGGACTGGGGCCTCCTATCGTGGCGTTGCTGCTGCTGGGCGTTCCGCCGCTGCTGGCCGGCACCTATGCGGGTATCGCTAATGTCGACCCGTTGGTCGTGGATGCGGCCCGGGCTATGGGCATGACCGAGTCCCGGGTGCTGCTACACGTCGAGGTGCCCAACGCGCTGCCCTTGCTACTGGGCGGTTTGCGCAGCGCGACGTTGCAGGTGCTCGCGACCGCGACGGTGGCCGCCTACGCCAGCCTCGGGGGGTTGGGCCGGTACCTGATCGACGGGATCAGAGAGCGTCAGTTCCACATCGCGCTAGTCGGTGCGCTCATGGTGGCGGCATTGGCGTTGATCCTGGATGCGCTGCTGGCGGTGGCGGTATGGGCGGCGGTGCCTGGCACCAGTCGTTTGCGGGGACTTGCTGGGCGGCCAGATCATAGAATTGACGCTGCAGTTAGCGACAAATCCGCCGCGATGGATGGACAGGTCTTACGGTAGAAGAGTGAACGCAGCCCTCTCTTCTCCGACTGGGCGCGCCTGGCCGGCTATGTTGACCTGGCGCGCACAGGACGTCTCACGCATGGAATCGGTACGAATCCAGGTATCCGGCAAGAGAATCAGAGCCAACGGCCGCATCGTGGCAGCAGCCACCGCAACCAACCCGGCGTTCGGGGCCTTCTACGAGGTGCAGACCGACGAGTCCGGCGCCACCAAGCGGTTCGGGTTGACCGTCACGCTGGCCGAGCGGGAACGCCAGCTTGCTATCGCCCGCGACGAGGAGAACATGTGGTTGGTCACCGACCACCAGGGCGAAAGGCGTGCGGCGTATAACGGCGCGCTGGACATCGACGTGGTGTTCAGCCCGTTCTTCAACGCATTGCCGATCCGCCGCCTCGGTCTGCATGAGCGTGCCGCATCGATCGCACTGCCGATGGTCTACGTCAACGTACCCGAGATGTCGGTCACTGCCGACACCGTGAGCTATAGCAGCGAAGGACGTCTAGACGCAATCAAGCTGCGGTCGCCGGTCGCCGACACGGTCGTCACTGTCGACGGTGACGGGTTCATCGTGGAGTATCCAGGACTGGCAGAGCGGATCTGATCACACCACCGGCGCGTCCCGCGGCGGCGAGCTGCTCGCGCCATTTCTCGTCTCCGATAGCTACCGTGACGATGTCAGAACGCGGGAAGCTCTCGTAACGGATGCGGGCGGCGTGGCCGGCGTCGGCCAGTTCGGCCACCGAGCCGTTGTGCGCCAGCGAATCGCGGGCGCGGCTCAGCAACTCGATGACCTGGTCCGTGACGGGCACCAGCTGGCCGGTGTTGGCCTCGCACATCGCCCGCACCAGATCCGGAGCGGTGCCGGCTACCCGAGTGGCGTCCCGGAAAGAGCCCGCGGCCAGCGCGAAAGCCAGCGGGACCTCGGCGGCGGTGACCGCCAGCGCCTCGGCAAGCAGATGCGGTAGATGCGAGATGGCGGCCGCGGCGG
>NZ_VTZN01000213.1 GCF_008370645.1 Mycobacterium simiae
CTCGGTGAACGGGACCGGCGTGCATTCGTCGTCGCTGCGTGACGCGGACTACGGTGTCGCGA
Source organism: Mycobacterium simiae (assembly GCF_008370645.1). GTDB lineage: Bacteria > Actinomycetota > Actinomycetes > Mycobacteriales > Mycobacteriaceae > Mycobacterium > Mycobacterium simiae_A. The sequence continues at coordinate 63 of NZ_VTZN01000213.1, forward strand.
CGAGTGCGGGCCAGCTGGCGGTGACTGGCACCCGCTTCGCCGGCGAGGACGGCTCCTTGAGGGTGGACGCGGAACTGCCCGAAGTCCTCGCTGGCACTGCGCCCGGCAGGCGACGCGAGGACGACCGAGTCTTCGTATTCAACAGCGGCATGGCCATTACCGATATCCCGGTGGCCCACGCCCTGGCCAACGAAGCGATCGCGCGTGGACGCGGACAGGAGATACGGCTGTGGAGCTAGCGCACAGGCCTTTGTCGTTGCCGGCGATTGAGCCCGGCTGGTTACGGCAAGTCGCAACCGACCGTTCGTTGTTGGCCGAGATGGCTCACGCGGTAGGGGGGCCATTTCATGTGCTGTACCCGCCGCGGTTCGAGCACAACCTGACAGCCTTTACCGATGTGATCGCGTCGGCCGGGGTGCAGGGGCAAGTGTTTTACGCGAAGAAGGCAAATAAGGCGGGATGCTGGCTACGGGGCTGTGCACAGGCCGGTGCGGGAGTCGACGTGGCCAGCACCCCGGAACTGGTTCATGCGCTTGGCTGCGGTGTGCGGGGTTCAGACATCGTGGTCACCGGGCCGGCCAAAAGCGAGCATCTGCTCTGGCTGGCCGCGCGCCACGGTTGCCTGATCGCCGTCGACGCCCTCGACGAACTTGACCGGGTGATTGCGTTAGCCCATCGTGGGGACAATGCTCGCATCCTCTTGCGAGTGCTCCCGGACGTCAATCCGCATAGCCGATTTGGATTGGATCCCGACCAGTTGGAGACCGCGCTACAGCGATGCGCCCAGCAGCGGTCGCGGGTGTCGATGGAAGGATTCTCGTTCCACCTCAACGGATACGAGGTCAAACCGCGGGCGGACCTGGCAGATCAGTTGGTCGACCGTCTCGTTGACGCACGAGCACTAGGGCTGGCAGCGGCCTCGATTTCAATTGGTGGCGGGTTCGCGGTGAGCTATCTCGAGGCCGAGACCTGGGCACGATTCCTGCGTGACAGCGACGCAACAGACTTTCACGCCGGAAAAACGTTCACCCATTTCTACCCATACCACCAGGCGCCGACCGGGGCCGACATGTTGGCTGCGATCCTCGCCAGCCAAACCGGCTGCGGCCAAGGCACAGTCGGCGACAAGTTCGCCGCCACGGAAACCAAGCTGCTGCTCGAGCCGGGTCGTGCGCTGCTTGATGGGGCAGGGGTCACGGTTTTTCCCGTCCAGGGGTTCAAGCGCCGAGGCGACTACGGGATCATCACCGTCCTCGGGTTGAGCGCCAGCTTGTCGGAGCAATGGAAGTCCAGCGAGTTCCTCCCCGATCCGACGCTGTGGCCGCACACGAGCCCCGCTGAGCCGGAGCCACCAGTGCCGGTCCGATGCTGCGTCGGCGGAGCCAGTTGTCTGGAGTACGACATGTTGACCTGGCGTAAGGTCGTTTTGCCACGAGCGCCGCGTCACGGCGACTTGTTGCTCTATCCGAACACTGCCGGCTACCAGATGGACAAGAACGAGTCTGAATTTCACGGGCTCCCATTGCCGCCGAAAATTGTTGTGGCCCTTGGTGATCAGGGCAAGTTTCGGTGGCAGCTGGACCGCAACAGTGACTACCGGTGAGCCACGCGCCGGTGGGTGACGATCGCGGAATCCGTCTCACTCCACTGGTGCGCACCGGCCGGGAACTCACCGCCTTGGCGGCACCGATCGCGGGTGTGCAATTTGCTCAAGTTGCGCTAACGACAACCGACTTAGCGGTCATGGGGCTGATCGGTGTGCAGGCCATCGCCGCCGGCGGGTTAGCCGCGATCCTGTACAACCTGATGCGCACCATGTGCGTCGGTGTGGTGACCGCGGTAGGGAACTTGGTCGCCGGTGCCGCCGCTCAGGGTGAAGCACGTTCGGGCAGCGATGGCCCCGACGCCCAGGCGCAAACGGAAGTTCGCCAGATCACCCGATCCGCGTTCTTGGTGGCCACGGTTGCGGCCGTGCTGCTGGGAGCCGCACTGATTGCCTTGGGCTACCTTTTGCCGATCTTCGGGCTCGACAAGGACGTGCTCGCGGGCGCGCGACCGATGATGATCACCCTGGCGCCCGGGCTGGTCCCGATGGTATGGCTCAATGTTTTGCGGCAGTTCTCAGTCGGCATGCGTCGTCCGGGTCCCCTGTTGGCGGTCAGCATCGCCTCTATCGCGGTGAATGCGGCGCTGGACTTCGCTCTTGTCTATGGCGTGCTGGGTGTTCCGCGGCTGGGCCTGGCCGGGATCGGGCTGGCAACAACGCTGGTGCAGACACTCAGCGTTGCCGTGTTCTACTTCATGCTGCGTCGTGACAGTCGTCTGGCCCCGCTATTGTCAATCGACGCCTGGAATGCCGACGGTCGAATAGCGCGCAATATCTTGCGGCTGGGCGTTCCTATTTCCTTGACCTACGGCTCAGAGGCTGGGATCACCTCCTTGGCCGCTGTAGTGATGGGGGCTTTCGGTCCTACCGCACTGGCTGCGCATAATGTGGTGACTCAGCTGACCCGCATCGCATTCCAAATCAGCATTGGCCTGTCCCATGGATCATCAATCCTCATTAGCCGTGCGATCGGCAAAGGTGATAAGGGGCAGGCCAAGCAGATAGCCGTCGCCGCCCTGCTGCTTGGTGCGATCACCACCGTCATACTCGGGCTGCTCTACTTGGTGGCACCGACTGCGGTGTTGCGGCCGTTCCTGGACCCCACCGACTCAGCAACTATCGTGGTTGCGAAATTTTTCCTGCTGTTTGCGATAATCCAGCAAATCGTGGATTTCACGCAGAACATCGCGGTGGGACTGCTGCGCGGCATCGGGAATACCACCGCGGGACTGCGCGCAACATCGGCCGGATATTGGTTGGTCGGCCTGCCTACCATGATGCTCCTGGCTTTCCCTGCCCATCTGCACGGAGCGGGAATCTGGATTGGTCTGAGCACCGGGTTCGCCGCGACAGCAGCGTTGCTACTGCGCCGGTTCCGCAAAGATCTGCCACAAACGGCCTGGCCAGCGCCTTCCCCTGGCAGCCAGCCGCTTGAGGACTATCCGCTCGAGGACTGACTTTCGACAATTCGCCTCGATGTGAGATGGCGGGCTTGCGATGAATCCTCAAGCGGCTAGCCGGGTTTCGGCGAGATCGTTGAGCGGGCGACAGCACGCTCTCTGCGGTCCTTCCTGACGCCTTGGGCTGCCGGCACGCTGTTGGGACCTGCCGGCGCGCACAGCCGCACATGACGCGAGGAGCTCTGTGGCCGGTGCACGCGAGGAACCGCCGGTTTGGTCCGAGCACATTGCGCGACGGGTTGCCCGGCGTGCCACAACGGATGCGCACTATGTGACCCGAGCGACGGGGTTGGCAGACGGCACCGCTTCGAACGCTAATCGCCAGTGCGCTCGAACGTTTCCTCGAATTCGGTGATGTGGCTGCAGGACCCGGACTGTTGATGGTGACCGTGCCCGGTGAGCCGCACGATCGGATCCTGCGGTGGTTGAGGCGGCGCAAACTCCGCGGTATTTGCCACATGCGAGGTGCCGCCGTTTCGGCACTTCACGTGCTCCTCGGTGGACAAGACCCAGGTTCTGCCGCCAAATACCAGCGGCTTGGATCCATCCGGCGGTGCGTGGAAATAGCTCATGCACCGATCACCCGTGCGCAGACAGTCGGTGGAGACCACCCAGTCGTACTCCTGTTTGGGCTCTTCCGCCCAGTTGACGGTGTCGTGGTACCGGCCGCGCAGCGCTTCGGCGGGCGACACCACCCGCGGCGGCTGGCTCGCGGGGTCGGAAACGCTGTTGACGTCGACGTCTCCGATGCGCGTGAAGGTCACGGGATTCTTCACCCCGCACCCATTGGCGCTGGTCTTAGCGATTTCGCCGGCCAGGGTGCCGTCGGGACGCTGTTGCAGGGTCATCACCACCCAGAATTCACCGGGAACGTCGAGGCATGTGTCGGTGCCGGTGCCCACGGCCAACCAGCGTCCGCCGACGTCGTCGAACACCATCGTCGACAGCATTGTGGTTTCGCCGCCAACGCGTGACGCCGTCGCTACGCAACCGGTGGGGCGGCACACCGAGCGCACCCCCCACGTGGTCGTCGATGGCTTCGGTCCTTCGACCGGCCCGCCGTCGATGCCGAGGGCCGGGCCATAGTCGCCCCGGTAGGTGCCGGTGAAGGGACCCGCGGTGGTGGCCGCCGCGCCGGTCGGGGGCGCTGCGGTGGCAGGACTTTGGTGCCTTGTAAGCTTCACGCCCGCAAAGATGCCGCCCCCGATCAGCACCGCGGTGGCCACCAGGGCGGCGACCATGACGTGGGGGCGTCGACCCTGCCGCGTGCCGATGGGCGGTGGCAACTGCGACGGTGATGGTTGCGGTGGTAACTGTGACGGTAATGGTTGCGGTGGCGGCTGCGGTGCCTGTGGCCGGACCGGCGCGTACCTGCTGTGCGCGACCTGGGTCTCTTGGGGGTCATGCTCGTAGGTCGGTGTTGGCGCCGGCCGGGGGGCTTGGGCGCCGGCGCCCCAATCGGACCCGCGTTGCAGCTGCGCAGTGAAGTCCTGGCAGCGCGCGAACCGCTCGGCCGGCTTCTTGGCCATCGCTCTGGCGAACACCGGCTCCAGGTGTGTCAGTTCGGGGCGGTATTGGCCGATCGATGCCGGCGGGGCCATCACATGCTTGGTGATGACGACCGCGGCGCTGGGATAGTCGTAGGGCCGTGCCCCCGCGAGCAGGTGAAAAGCGCTGCACGCCAATGCATACTGATCTGCGCGCCCGTCGAGCGGCTCACCCATGAGCTGTTCGGGCGCAGCATAGGCGACCGTACCCATGGCAACGTTGGTGGCCGTGAGCCCCGCGGTGTCATCCAAAGACCGCGCGATGCCAAAGTCGGCCAGATACACCCGCTGTGTTTCCGCCCCCGGATCCGCGATCAGGATATTCGACGGTTTCACATCACGATGTAGCAGGCCGCGCTGGTGTGCGTAGTCCAGGGCCGACGCAACCGGGGTGATGATCTGCATCGCCACGCTTACCGGCATCCCGCTGGGATAGCGCTCGTGCAACAGTTGGGCCGCATCAATGCCGTCGACGAAATCCATGGAGATCCAGAACTGTCCATCCGACTCGCCGCAGTCATGAATGCCGAGAATGTTGGGATGCGAGAGGCTGGCAGCGATGTCTGATTCGCGCGCGAACCTGGCCCGGTACTCGGGCTCACCGGTGAGGGCAGGCGAGAGCACCTTCAAGGCGTCGCGGCGCGGCAGCCGCGGATGTTGGGCCAGGTATACCGCGCCCATCGCGCCCGAACCGAGCACCCGCAGGATCGTGTATCCCGCGAACACCTCGCCGATCCTCAACGGCATGGGCAAAATCATAAGTCTAGTTTCAGGCACGAGGACGGAACACCGCCAGAATCAGGCCATCCTCGCGAGTGCGCCCATTCACCACGCTTCGCCGAGGATCATCCCCAGGCTCTGATCGTTGCTCACCCGGCCAACTGGCCGTCGAGCCCACCGGTACGCCATCGATTGCCGTTCTTGCGAGCATAGAAGAAGTCGCGGACCTTCTCGAAGGCATTGGCCGTGATGCCGACGACATCTCTACGCAGCTTCACCAGTGTCGGTGCAACCGCCGGCATCCGGGCGACAGGCTCCTCGATTTGGGCGGCAGACGCGGATCCTTCGGCGCGGACCTCGCTGCCCTGTCCGTCTGCCGCGATCGCGTGTCCAACCGCGGCGTGATCGTGATCCCGACTCGCGAGGGCGAGCAGGGTCGGTGCGATTTCACGTGCGACCAGGGCGCGACGTACGGCATGACTCAGCTGTCGCATTCCGACGCGGTCGTCGGCTTGCCAACCCGATTCGCGAAGCACACCGATCGCCGACCCGAAATCCTGCTGTCTTTCGGCTTCGTCGCGAGGCTGGAATCCCGCGTCGCACTGATCAATTGGCTGATTCAAGGTCGCGGGAACGTGGCGGGGGCAGCGGAGCAGGAGTTCGTCAGAGGCTCGCCGACAGCGAGGCCCGCGGTGAAACGCCGACTGCGCGTCCACCTGTACCAGCGGGTGCTCGATGGCGTCATCGGCCTCGGCTTTCCACCTGGAGGCCGCCTACGGAGTAGCCGCGCCGGCCTGTGAAACGTTCGCCGAGATGCTCGACTACTGGGCGCCCGACAAGCCTTGAGTCAGCCGCCCCATTTTGCGGCCTCGGCCTGGTCGCGGGCCATCATGGCCATCGTGTTGGCCTCATGAGTGCTGGCCATCGACTGGTAAGCGCGCACCAGGTCCGCCATGGCCTGGTTCCACTGCGCCTGCCAGGTCTGGTAGGTCATCGCGGTGTCACCCTGCCATGCGTTGTGCAGCGCGACCTGCTCGGCCGAGATATCCGCGCCGAGGCTGTGCATCGTGGCGGCATAGCCCGACATCTCCCCGGCATGGGCCAGCATGGCCGGGTAGTTGTACATGATTTGCGACATCACGAACCCTTTCTCAGCTCGGGTCAGAACCCGGTGTAGGTGGATGCGGCGGCGGCATCGGCGGCCACGTAGGTACCGGCGGCATCACCCAAGTTGGCCTGTGCGATATCGAGCAAGGTGTTGACGCGGGCCGCCACCTCGACGAAGCGGGCGTGCGAAGCCTGAAACGCCGCAGCCGACTCGCCCTGGTGAAACGCTTGCGCCGACAGCGCGGCCTGCTCGGCTTGACCAATCGTGTGGCGCATCAGCCCCGCTTTGGCGGCAAACGCCGATTGCGACGCCACCAGCTGGGGAATGTGCGCATCTAACAGACTCATTGCTGCTCTCCTTATCTGCTTGTCAAGAAATCCCGTAGGTCGCGGCCGCCGCTGCGTCCCCGGCCAGATAACTCGCGCCGGCCTCGCCGACACCCACGCCCGCCCGGCCGAGTTCTGCCACGCCCTGGGCCGCAATCACGGTGTGCGCCACGCCTTGGGCGCTGAAGCCGGCCGCGGTCTCCAGTGACACCGGATCCGCCGCCGGCGGCACCACCGCCGTAATCAGCGCAGCCGCCTGGGCTTGTGCGGCGGCAAGGCGCGCCGCCAACGCCTCCACCGCGGCGCTGGCACCGGCCAATCCCTCGGGAACCGCTCGCAATGTCATGACACCCACTCCTCTGCTGTTTCGCTGATCATCGGCCAGATGTGTCCCTTCGGGAACCTTTATCGGCGGTTTTGTCACGGGCCGCTGAGTCCGTTTCCCAGGTGCGGG
>NZ_VTZN01000214.1 GCF_008370645.1 Mycobacterium simiae
GGGCGTGACCCCACACTCGCGCGCCTCGTAACGGTCCAGTCTGCCATTGGCGCAGGTCGTACCGGAGCGGCCCCGGGATAACCGATACGCTTTACCCCGCGACGTGACCGCCGCGCCGCGGTGAGAGGAGGATGTGTGGCCAGCCTCGAGCAGAGTCGCCACCTGGTCACCGAAATCCCAGGTCCGGCGTCGCTGGAACTGAACAAGCGGCGGGTCGCGGCGGTATCGGGCGGCGTAGGGGTCATGCTGCCGGTCTTCGTGGTGCGCGCCGGCGGGGGCATCCTTGAGGACGCTGACGGTAATCGACTCATCGACCTGGGCTCGGGGATCGCCGTCACCACAATCGGAAATTCCTCACCCGACGTCGTGACGGCGGTGCGCGCGCAGGTGGCCGAGTTCACTCACACCTGCTTCATGGTGACGCCGTACGAACAGTACGTCGCCGTGGCCGAACAGCTCAACCGGCTTACCCCGGGTACTGGTGAGAAGCGGTCTGCGCTGTTCAATTCCGGCGCCGAAGCGGTCGAGAACGCCATCAAGGTAGCGCGCGCCTACACCCGTAGGCCCGCTGTGGTCGCGTTCGACCACGCTTATCACGGCCGCACCAACATGACGATGGCGCTCACCGCCAAGTCCATGCCCTACAAGAGCGGCTTCGGACCGTTCGCGCCGGAGATCTACCGGGCCCCGCTCTCGTATCCGTATCGCGATGGCCTGCTGGACAAGGACCTGGCCGCTGACGGTGAACTGGCCGCCGCGCGCGCCCTCAACTTCATCGAAAAGCAGGTCGGTGCAAGCAATTTGGCTGCCGTCATCATTGAGCCCATCCAAGGCGAAGGCGGTTTCATCGTTCCAGCCGAAGGGTTCCTGCCGGCCCTGCTCGACTGGTGCCGCCAGAACGACGTGGTCTTCATCGCCGATGAAGTGCAAACCGGCTTTGCCCGCACCGGCAAGATGTTCGCCTGCGAGCACGAAGGCCCCCACGGCCTAGAGCCTGACGTGATCGTCACCGCCAAAGGCATCGCCGACGGGCTGCCGCTGTCCGCGGTAACCGGCAAGGCCGAAATCATCGACGCCCCGCACGCCAGCGGTCTGGGCGGCACCTTCGGCGGCAACCCGGTGGCGTGTGCGGCGGCGCTGGCCACCATTGCGACCATCGAACGAGACGGCCTAGTGCAGCGGGCCCAACAGATCGAGCGGCTGATTATGGATCGGTTGTTGCGGCTGCAGGCAGCCGACGATCGAGTGGGCGACGTGCGCGGCCGCGGCGCCATGATTGCCGTCGAGCTGGTGAAGTCCGGGACCGCCGACCCCGACGCCGAGTTGACCGAGAAACTTGCTGCCGCGGCCCACGCGGCTGGCGTGATCCTGCTGACCTGCGGCATGTTCGGCAACATCGTCCGCTTGCTGCCGCCGCTGACCATCAGTGACGAGCTATTGACCGAAGGCCTCGACATCGTGTGCGGGATTCTGGCCGACCTCTGACCAGAAGTCGACCAGGGTTGCGGCGATGTTCGCTCTTACTGTGGCGGCTGTCGATATCCTCGACCCCGAGAAGCACGCCGGCAGCCTCGATGTTGAAGAACACTTTTAGTTTCGCTAACGTTCTACTCGTCAGCGCAGCGTGGCGCGAATGCTCTTCTTTCTCCGTACCGCGAGGAACTGCTATGTCGCCTACTACGTGTGAAGAACGACTCGCACGCCGTATAGAGCACCTATCCGAGTCCGACCCGCAATTCGCCGCAGCCAAGCCGATCCCGGCAGTCGCCGCCGCCCTCGAACAGCCCGGGCTGCGACTGCCGCACATCATCCAGACGGTGTTGCAGGGTTACGCCGACCGGCCAGCACTAGGGCAGCGCGCCGTGCAGTTGGTCAAGGACGCCCAGACCGGTCGCACGTCGTTGCAACTGCTACCCCGCTTCGAGACCATCACCTACGCCGAACTCGGTGTTCGGGTGGAGACGCTGGCGCGTGCCTTGACCCACGACTCGCTGGGCATGGGCGACCGGGTCTGCCTGCTGGGCTTCAACAGCCTGGATTACACCACCATCGACGTGGCGCTTGGCCTGATCGGCGCGGTGTCGGTGCCGCTGCAGACCAGCACCGCGGTCGCCCAGCTGCAGCCGATTGTGGCCGAGACCGTGCCCCGGCTGATCGCGGCGAGCGTGAACCAGTTGCCCGATGCCGTGGAGTTGATCTTAAGCGGTCAGCTGCCCGACAAGCTGGTGGTGTTCGACTACCACCCCGAGGTCGATGACCACCGCGAGGCCGTCGGAACCGCTCGCGCCAAGCTGGCCGACACCACGGTGCTACTCGAAGCGCTGGGAGATGTTCTGGACCGGGGCAAGACGTTGCCGGCTGATTCGGTTTTCGAGCCGGTCGCGCTGCCGGACGAGAAGGACCCTCTAGCGCTGCTTATTTACACCTCCGGTAGCACCGGCGCGCCCAAGGGAGCGAAGTATCCACAGCGCAATGTGGGCAAGATGTGGCGTCGTGCCAGCAGGAGCTGGTTCGGGCCCACCGCCGCGTCGATCACGCTCAACTTCATGCCGATGAGCCACATCATGGGACGCGGAATCCTCTACGGCACCCTCGGCAATGGCGGTACCGCCTATTTTGCGGCCACGAGCGACCACACGACGCTGCTCGAAGACCTCGAGTTGGTGCGACCCACCGAATTGAACTTTGTGCCGCGACTCTGGGAGCTGCTCCACGGCGAATACCAGCGTCGGGTCGACACCCGCCTATCCGACCCCGATGAGCAAACCGCCCGCGAGGAAATCGAAGCCGAGGTCCTCAACGAGCACCGTCAGCGGGTGTTGGGCGGGCGCTACATCTTCGCCATGACGGGCTCGGCGCCGACTTCTCCGGAGCTGAAAGCCTGGGTCGAATCCCTGCTGGACATGCACCTGCTGGACGCCTACGGCTCCACCGAGGCCGGGATGGTCTTGCTCGATGGCGAGATACAACGTCCGCAGGTCATCGACTACAAGCTGGTCGACGTCCCGGATTTGGGCTACTTTGCCACCGACCGGCCCTATCCACGGGGCGAGTTGCTGCTCAAGACCGAGAATATGTTCCCCGGCTATTACCAGCGGCCGGAGGTCACCGCTGGTGTGTTCGACGCCGACGGCTACTATCGCACCGGAGACGTCGTCGCCGAGGTTGGTCCCGACCGGCTGATCTATGTGGACCGGCGCAACAACGTGCTCAAGCTCGCGCAAGGCGAGTTCGTCACCGTCGCAAAGCTGGAGGCGGTGTTCGGCAACAGCCCGCTGGTCCGCCAGATCTATGTGTACGGCAATAGCGCGCACCCCTACCTGTTAGCCGTCGTGGTGCCGACCGAAGAGGCGCTGTCCCGCTTTGACATCGACGCGCTCAAGCCGTTGATTGCCGATTCGCTGCAAACCGTCGCCAAAGCGGCCGGCCTGCAGTCATATGAGGTGCCGCGCGACGTCCTCATCGAAACCACGCCGTTCAGCCTGGAAAACGGTCTGCTGACCGGTATTCGAAAGCTGGCGTGGCCAAAGCTCAAACAACACTACGGCGAGCGGCTGGAGCAACGCTACGCCGAGTTGGCGGCAAGCCAAGCCAACGAGCTGCACGAACTGCGCTGCGTCGGAGCCGACGCGCCAGTGCTGCACACCGTCAGTCGGGCCGCGGGCGCGCTGCTGGGCAGCGCCGCGAGCGAGGTGTCGGGGGACGCCCACTTCACCGACCTAGGCGGCGACTCATTGTCGGCACTGACCTTCGGCAATTTGCTGCGCGAGATCTTCAACGTCGACGTGCCGGTCGGCGTCATCGTGAGCCCCGCAAACGACCTGCAAGCCATCGCTGCCTACATCGAGGGCGAGCGGCGGGGCACCAGCGGGCCCACCTTCGCCGGGGTGCACGGTCGTGACGCGGTCGAGGTACACGCCAGCGACCTGACGCTGGACAAGTTCATCGACGCGCCGACGCTGGCCGGGGCACCGACCCTGCCGCAGCCCAGCGCCGCGGTCCGCACCGTCCTGTTGACCGGTGCGACCGGCTTCCTGGGCCGGTATCTGGCGCTGCAGTGGCTGCAGCGGATGGACCTGGTTGACGGCACAGTGATCGCTCTGGTGCGGGCCAAGTCCGACGCCGAGGCCCGGGCCCGTTTGGACCGCACGTTCGACAGTGGTGACGCGAAGCTGCTGGCGCACTTCCGGCAGCTGGCGACCGACCACTTGGAAGTCATCGCCGGCGACAAAGGCGCAGCCGATCTCGGGTTGAACCCCCAGGCGTGGCAGCGGCTGGCCGACACGGTAGACCTCATCGTCGACCCCGCGGCACTGGTCAATCACGTACTGCCCTACAGCGAGCTGTTCGGACCCAACACACGGGGGACCGCCGAGCTGATCCGGTTGGCACTGACGTCGAAGTTGAAGCCGTACAGCTATGTGTCGACGATCGGGGTGGGCGACCAGATCGAGCCGGCGAAGTTCACCGAGGACGCCGATATCCGCCAGATCAGCCCGACCCGGCAGATCGACGACAGCTACGCCAACGGGTATGGCAACAGCAAATGGGCCGGCGAGGTGCTGCTGCGCGAGGCCCACGACCTGTGTGGGTTACCGGTCGCGGTGTTTCGCTGCGACATGATCCTGGCTGACACCAGCTATGCCGGTCAGCTCAACGTGCCCGACATGTTCACCCGGATGATGCTGAGCCTGGCCGCCACCGGTATCGCGCCACGTTCGTTCTATGAGCTGGACGCCGAGGGCAACCGGCAACGTGCCCACTACGACGGCCTGCCGGTCGAATTCATCGCCGCGGCCATTGCGACGCTGGGCGCTCGACGCGGGGCAGGTTTCCAGACCTTCCACGTGATGAATCCCTACGACGACGGCATCGGGATGGACGAGTTCGTCGACTGGCTCGGGGTGGCCGGGCGCCCTGTGCAGCGCATCGACGACTACGGTGAGTGGCTGCAGCGGTTCGAGACTGCGCTGCGCGGCCTACCGGAAAAACAGCGTCATGCTTCACTCTTGCCGCTGCTGCATAACTATCAGAAGCCCACGAGGGCGATCAACGGCTCGATGGCGCCGACCGACCGGTTCCAAGCGGCAGTCCGAGACGCGAAAGTGGGCGCGGACAACGAGATTCCGCACATTTCACCGCAGATCATCGCCAAGTATATCAGTGACCTGCACTTATTGGATCTGCTGTGAGGCTCTGAGCGCACGCTCGACGGCCGCCGGGTGCAACCTGCGATTGGCACCGTCGCTCTTTCAGCAGAGTTCGTCATGTCGTCTTCTGTCTTTGCAGCACCTGAGGTGCTGACCGCAGCGGCCGGCGATTTTAGCGGGGTCGGAGAGGCGTTGCGGACGGCCACCGCGGCGGCGGCGCCCTGGACCATGGGGATTGCCCCGCTGGGTGGCGACGAGGTGTCGGCGGCGGTGATGAGATTATTCGGCGCCTATGCGAAGGATTTTCAGGCGCTTCAGTGCGCGCACCGCGGCGTTTCATGCGGACTTTGTGCAAGCGTTGTCGCCGGTGAAAGCGTTGACAGGGCGCCAGGTACTGGGCAGGCCGGTGGGGACGGCGGGTGGATTTTGGGCAACGGCGGCAACGGCGGGTCCGGCGGGGCCAACGGCTGGCTCGGCGGCGGCAACGGCGGCGCCGGCGGAGTCGGTGGCCTGGGTGCGCGGTGTTTCTTCCGGCCTTAACGGTGGTAACGGTGCCGACGGCGCCGACGGCGGCAACGGCGGAGCTGGTCCCTTCCCCGGCCTCGGGCAGGACGCAGGCAACGGCGGGAGCACCCCTGGCGCAGGCGGCCAGGGCGGCTTCTTGTTTCTTATTCAATGCCCAAGTTCAATGCCCAAGGCGGCACCGGCCAGTCCAGCTAAGAAAGCCACACCCTACACGCGGGCGCCGTGCCGGCGGAATAGACCACCGCGCCGCTCCGCGCTTTCCGGCGCCCGAGATCCCCGGGCCGGCGGCATCGTCTCAGCCTCCGACGAGGGTTCCGGCGACGGCATGTCCATCGTTGCCGCGTTCGGCTCGGCGACCGGTTGCTGATCCGGCAGCGGCTGGACATCGCGCGCCAATCGGACGGCCAAGCGCGACAAGACAGCCCCGGCCAAAAAGGCGATCAGCACACCCACGCCGGAGAAGTACGCGACCTCCAGCACAGCGCGCTTGCGTTCGGTGGCAGCCACCGGATCCCCCACCGAGCCGATGCCTAACAGCGGGGCGAACGCACGACCGACCACGAACCATGCGCCGGCAAGGGCAGCCAGCCAACCTCCCAACATCGCGCTGGCGCGGTTGCTGGAAAGGATCAACAGCACGCCACCGACCACCGCAGCGGCGCCCGGTAGGACCTCTAGCCACCCGCGTGCTGCGGTCCATGCCTGGCCGGGCGTATAGCCGAAGTCAAAGTTGGGGCCGATAAACGGGATCGAAGCGCCCCAGGCGCCGAGGATCACGAGCAGCAATCCAGCCACTGCGCCGCGAGAGCGCGGCATCCGCAGTCTGGTGGGGCGGTCTTCTGTGTGCTTCATGGCAACCTCCTCGTTGGGTATCACATGGGTACCCGGACAGCGGCGATGTAACGCCTCATCTGAGGAGCAAGTGCTTTGGCAACGCCTCCTGGTCAACGGCATATTCGGCGCTACCGCAACGACGAGATCGCCGTCGCCCTAGTCGAAAAGCCCCGGTTGACCAACACCCGCTGGCGGTGTCATGCCCAAATGCGTCCATGCCAGGGCGGTGGCCACCCGGCCGCGCGGGGTACGCGCCACCATCCCGGCGCGCACGAGAAACGGCTCGCACACCTCCTCCACGGTGGCAGCCTCCTCCCCCACCGCCACGGCTAGCGTCGACACCCCGACCGGACCGCCGCCAAAGCTTCGGGTCAAAGCCGACAGCACCGCGCGGTCCAGCCGGTCCAGGCCGAGCTCGTCGACGTCGTAGACCGCCAGCGCGGACTTGGCGATGTCGCGGGTAATGACGCCGTCGGCGCGCACCTCAGCGAAGTCCCGGACCCGGCGCAGCAGCCGGTTGGCGATCCGCGGCGTGCCCCGCGAGCGGCGGGCGATCTCCGCGCCGGCGTCAGCGCCCAGCTCGATGCCCAAGATTCCGGCGGAGCGCGCC
>NZ_VTZN01000215.1 GCF_008370645.1 Mycobacterium simiae
AGGCAACGTACTCCTGCGCGACATACTGACCGTTCGCACAGACCTGGGTGTGGGCGACCCTCGACGAACTACGAGCGGGACCACTTAGGGGCTTCACCGCCGACAGCTGGGGGTCGCCAACGCTCCCAAGGCCGATGAGATCGCGACGAGAGCCGATGAGACCCTGCAGAGCGCGAACCGGTCCATCCAACTATTCGGGTCCAAGGGTTGAAGCACGCTCGTCCTCTGAAGTGTCTTTAGCATATTCGCGACCGCCCGTTTGCTCAAGACGTTCTGGCGCCGGCGGGACAAGCAGGTGCCCGACCGGGCGGTGATCTGGAATCTTCCCGACGGACACACCTACAACACCACGCCGGACACGCGCTGCGGGGGCCGTGACGCGATGATGCTCGTTCCCTGCCGCACCCGGGTATAAAAGCGCGCCAACCGCAATAACGCCGAACGCCGGCACAACCGCCAGAGCCGCCAAGCCGCCAAGACGCCCGCGCTCGTCGCCGCTGCCGACACCCCGAGCCCACCAACCGATCCCGATGAACCCCCGCCCTTCTAGCGACCACTAGCCTGGATACGTGCCAGATCCCGCCACGTACCGTCCCGCGCCCGGGTCTATCCCGGTCGAGCCCGGCGTATATCGGTTCCGCGACGCGCACGGACGGGTGATCTACGTCGGCAAGGCCAAGAGCCTGCGCAGCAGGCTGACGTCGTACTTTGCTGACGTCGCGCATCTGCACCCGAGGACCCGGCAGATGGTGACCACCGCAGCCAAGGTCGAGTGGACGGTGGTCAACACCGAAGTCGAGGCGTTGCAGCTGGAATACAACTGGATCAAGGAGTTCGATCCCCGGTTCAATGTCCGATACCGCGACGACAAGTCGTATCCGACGCTGGCGGTCACCCTCAACGAAGAGTTTCCCCGGATGATGGTCTATCGGGGCCCGCGGCGCAAAGGTGTGCGTTATTTCGGACCATATTCGCACGCGTGGGCGATCCGCGAAACGCTAGATTTGCTCACCAGGGTTTTTCCCGCACGCACCTGCTCGGCTGGAGTGTTTAAGCGGCACAAGCAGATTGAGCGTCCCTGCCTATTGGGCTACATCGACAAGTGTGCAGCGCCCTGTGTTGGCAGGGTCAGCACCGAGCAACATCGCCAGATCGTGGAGGACTTTTGCGATTTCCTCTCCGGCAAGACCGACCGGTACGCCCGCGAGTTGGAACAGCAGATGAACGCTGCGGCCGAGCATCTGGACTTCGAGCGAGCCGCGCGCCTGCGCGACGATCTGGCCGCGCTGAAGCGGGCCATGGAAAAGCAGGCGGTGGTACTGGGCGACGGTACCGACGCGGACGTAGTGGCATTTGCCGACGACGAGCTCGAAGCGGCCGTGCAAGTGTTTCACGTCCGCGGCGGCCGGGTTCGGGGCCAACGCGGCTGGATCGTCGAAAAGTCCGGAGATCCCAGTGATTCCAGTGCGGAGCAGTTGGTCGAGCAATTCCTGACCCAGTTCTACGGCGAGCAGGCGGAGCTGGGTTTCCCTGCCACACAAGCCGCAGACGAATCCGTCAACCCGGTGCCCCGCGAGGTGCTGGTGCCATGCCTGCCCTCCAACGCCGAAGAATTGTCCAGCTGGCTATCGGGCCTGCGCGGATCCCGGGTAACACTGCGGGTGCCGCGCCGCGGCGACAAGCGAGCGCTGGCCGAAACCGTACAGCGCAACGCGAAAGATGCCTTGCAGCAACACAAGTTGAAGCGCGCCGGCGACTTCAACGCCAGATCAGCTGCCCTGCAAAACATTCAGGAAACCCTCGGATTGCCCGATGCGCCGCTGCGCATCGAGTGCGTAGACATCAGCCATGTGCAGGGCACCGACGTGGTGGGATCGCTGGTGGTCTTCGAGGACGGTCTACCGCGCAAATCGGACTACCGCCACTTCGGGATCCGGGCAGCAGCCGGACACGGACGCTCCGACGACGTCGCCTCCATCGCGGAGGTGACCCGGCGCCGGTTCGTACGCCATCTGAGCGACCAGAACGATCCGAACCTGCTTTCCCCGGAAGGCAAATCCCGCCGGTTCGCCTACCCGCCCAACCTGTACGTCGTCGACGGCGGCGCACCACAAGCCAATGCAGCCAAAGCTGTTCTCGACGAGCTAGGCATCACCGATGTCGCGGTGATCGGCTTGGCAAAACGGTTGGAAGAGGTGTGGGTGCCGGCCGAGCCGGACCCGATCATCATGCCGCGCAACAGTGAGGGGCTCTACCTCCTGCAGCGGGTGCGCGACGAGGCGCACCGATTTGCCATCACCTACCATCGGAGCAAACGATCCAAAAGAATGACGGCATCGGCGTTGGACGCAGTGCCCGGATTGGGCGAGCATCGTCGCAAAGCGCTGGTCACCCACTTCGGATCGATAGCTCGCCTCAAGGAGGCCACCGTAGATCAGATCACTGCCGTTCCAGGTATCGGTGTAGCTACCGCTACGGCCGTCCTTGAGGCGCTGCTGGACGCGCCGGGAGCGCCGGAATGACCGATAACAGCCTGTCGGGCCCTGAGAACAATGCCCCAGCCGATATCGACGTGGTTCTGGTCACCGGGTTGTCCGGGGCCGGACGCGGCACCGCCGCCAAGGTGCTTGAAGACTTAGGCTGGTACGTTGCCGACAACCTGCCGCCCCAGCTGATTACCCGCATGGTGGACTTTGGGTTGGCAGCCGGGTCGCGGATCACCCAACTGGCCGTGGTGATGGACGTGCGCTCGCGCGGGTTCACCGGTGACCTCGACTCGGTACGCAACGAATTGGCCACGCGCAACATCACCCCCCGCGTGGTGTTCCTGGAGGCTTCTGACGACATGTTGGTGCGTCGCTATGAACAGAATCGGCGCAGCCATCCGCTACAGGGCCAGCAGACGTTGGCTGAGGGCATCGCCGCTGAACGAAAAATGCTGGCTCCGGTGCGCGCCAACGCGGACCTGATCATCGACACGTCGACGCTGTCGGTGCGGGGCTTGCGGGAAAGCATCGAGCGGGCCTTCGCCGGCGACGGCGGTGCGACCACCAGCATTACCGTCGAGTCATTCGGCTTCAAGTACGGGCTTCCGATGGACGCTGACATGGTCATGGATGTACGGTTCTTACCCAATCCGCACTGGGTGGACGAGTTGCGGCCGCTCACCGGCCAAAATCCAGCGGTGCGGGATTATGTGCTGGGTCAGCCCGGCGCGGCGGCGTTTTTGCAGAATTACCATCGGTTGCTATCCCTGGTCCTCGACGGCTACCGCAGGGAGGGGAAACGCTATATGACGGTGGCTATCGGCTGCACCGGCGGTAAGCATCGCAGCGTGGCGATCGCGGAAGCATTGATGGGGCTGCTGGGCTCGAACCCGCGACTGTCGGTGCGGGTGCTGCACCGGGATCTAGGTCGCGAATGACTGCATCCGGTAGCCGCAATATCGTTGCCTTGGGCGGCGGACACGGGTTGTATGCGACGTTGTCCGCCGCCCGCCGGCTGACTCCGTATGTCACTGCGATTGTGACTGTCGCTGACGACGGTGGCTCGTCGGGCCGGCTGCGTAGCGAGCTCGGGGTAGTGCCGCCTGGCGATTTGCGAATGGCGTTGGCCGCCTTGGCCTCTGACAGCCCGCACGGTCGGTTGTGGGCGACCATTCTGCAGCATCGGTTCGGTGGCAACGGCGCGTTGGCCGGGCATCCGATCGGGAACCTGATTCTTGCCGGTCTGTCCGAGATGCTCGCCGATCCGGTCGCCGCGCTCGACGAGCTTGGGCGCATCCTGGGCGTCAAGGGCAGGGTACTGCCGATGTGCCCGATCGCCCTGCAGATCGAGGCCGATGTGTCGGGATTGGAGTCGGACCCACGGATGTTCCGCCTGATCCGCGGCCAGGTGGCGATCGCGACTACACCGGGCAAGGTACGCCGGGTGCGGCTACTGCCCGTCGACCCGCCGGCGACCCGGCAAGCCGTCGACGCCATCATGTCTGCCGATTTGGTGGTCCTGGGGCCCGGCTCGTGGTTCACCAGCGTGATCCCGCACGTGATGGTGCCTGGACTGGCCGCGGCACTGCAGGCCACCACGGCGCGCCGGGCGCTGGTGCTCAACTTGGTGGCCGAGCCCGGGGAAACGGCGGGGTTTTCGGTGGAACGCCATTTGCATGTGCTGGCCCAGCACGCGCCAGGATTCACCGTCCACGACATCATCATCGACGCTGAGCGGGTGCCCAGCGATCGGGAACGGGAGCAACTGCGCCGAACCGCAACGCTGCTGCAGGCCGAGGTCCACTTCGCCGACGTGGCTAGACCTGGTACACCTTTACATGACCCGGGCAAGTTGGCGGCCGTCCTGGATGCGGTGCGGGCGCAGGACAAAAACCCGGCGACGTCTTCGGTGACAGCGCCGGAGATACCCATCGAGGGTGGACGCCGGCAGACCGGCGTGCATGGGGCCGGACGGCAACAGACCGAAGGGTGACGACGCGTGGCGATGACGACCGAAGTCAAGGACGAGTTGAGTCGTTTGGTAGTTAAATCGGTTAGCGCGCGGCGCGCCGAGGTCACATCCTTGCTCAGGTTCGCCGGCGGCCTACACATCGTCGGGGGCCGGGTGGTTGTCGAAGCCGAGGTGGATCTGGGTGGCATCGCTCGGCGACTGCGCAAGGACATCTTCGAGCTGTACGGCTACAACGCGGTGGTGCATGTGTTGTCGGCGAGCGGCATTCGCAAGAACACCCGATATGTGCTGCGAGTCGCCAATGACGGGGAAGCGCTGGCCCGGCAGACCGGACTACTCGACGTGCGTGGGCGTCCGGTGCGCGGCCTGCCTGCGCAGGTCGTGGGCGGCACTATCGGCGACGCCGAAGCAGCTTGGCGTGGAGCCTTTTTGGCGCACGGGTCGTTGACCGAGCCCGGACGCTCGTCGGCGTTGGAGGTCAGCTGTCCGGGTCCGGAAGCCGCACTGGCGCTGGTGGGTGCCGCGCGCCGGCTCGGGGTCAGTGCGAAGGCCCGCGAGGTGCGTGGCGCCGATCGTGTCGTGGTGCGCGACGGTGAGGCGATCGGTGCCTTGCTTACTCGAATGGGGGCGCAGGACACCCGGCTGGTATGGGAGGAACGCCGGATGCGTCGCGAAGTTCGTGCGACGGCCAACCGCCTGGCCAATTTCGACGATGCCAACCTGCGCCGCTCGGCCCGGGCGGCGGTCGCGGCGGCGGCGCGGGTGGAGCGTGCACTCGAGATACTCGGCGATAGCGTGCCCGATCATCTGGCTTCGGCAGGCAAATTGCGTGTCGAGCACCGGCAGGCCTCGCTGGAGGAGCTGGGCCGTCTCGCTGATCCGCCGATGACGAAAGATGCTGTAGCAGGACGGATTCGGCGATTGTTGTCGATGGCTGATCGCAAGGCGAAGGTGGAAGGGATTCCGGACACTGAGTCTGCGGTGACGCCAGACTTGCTGGAGGATGCGTAGCCGAGTAAGCCGGTGCGGTGCGAGATTTTCGGGAGCGCTGGCCCCGGGAGGCACGGGCGGCTATGGTCGCGGCATGAGGCGTCTCTCCAGTGTTGATGCGGCCTTTTGGTCCGCGGAAACCGCAGGCTGGCACATGCATGTTGGTGCGCTGGCGATCTGTGACCCAACGCAAGCGCCCGACTATTGCTTTCAGCGGCTGCGCGACTTGCTCAGCGAGCGATTGCCTGAGATCCCGCAGTTGCGGTGGAAGGTCACGGGTTCGCCGCTCGGCCTGGACCGGCCGTGGTTCGTCGAAGACCAAGACCTGGATATCGATTTCCATGTCCGGCGCATCGGCGTTCCCGCTCCCGGTGGGCGGCGCGAGCTCGAGGAGCTCGTCGGCCGGCTGATGTCTTACAAATTGGACCGCTCGCGGCCGCTGTGGGAATTGTGGGTGATTGAGGGCGTCGAGGGTCGCCGGATCGCGACGTTGACCAAGATGCACCACGCCATCGTGGATGGCGTCTCCGGTGCTGGGTTGGGCGAGATTCTCCTAGACGTCACGCCCGAACCGCGTCCGCCGCAAGAGGGGACAGTGGGATTTGTCGGGTTCCAGATCCCGGGTCTGGAACGTCGTGCGCTCGGTGCGCTGATCAACATCGGAATCATGACACCGTTCCGGGTAGCCAGGCTGGTGGAGCAGACGGTGCGTCAGCAGATCGCGGCGTTGGGGGTGCACAGCAAACCGCCGCGCTACTTCGACGCGCCCAAGACCCGGTTTAACGCCCAGGTTTCGCCGCACCGGCGGGTGACCGGCACGCGTGTCGAGCTGGCCCGGGCCAAGGCAGTCAAAGACGCGTTCGGCGTCAAGCTGAACGACGTCGTTCTCGCGCTGGTGGCCGGGGCGGCCCGGGAGTATCTGCATAAGCGAGACGAGCTTCCCGTAAAACCCCTCATCGCGCAGATCCCCGTCTCGACCCGCACCGACGAGACCAAGTCCGAAGTCGGGAACCAGATCAACTCGATGACCGCTTCGTTGGCCACGCATGTCGAAGACCCTGCCGAGCGGCTCAAGGCCATCCACGAGAGCACCCAGAGCGCTAAAGAAATGGCCAAAGCGCTTTCGGCGCACCAGATTATGGGACTCACCGAGACTACCCCGCCCGGCCTGCTGCAGCTGGCGGCTCGCGCGTATACGGCCACCGGCCTGTCGCACAACTTGGCCCCGATCAATCTCGTCGTCTCCAACGTGCCCGGGCCGCAGTTCCCGCTATATATGGCCGGCGCCAAACTAGATTCCCTTGTACCGCTTGGGCCGCCGGTGATGGACGTAGCCCTCAACATCACCTGCTTCTCGTATATGGATTATCTGGACTTCGGTTTCGTGACGACACCGGAGGTGGCCAACGACATCGACGTGATGGCCGACGCGATCGAGCCGGCGTTGATCGAACTCGAGCAGGCCGCCGGATTGCGCTAGTGCGCTACAGCTTCTAGCCGGTGCCAACCTTGTGTGGCGAGCCGGGTGGGGCAATGTGACGTGGTGCAACCTCTGAGGTGGTGTGGGGGCTATTCGCAGTGCAGCGCGGCGCCTTTGCCTTCCGCGCGGCCCCGCCACTGGTTCGCTTCGCTCGCCTCTAGGCAAGGCGCG
>NZ_VTZN01000216.1 GCF_008370645.1 Mycobacterium simiae
TTGGCCCCACCAGTCCCGCCGCCGCCGCCGGCTCCTCCGTTGCCCCATAGTCCGGCCGATCCGCCAGGACCGCCAGCTTGTCCAGGGGCTCCAGCTGCACCGTTCCCACCATTGCCGATCAGGAGTCCACCGTCGCCACCGGCACCGCCCGGGGTGGTGGCGTTGGCGCCGTTGCCGATCAGCGGGCGCCCCAACAATGCCTGGGTGGGCGCATTGATCACGCCCAGCAGCGCTTGCTCGGCGTTGGTCAGCTCGGTCCACACATACGAGCCAGTCGCAGCGCTCAACGTCTGGACGAATTGCTGATGAAATGCCGCCGCTTGAGCGCTCACAACCTGGTATTCGAGCGCGTTTCCGCCGAACAACGCGGCAATCCGGGTCGAGACCTCGTCGGCGCCCGCAGCTAACAGCCCCGTCGTGGAAGCCGCGGCTGCCGCATTGGCGGCTTCAATCGATGACCCGATGTGGGCGATGTCCCCGGCAGCGGCCGCAACAAGTTCGGGCGAGAGGAAAACGTAGGACATTTCGCTGCTCCAACCTGCGTAGGGACGGGCGGCGCAATCACCGCCCCACGCCGGGATTGCTGGCGTGGATTTTATTGACTCCGGCGCAGATAGTGTTCGTTTCCGGGATATCAGGTGCGTTTCTCGTGGCAGCTACCCGTCTAGCTGCGAGAGTGGGGTCGTCTAAAGTCGAGACGCGATGACGATCGATGTATGGATGCAGCATCCGACGCAACGGTTCCTTGGCAACGACGCGTTTTCTTCGTTGCGGCGCTGGACCGGCGGGTCGATCCCGGATGCCGAAATCCCCCTCCAGATGACCGTGGCCTCGATGGACGCGGCGGAGGTCAACGTCGGCCTGCTAAGCGCCTGGTGCGGTCCGGGTGGTCAGGACCTGATCGCCAACGAAGAGGTGGCCGAGTGGGTTCGCTTGTACCCGGAGCGGTTCGCCGGTCTGGCCTCCGTGGACCTTGATCGACCCATGCAAGCCGTGCGTGAGCTGCGTCGCAGAGTCAGCGACGGGTTCGTTGGGTTGCGAGTGGTGCCCTGGTTGTGGAGCGCGCCGCCCACCGACCGCCGTTACTACCCACTATTTGCTGAATGCGTGGAGTCAGCGGTGCCGTTTTGCACGCAGGTTGGGCATACCGGCCCGCTGCGGCCCTCAGAAACCGGGCGACCGATTCCCTACATCGACGAGGTTGCCCTCGACTTTCCCGAGCTTGTTATCGTGTGCGGGCACGTCGGGTACCCGTGGACCGAGGAGATGGTGGCGGTAGCCCGCAAGCACGAGAATGTCTACATCGACACTTCCGCCTACACGATCAAGCGGCTGCCCCCAGAGCTCATCAGTTTTATGAGAACAAGTACCGGACAACGCAAAGTCCTGTTCGGAACCAACTATCCGATGATCGGCCATGAGCATGCCCTCGCGGGACTGGATGAACTAGGCCTCAGCGAGGAGGCTCGCCGTGACTTTCTGCACGGCAATGCCCAGCGCGTCTTCAGGCTGGAGGACAATAGATGATTGGTGCCCAGGCCCTGATCACCACGTTGGTCGACGGGGGCGTCGATGTGTGCTTCGCCAACCCGGGCACCTCGGAGATGCATTTCGTGGCCGCGTTGGACACGGTGGCGCAGATGCGTGGTGTGCTCACTTTGTTCGAAGGTGTCGCTACCGGCGCGGCCGACGGCTATGCCCGTATCGCAGACCGGCCGGCGGCGGTGCTGCTGCACCTAGGACCGGGCCTGGGCAACGGGTTGGCAAACCTGCACAATGCGCGCCGCGCCCTGGTGCCGATGGTGTTGGTGGTCGGCGACCACGCCACCTATCACAAGAAGTACGACGCCCCATTGGAATCCGATATCGACGCGTTGGCCGGCACGGTATCGGGCTGGGTGCGCCGCACGCAGGCCGCCGCTGACGTCGGCGCCGATACCGCCGCCGCCATCGCTGCAACCCGGTCGGGGCCGCAGATTTCGACGCTGATCCTGCCTGCGGATGTTTCTTGGTCTGATGGCGCCCAGCCGGGGGCGGTGCCGGACCCGACGGAGCAGCCCGATATTGACGTGGGGTCGGTGGCCAAGGTACTGCGCTCGGGGGAACCCGCCATGATGCTGGTCGGTGGAGACGCCACCCGCGGGCCGGGATTGGCCGCAGCCGCCCGAATCGCTCAAGCGACCGGGGCGCGCTGGCTGTGTGAGACGTTCCCGACCCGGCTGGAGCGCGGCGCCGGCGTCCCCGCCGTCGAGCGGCTTGCCTACTTCGCAGAGGCCGCCGCCGCGCAGCTGGACGGGGCCAAGCATCTGGTGCTGGCCGGGGCCAAGTCACCGGTGACTTTCTTCGCTTACCCGGGCATGCCCAGCGACCTGGTACCGGCCGGATGTGCGGTGCACGTGCTCGCCGCACCCAGGGGAGCAGCCGACGCGTTGGTCGCGCTGGCCGACGAGTTGGCGCCCGGGACCAGCGCGCCAGTGGCGCCGGCCGCGCGTCCGCAGCTGCCGACGGGTGCACTGACCTCAGCGTCAGCGGCTGACGTGATCGGCGCGCTGATGCCCGAACGGGCGATCGTCGTCGACGAATCCAACACCTCGGGTGTGCTGCTGCCGCAAGCCACCGCCGGAGCGCCGGCCCATGACTGGTTGACCCTGACCGGGGGTGCGATTGGCTATGGCATCCCGGCGGCGGTGGGCGCGGCGTTCGCCGCTCCGGGTCGTCCGGTGCTGTGCCTGCAATCCGACGGGTCGGCGATGTACACGATCTCGGGGTTGTGGACCCAAGCCCGGGAGAACTTGAACGTCACTACGGTCATCTACAACAACGGCGCTTACGACATCCTGCGGATCGAGCTGCAACGCGTCGGCGCGGGGTCCGCACCCGGACCCAAGGCGCTGAACCTGCTCGACATATCGCCGCCCCGAATGAATTTTGTCCAGATGGCCGAGGGCATGGGTGTTGCCGCCCGCCGGGTTACCACCTGTGAAGAGTTCGCCGACGCCCTGCGCGCCGCTTTGGCCGAACCCGGGCCGCATTTGATCGACGCGGTCGTGCCCTCACTGCTGAGCTAGGCGCTCGCCACCCGCCGGCCGGGGCCGGCGACTACTGTTCAGCGGGCAACCTCGACGCCGCCGCCGACTACACCGCTACCCACGGCACCGAGTTCCGTATCGCCACTGGACGTCACCGCCGAGGCGACCCCCCACCGGTCGCCCCGCGTGGGCGTATCCTCAACGATGCCACCAAAAAACAGCGCATGGTTCGCAAGCTCACGACCACCAAGGGCCACACCATTTATGCACGCCGCAAGGCGATCGTCGAACCCGTTTTCGGTCAAATGCACACCCTGCAAAACGCCAAACAGCTGTTGCTTCGCGGGCTCGATCAGGCCCGCGGCGAATGGCTACTACTGGCAACCTGCCACAAAAACCTGCGCAAACTGCACGGCCACGTCGGCGCCACCGGACTGGCAGCCCTGGCGATCAGCTGACCCACCGTCGTTTCCCGGGGGCTTGACACACGAGTCTGCATCGAGGGCATCCAGGGCATCCAGCCCGCGCCCAGCGCGGACCGCGATCTCGTCGCCCTTACCGCAGAATGAAACCCTGACCCAGTTCCGACAGCACCCGACCCGCCTGAACCGTTACTGACCAGCGCTCCTAGGACCTGCGTCGTGCGAGCTGCAGCGGCAGAATTAGCGGCGCCGATTGTTGATCCGCGGTCGGTTGTATTCCCAGCGACTGCTGCGACGAACTCCGGTGAAACCGACAGGAACGACATGGCAACTCCAACCGTTTGGCGACAGCTCGCGAATAATTGACGTTGACGGCAGATCCTGTTGCGCACTGGTCACGACGGCCTCGTTTTGAAGATGTTTGTTGACGACGAGCTACGGCGTGCCCCAAGTTGCGGTTCACCTCACGTCGCCGCGTGCGCTGCCCCCGACGACCGCGCGGCTGTTAGCCAACGCCGTCGTGTCCCCCGTGTTGGCTCAGGTGGGGGAGCTGGCTAACGAGCCATTCTGTCATCTGGTTCAGACCATGCACACCGGTCTCGAAGTCCGACGCTTCAGCCGCTAACGCCACACCCACATGTCCAGACTTGGTCGGTACCACTCCGAACTGGCGGACCAGGTAGCCACCGCTGCTGCCGGGTCCCCAGCCGCCTTTGGCCGCAATACCTTTGGCGGCAAGACCCCACCGCTGGCCGTCGCTGAGGTGGCGCATGAAGTCGATGACGGTAGCCGCCTGACGAAGACCAGGCAGGTACGCCGCGAAGTGCGCCTGCCTGTCCAGCGACCATAGGGTCTGGCCAAATGGGGTGAAACCGGGCCGAAGCCGCCGGGATTCCACCAGTGTGCAGTCGTCGCCGGTTTCTTTGATGACGGCTTGTACCTGCCGCGCTGCGTCGGCGGGGCCGCCCAGTTGCGACCACAGCGACTCCGCGGCGGGATTGTCTGATTCGGTAATCGTCTTGGTCACCATTTCGCTGGTGGTTGGTCGAGCGTTGCGAAGCGCAGCGATAGCCAACGGCACCTTGATCGTGGACCAGGCGACGCCGGTCGACCACTGGCCCACCGCAGATACCTCGGCTCGATCCGTTGCGGCGATCGCGATTCCAATGGTTGCCGATAAGGCGCCGGAAAGTTCGTCGAAACCCTCTGCAAGAGCGCGAAATACGGTCATGGGGTTATCGTGTCGTGCCTTAACCGCGTTGGGTGTGCAGCCTGGGCGGGCGACGCCGGGCGTGTCGCCGCCCGCAGCGCACGGTCGATGCCATCACCGCACACTCGAAACAGGACCATGGCCTCAAGCCACGCCGCCTGCGCCGGCAGCGCCGCTAGCGCCGCCGGTGCCACCTGCGCCGCCCGCCCCGCCCGATATTCCGCTGCCCGTACTGCCGGTGTCGCCGTCTTCGCTGATGCCGCCGCTGCCGCCGGTGCCGCCCGCCTTGCCGTTGCCGGAAGCCCCGCCGCTGCCGCCGGTTCCGCCCACTCCGCTGGCACCGCCGGTGCCGCCGGTGCCGCCGCCGCCAGCGACCACGCCGGTACCACCGTTTCCACCCCCGCCGCCGGTGCCGCCGTTGCCCCCGGCACCGCCGGCCCCACCGGCGCCTCCATTTCCGGAGGTGCCGCCGCCGAAGCCGATGCCGCCGTTGCCGCCCAGTCCGCCATTTCCGCCGGCGGCGCCGACCGAGCCCGTTGCCCCGTTGCCGCCATCCCCACCGTTGCCACTGGAGCCGATGCCGCTGTTGATGCCGCCATTGCCCCCAGTGCCGCCGTTTCCGCCGCCGGCTCCGGCGCCGCCGGTTCCGCCGGCACCCCCGGCACCGCCGGTCCCGCCGCTACCGCCGTTGAACGCGCCGTTGCCGGCACGGCCGCCCGCACCTCCTGCACCGCCTCGGCCGGCGTTGACAGTGCCGTCATTGCCGTGGCCGCCGTTGCCGCCGTTGCCGGCAGTGCCGGTGGCTGCGGCGGCGATGTCGCCGCCGTGGCCGCCGCTGCCGCCGGCGGAGCCGTTGCCGCCGGTGCCGAACGTCGTCGCGTTGGTGGCGTTGCCGCCGTTGCCGCCGTCGCCGGCGGTGCTGCCGGCGGAACCGACAGTGACAGTGCCGCCCTTGCCGCCGTTGCCGCCGCCCCCAAATGCCCCGCCGTTCCCGCCGGCTCCACCGTTTCCGGCGTTGGCCACTCCGCCCGTGGCCGACGCGTTTCCGCCAACGCCGCCATTGCCCCCGGGCCCGCCGGAAATGCTGCCGACGGCACCCATGCCCCCTTTTCCACCGGTGGCGTTTCCGCTGCCGTTGGTTCCGGCGCCCCCGTTACCGCCGTTGCCGCCCTGCTGGACCTGAGTAAACGGTGGGGAACCGACCTGGGGGCTACCCGCGGTGCCGTCGCCGCCGTTGCCACCGGTGGTACCAGGGCCGCCGTCAATGCCCGCTGTGGCTTGCGGCACCGTGGTCGGGATTGCCTGGTTGACGGCGTCGGCGCCGTTGCCGCCGGCCCCGCCGGCCCCGCCGTGGCCGCCGTTGCCGCCGATGCCTTGAGCCCCGGCCTTTCCGCCGGTGCTGGCACCTGGAGCCCCGCCGGAGCCAGGGGCGCCGCCGTCGCTCCCGGCGCCGCCGCTGCCGCCATTCCCGCCAGAGGGCGTGGGCAAGCTGTTGAACGGAACGGTCTGAGTGCCGTCGGCGCCGTTGGCGCCGCTGCCGCCATGGGCGCCGGCGCCGCCATTGCCGCCTTTGCCGCCATTGCCGCCGCTGAGGCCGGCACCTCCGGTACCACCCTGGCCGCCGGCCCCGGCGGTGCCGGCGTTGCCGCCGTTGCCGCCATTGCCCGCAGGTCCGCCCTGGTCGATGCCGACGCCAGCTCCACCTGCGGCGCCGCTGCCGCCATTCCCGGCGGCGCCGGCATTGCCGCCATTGCCGCCGACACCACCGTTACCAGCCGGAGCGCCGGTGTTGCCGTCGCCGCCCACACCGCCGGCACCGCCGTTGCCGGCGTTGCCGCCGTTGCCGGCGTTGCCGCCGAATCCGGGGCGCGCAATCGTGGTGCCCTGGACGCCGGTGCCGCCGTCGCCGCCCTTACCGCCGCTACCCCCGCTGCCGGCGTTGCCTCCAACACCGCCCTGGCCGCCAGCACCGGCGGCTCCGCCGCCGCCGCCCTGGCCGCCGGTGCCGGCTTGGCCCCCGGCGCCGCCGTTGCCGCCGTGCGGGGTAGCGCCGACCCCGAGACCAGGGGTCACCGCGGTGCCGCCCAACCCACCGGCGCCGCCGCTGCCGGCCGTGCCGCCGGTGCCGCCCTTGCCACCGGAGCCGCCCACACCTCCGGCGTTGCCGCCGTTACCACCGGCGCCGCCGTTGGCGCCAGTGCCTCCCGCCCCGCCAGTTCCGCCGGCGGGGGCGCCAGACGTGCCGAACTGGCCGCTGCCACCGGCTCCGCCGCTGCCGCCGATTCCACCGGTGCCTCCGTTGCCGCCGTTGCCGCCGCTGCCGCCGTTAGCACCGGCGGCTCCGCCGCTGCCGCCGCTGCCGCCGGCTCCACCTGCGGTGCCGTCACCGCCGGTGGCACCTGTGAAGGCGGGGCCGGCGGC
>NZ_VTZN01000217.1 GCF_008370645.1 Mycobacterium simiae
CACCGGCGACAACGCCCGCACCGCGGCGGCGATCGCGCAGCAGGTCGGCATCGAGCGAGTGCTCGCCGAGGTGTTGCCCGAAGACAAGGTCGCCGCGATCCGCGCACTGCAAGACGAGGGCCGGGTGGTCGCCATGGTGGGCGATGGCGTCAACGACGCCCCCGCGCTGGTGCAGGCCGATCTGGGCATTGCGATCGGCACCGGCACCGACGTGGCCATCGAGGCCTCCGACATCACGCTGATCTCTGGCCGGCTCGAAGGTGTCGTGCAGGCCATCGAGCTGTCCCGGCAGACCCTCCGCACCATCTATCAGAACCTTGGCTGGGCCTTCGGCTACAACACCGCCGCCATCCCCCTTGCCGCGCTCGGCCTGCTGAACCCCGTCATCGCCGGCGCCGCAATGGGCTTCTCCTCGGTCAGCGTGGTGACCAACTCGCTGCGGCTACGCCGCTTCGGCTCCACCACCACACATCACCCGGGCCCGGGCCAGCACCCGGCGTTGACACGGTGAGTTCGAGACCGGTGCACCCAACCGTCCGGCATCGGAGAAGCCGATGATGCGGGCCGCGGACTTGGTTGCACGACAGATCATTTCGACCTTCAGCAGCCCGCGCCGCCACGCTCTTCGGGTTGTGCGGCATCGCGATGGGCCAGAGTCCAGCGATCGTGTCTGAACCTGCCGTCGACCAAACGCCGCGGCGCCCGGCCCAGTTCCGCGCCAGCCTCTCACGCGCCGACAAGACCTCGCTGACCGGCATGTACGGTTTCATCCTGCTGCTGCACCTGGTCGGTTTTGTCGTGCTGTTCGCGTTCGTCGTACCCGACAACTACCAGCTGGGCGGCGACCACCCGGTGTTCACCATCGGCGTGGGTGTGCTCGCCTACACCCTGGGACTGCGGCATGCTTTCGACGCCGATCACATCGCCGCGGTCGACAACACCACCCGCAAGCTGATCGCCGACAACACCGCGGCCCGCCCGGACAGAAAACCCCTATCGGTAGGGTTCTGGTTCTCGCTGGGGCATTCGACCATCGTGTTCACCCTGGCCTTCCTGCTCGCCGTCGGGGTTCGGGCGCTCATCGGCCCGGTCGAGGACGAAGGCTCCACCCTGCACACCATCACCGCCATGATCGGCCCATCGGTATCAGGGGTGTTCCTCTGGATCATCGGCATCCTGAACCTGGTCGCCCTGATCGGCATCGTCAAGGTGCTCCGCGAACTGCGCCACGGCCGCTACGACGAAGCCGCACTGGAACGCCAACTCGACTCACGTGGATTGATGAACCGCTTCCTGGGCGGACTGACCAAATCGGTCACCAAACCCTGGCACATCTACCCCGTCGGCATACTGTTCGGCCTCGGCTTCGACACCGCCACCGAAGTCGGACTGCTCGTCCTGGCCGGCGGGGCCGGCGCGTTCAACCTGCCGTTCCACGCCATCCTGGTGCTGCCTGCCCTGTTCGCCGCCGGCATGTGTCTGTTGGACACCACCGACGGGGTCTTCATGAACTACGCCTACGGGTGGGCATTCGCCAAACCCATCCGGAAAATCTTCTACAACCTGACCATCACGTCGCTCTCAGTCGCAGTGGCCCTGGTCATCGGCACCATCGAACTCATCGGCGTGCTGGCCGAGCGCCTGCACATCTCCTCCGGCCCGCTGGCGGCCATCGCCGGCATCAACCTCGACTACGCCGGCTACGGCATCGTCGCACTGTTCGTCGTGTCCTGGGCCATCGCCGTGGCCGTCTGGCGGTTCGGGCGCATTGAACAACGCTGGTCCACCGACCTCGCCAACTAACCACGACACCACCCAGCCCCGTCACGCGGCGCGGCCCTCAAAACTGGTCCGACGCATCGGCGCTGGGCGTGCCGCTTCTCCCGGCCCGGCCGGAACAATCCAGCCGGGCAGATGGTTTGACCGGCGGGGCGCTAGACCGCGCCACCCACGCGGCTACCCCAAACCTGCCTGCTGAGCGCCGAACGACTCGTCACCGCTTCGCGACCAAATCACGGCAGTCAGACCCCACCTCGTTGTCCAATGCCCTATCGGCCGGACCAGCCGGCGATCAGCTGGGTTTGGATGGGTTGGGTCAGCAGCGGCCCGGCGTGTGGGTAGCGGATCCGCCATGACGCGGCTGGGCCGAGGCGGTAGAGCTGCAGGCGCCCGATGTCGCGGATGCGCGGTGAGAACTGCAGGCCGGCGAGGTGGAAGATCGCGAAGGTGGCCAGTGTCTGCCCGGCGGTGTCGGTGGTGTGTTCGGCGATCGGTAGGTGGCGGCCCCAAGGGACCAGATTCGTTCCGTTGCTAAGGAGACCCCATGCCGAGAAACCCCTGGTATTGCCGCGAGCCTGAGAGGCTTCGCACCCGCACAACCGCGACCATCCGGTTCAGTTGCACGCAATGCGATCGTGGGCTCAAGCCCTGGTCAACAGAATGGGCCGGACGATCGACCCCTACGCCAGCGGGTCACGGCGCGCCATCGTGGTCTATCCGCACACTGCGATGGTGGTCGCTGTTCAAGCCGAACAAAACGCTGAAATACCAGCGCGGTCAAGGTACAACACCCAATGAGCGGACAATGAGCGCCGCCTGCACCGCAAAAAGCAAATGCTCCGGCTGATCGAGTACATCGAGGGGCTGGCGACCGCGTCCCCGCCGATGGACGTAGCCGGCCGTGGCTTGTCGGCGCTGCGGCAATCTTTGACTGGTGCCACCCGATCCGTGGATCTGGACCTGGCTGAAGATCCACTGAAGCGGTGCTGTGCGCCTACCTCGCGATGATGTTCGCCTACCGACGAGATGAGATGAACGATCACAGGGGCTTTCCCGGCCAACGTATACATCGCCACGCCCGCCCCGCCGCCGGACTTTGAACACGTCGGACGCGACCTGAAGGACGACGGATGTGTTGCGAGCCTTTGCCTTCACCTGACCCCGAGGTCAATGTCGACCGCTGTCGAGCCGCTATGAACGCATTGCAAGGCAAGTGGGCGGCCGTTGAGGAAACCCTTCGCCGACGACGCACGCAACGCGCCAACGCACGATCTGGCGTAATCCTCCTGCCGCGCAGCGGATTTAGCCAGGAAAGCCGATCAGACGCATTCCACGGTCATAAAAGAGTTCGCGCCGTAGCCGCGAACTTCATCGACCTCGCGGCTCTCGTGACCGATCCCCCTCCGGGTCCAACCGCTGAAGCGCTATCGAATTATCTCGCGGACCGCCTACTTCAGCGGTTCGGTGCGTGTGGCGTCTGCCGATGACGCTAGCGCGGCCCCCGACCGCCGCAGGTCGGGCACCCGCAGATCCGGTCGGCCGGCGGCTCGGCGGGCTTTGTCGAACATGGGATAGAGCACCGAGGTGGACAGGTAGCGGTCGGGATCGCCCACCGAGGGGAACAGCAGGGACTCACGGCCAGGTTGCACGTGGGTGCGCAGATGGGCCCTGATCGCCGGCAGCAGATGCGCCGGGACGGCGATATCCCTCATGCCCTCCGGGCTCTTGGGGGTGCTGAGCTCAAAGCCGTCGACCAGCGTGACCGCCCGGCGTACCCGGACCACCCCCGCGGCCAGATCGACGTCTTTGCGCCGCAATTCGCTCAGTTCGCTGAACGGCATCGCCAGCCACGCCGACATCAGGATCAGCGCCTGGTAGGCCGCCGGCATCGCCGCGGCGATGGTCTCGATCTCGGCGCGAGTCGCCGGCCGGACCCGCTCGGCGCGCCGCGAGGTCCTCACACCGTCGATCTGACAGGGGTTGACCTCGATCAGGCCGTCGGCGAGCGCGCCCTGCATGACCGAGCGCAGCAGCGCGTAGGCGTGGATGCGCATGGTGGCCGGGCCAGCGGCGCCCGCGTACCAGTCACCCACCACGGCGGGGCTGAGGTCACGCAGACCGGTGTCGGCGAAGGCCGGCAGCAGGCGGGTGGCGAGCAGGCGCCGGTAGTGATCGCGCACGCGGCTGCTGATCTTGCGCTGGTCCACCCAGGCCTCGGCGTACACACCCAGCGTCAGCTGGCGAGCCATCCGCCTACTCTCCCCTACCCGACTACTTCGGAGTCACCGATCAGCAGCGTGCCGGCCACCGAAACGATGCGGAACCACCGCTCTTCGGTCTGGACGTGCCCGTCGGCGCCGAGATAGCGAAGATGCGCGGTGACACTGGTGGCGTCGCGGGGCGCGACCGAGAGCACGGTCACCGAACGCACCGTGGACCAGAAGTCCAGATAGCTGCTCCACCCGGTGCGTTGCTGATAGCCGATGTCCAGCTTCGTCCACGCCTGCGAGGGGTGCGACGGCAGGTCGCCGTAGTAGCTGGTGATGAAGGCGCGCATGGCGCCGTAGGTGATCGGCGGCGCTGTGGCGCCCGTGGTGGGCCACACCGCGGCCGAGGTGGTCGGCTGAAGGGCCGAAGCCGCCGATGGTGGGCTGGATTGGTTGGGCTGCGACGTCCGCAGGTCCAGAATGACCCCGGCAGCGATCAACGCCACCGCGATGACGCCGACGACCAGCGGCCACTGGGAAGAAGCCATCCGCGCAGGTACGGGCTGCGGCGGCGGACTCGGCGGCGGGGTCGCGGCGGGCATCCGTGCGGTGGGCTCGGGCGATGACGAGGCGGCTCTGGTGGCATACGCCGGGTCCGCCGGGTCGGGTCGCGCTTCGATCTGCGCGGCGAAGGCGTCGGCGAAGTCGCTGCAGCGGGCAAACCGGTCGCTGGGGTTCTTGGCCAGCGCGGTGTGCAGGACGGCATCGAGGTGGCCCAGTCCCCGTCCGGTCAGCGACGGCGGCGCGGAGTTCAGGTGGTGGCCGACCACCACTGCGGGATTGGAGTTCTCGAACGGCGGCGAGCCGGTCAACAGCTGATAGGTCGTGGCCGCCAGCGCGTACTGGTCGGTGCGGGCGTCCATCAGTTCTCCGGTCAGCTGCTCGGGAGCCGCGTAGTTCAGCGTGCCCACCACCATGTTGGTCTGCGTGATGGCCTCATCATCGGCCATCCAGCGGCTAATCCCGAAGTCTGCCAACAAAACTCGCTGCTGCCTCGACAGCGGGTGGGTGATCAAGATGTTCGAGGGTTTGACGTCACGATGCAGCAAGCCGTTGTCATGGGCGTAGTCCAGCGCATCGGCGAGCGCGCTGACTATCGTCGCCACTTCGCGTGCCGGCAGCCCATGGGGGAACCGCTCGCGAAGTATCCGGCCCGCGTCGGTGCCGTCGATGTAGTCCATGGAGATCCACAGCTGCCCGTCGTGCTCGCCCCGGTCGTGGATCGCCACGATGTGCGGATGGAACAGCGTCGCCGCGATCATCCCCTCGCGGTTGAACCGCCCGCGGAATTCACGGTTGGCCGACATCGCCGCCGGCAGGACTTTCAACGCCTCACGACGGGGCAGCCTCGGATGCTGGGCCAGATACACCTCACCCATCCCGCCCGAGCCGAGCAGCCGGACGATCCGGAAACCGGCGAAAGTCTGACCCTCCCCTAGCGGCATCCCCGGATGGTAACTCCCGGCTCTCGCGCCGACCCACACCCGCGTAGGTCGGACCTGTCGGGGTCGCCCGCGTGGCCCGGTCGATTAGTCGGCGGCCACTCCGGCGCTTTCGCGCTGCCTGCGGATTTGGTAGCTAGCCTGGGCCGTTTTCTCACAGGAGATCCCCGGCTGACGAGGCGGATATCCAGTCCGGCGTGCTCGACTCGCCCAGGGCCGTCCGCGGCATGCTCGCGCCGCTCCCCTGGCTGCGCTGCGTGAGGCGTGCGGGGTAGGTTCTCTTGCCAGACCGCACACCTAGACTCAGGCGGCGTGACTGGCGTAGGCGAACTGGTGCGGCGCGTCAACGGCGCATGGATGATGCGCCCGCAGCGCTGCGCACGCGGTCACACGCTGACGCCCGGCCAGGTTCTGGTGGGCTCGGTCGCCTGCTCCTGTGGCCGGCACATCACGTGGCAATGTGCCTGTGGCGCAACGAGCTACGGCCCGGCGCTCGGCGAGAACTGCGACCTACTGACCGGTCCCAAGCGCGTCCGCGACTGGTGACATTCAAGCGCGCTGGTGCGGGTGAGGCGGACCAACGACGCGGCGGCTCCGGCTCTGTGGCCGGATCGTCCCGATTCATACCGGGCCGCGACATTCAGGGCGGGCGGTCAGGCGGTCAGGGCCTCGTCGGGCAGCGGCGTGGCCAGCAGATCGGCCACGGTCGATTCGAACAGCGCGGCCACGTTGACCCCACGCTGCTGGGCCAGCCGGGTCAGCCGCTCATGCTCCTCGGGGCGCAGTCGCAGGCCCACCATCTTCGTCCGCTGCCGCGTCTCGGTGCCCTTGCGGACCCGGTGTTTCGTCTGTGTCGCCACCGCTTATTCCCCTCGACAACGCCGCTTCGTTCGTCGCCACCGCGCTACCGCAGTGGCCGCTGCCGCTAGTTTAGAGCATTCATGTCGCTAATTAGTGACATCAGGGCCGCGCGGCGGCCCCGGATGACGCTAGAATGCCGTTAATTAGTGGCATGATGTCGTTGGGAAAGGAGCGCTGCCCCGCGCGCGGACCGAGGCGATGAGCGAGCTCAAAATGGCGCCACCGGGTGTGGAGACCACACCAGCGGGTCCCCACGTGTCGCTGCAGGAAGCGGCGGCGCGGCTGGGTAAGGACCCGCGTACGGTGGTGCGCGCCATCAAGGCCGGCGAGCTGCGCGGCGGCGCGATCCCGCGCCCGGAGCGGCTGCGCTGGTATGTCTACACCGACGCCCTGCCGGCCCCGCCGGCCCCCTCCCCCACCGCGCCGTCGAGCACCGAACTGGATGATCTGCGCGCGCAGCTGGTGACCCAGGTGGAGGTCAACCGGCTGCTCATCGCCGCCCAGCAGAACATGCTGGCCGCCGAGAGCACGGCCGAGAAGTACCGGGCGGTGGCCCAGAACTATCTGGATGCGCTGGCGCAGTTCG
This sequence comes from Mycobacterium simiae, assembly GCF_008370645.1. Lineage (GTDB taxonomy): Bacteria > Actinomycetota > Actinomycetes > Mycobacteriales > Mycobacteriaceae > Mycobacterium > Mycobacterium simiae_A. Next base: position 6,936 of record NZ_VTZN01000217.1, read on the forward strand.
TCACCCCCGGGCATCTGGGCGAGCTGGCCGACCGGCTGTGAAACGCGCGGCCGGAGCTGTGCCGGCCAGGACCG
>NZ_VTZN01000218.1 GCF_008370645.1 Mycobacterium simiae
GCGGCGGCTCTTGCGGTGGTGGTGGCGGCTCGTGCGGTGGTGACGGCGGCTGCTGCGGTGGTGGCGGCGGCTGTTGCGGGGGCGGAGCCGGCGCGATCAGCCGGGGCGGTATCAGGACCTGCGCCGGCGGCGGCGGTGGTGCCGGAATCTCCGGCGGGTTCGGTAATCGAGGATCTCCCTGGGGAACCGTTCTGATCAGCGAGACGAGCACTGCGCCAGGCGCTGCCCGGTCGGACCATTCATCCCGATAGCGGCCCGCGACGAACACCCCGCGGTCCATCACGGGAGACAGCCGCAGCGCAGGGGTCGGTGTCGGTTCCTGCCACGCCGCGGGCATGCTGATCATGTCCAATGCCGGCGGCGCCTTGCGGCGATCGCTTCCCGAGTTGACCGCGCTGTGCCTGGGGGCGGCTTCGGCGCCCAGCGGCTCCTCCGATCTCGGCGCCGAATCAGCCATGATGGAAGCTATCTTGCTCTGATCGTAGGGGCAGTAGATCTGCACTGCCGCGGTGACGAATCGGGTCATGGTGGTCGTGAGCCGGGCGGGGTATAGGCGCATGGCTGGGTCAATGTTGTACGCATCGTTCCTCAACGCGTCGACCAAGGCGTCTACGGGCATGCCGCCATCGAGCTTGCGACAAACTTTATGGGCTGCGGCGATGACGCTGGGTACGTTCTGGACGGCGGAGATCTCGTTCTTATCGAGCAGTGCCAGAAACTGGTCGTCCTGGTTCGGGTCGGCCGCAGCTGCGCCGTCGCGCAGAATTGCGGTGCCGGCTAGCACCGCGATGGCCGTAACCAGGGCGCCGGCGTGGCTAGTGATGCCGGCGAACATGGCAGGGGTTTCCATTCTGTTAGGCCATCTCCATGATGGCTTCTCAATGGTTGGTCGACGCCACACGTGTGGCCGTCTGGTAGAAACCGCGGCATCCGTCTTGGAATCGCCGCTGTTTGGCTTCGAGGAACCCGGCGTTCAACGCGTGATCGCTCAAAGTAGCTACACGCCAAGGCAATTCAGAATGGCGCCGAGTAGCGTCAATGGTTGCGGTGGGACGAGTCGTCCCGCAGCAAGTTCGCGATCTTGGTGACGACGAAATAGACATCGACACCGGTCGCGCGACAACTGCTGGCACCTGACCTGAACCGGCTGCGGTGCATCGGCTTGGCAAACCTGCATCGAACATCGGAGGGATTCCGGAAAACGAAGGGAATGATGCGAAAACTCCGAGGACTCGGAGAAACAGCGAACACGGCTGTCGTGTCAGGGAAGAGTTGTCATTTATTCTCCTTGAGGCTCTGTGGCTGGGATCGCTGACACCGTTAATCCGACCACGCCCGCTGACGGTCGCGGTGCGGACCGAGGCCCTTCGTCTGCTGTCCGCTGACTCCGACTCGGGTCCATCGCCATCACGGCCGAACGTCAGGCTGCTGTGTATGATCGCCAGCCGGCAGCGCCGGCACTGCCGGCGTAGCGCTCCGGCGGCACCGACTAGGTCCACAACCGCCCCGGGCCACGTCGGGGCGGGCCGAGACACGCGAGCAGTGGCGAAGTGATGGTGTCTGCGTCCGGGCCCGCATGTGAATAGTTTATACCCTATCCCCGTATACGTAAATTGTCGCGCGGTGATCATCGTGGCCATTCTGCACCGCCGGCGACTACCGTGGGCAGGCGATGACGTCCCCAGCGACGGTAGTGACCCGGGCGCCGGCTTGCCTGCTCGGACTCGATCGCGGGCACCCCCGCTCGTGGGTTCAGCAGCTGGGGGATGGTGTCAGTTTCGGGCGGGTGGGGGTTCCTCGGTGCCGGGCCGGCCCTGGGTCCGCGGGTGCCCGGCGGCACTCGATTCCGCGTCTACCTCGTGCTGAAAATTGCTGCCCCAGAACCTTGGCCGCACGGTTGGCCCCACTGAGGAGGCCGGGCGAGTTCGCAATCGCAGTTCCGACGGGCCCAGAGCCCCGAGCCGCTCAGAACGTCACCTGCGTGACCGCCTTGGGCCGCGCCGCCTCTTCCCGGCAGCCCCCACGAGGCTACACACGCGTCAGGCGTGGCGGGGTGGACGCGGCTCCGCTCGCGCGGTGGAGCTGGGCCGCGATGCTCCCGCATGCGCTGATGACGCGCGGGGCAAGTCTCGCATACAGGGGACCTAAGTCCCTACCCCGTATAGGTATTGGCGCGTGACAATACGGGTGGTGAGATCGCCCCTAGCCCACGGCACCGGAGAACACAATGGACTGCTCGAACCGCTCGATGCCGCACCCCGACGCGGCCCGCTGTTGTGCGACCTGCGCCAGTCCCCTGCATTCATTTATGAAGCGGTCCCGGCATGTCGCGCCCATCCCGACGAACCCCTGCGGGCGGGGGCGCTGGCGGTGATGAGCACGCTGATGCCGCACCGGTCGGGCGGACGCCACCACATCTACCGTGGTGCAATCTGCTCGGCGCTGCTGGCAGCGTTGATCGCCGCGGCGTTCGGCGTCCATGCGATCGCGTTGGTACCGGTGGCGGTTGCGCTGCCGGCGGCGGTGTTGACCCATCATCATGGATCGGGGCGGCGGTTCTGCTCTCCCTGGGGTTCGGTGTGGGCGTGGGCCTGCCGGAGCACACCGTCACCGAGCCGGTGCTGTTGGCGGTGCCGAACCACCGACTGCCTACGCGCGCCACGCTGCGCCGACCAGCACACTGGCCGCTGCATCTCGGCCTGAAAACCCCAGCTATCCAAGGAGTCACGATGTCATCACCGCCGCTGCACACTCCCCCACCGCTGCACTACCCCGCAAGCCAGCGGCGGGTTGGCCGCTGGCTGCGCCCGAGTGTGGTCGCCGCCATCATCGGCGCGGTCATCCTCGTCGCCGCGACCGTGACCGCGGCCGTCGTTCTCAGCGGCCCGGCTCGCCTGCCCACGCTGCCGTTGTCACTGCGCGGCAGTCAAGCCGCCAGGGCCACCCCCGCCGAGTCCGGTATGTCCCGACCACCGAGCCCGGCGGAGGGGCCCGCGCGTGCATCAACCAGAGTGGGAGGCTGGGCAGTGATGCTCACCTCGGCGGGTCCCATCGATATCGGCCAGGGCGTCTCGATCACTCCCGCGCCGGGCTGGAAACTGTCAGACAAGCGCGCGAACTCAGTGGCGCTGCAGAACGCCGACGCCAGTGCGCGGATGTACGTCACCGTCAAACCCTCTGATGAGACAGATGCCGTCGCCGTTCTGCAGGCCGACATCAACCAGTCGATCAAGGAATGGAACGGTGTGACCGGCGTCTTGCTGGGCAAGCCCGCCACGAAAACGCTGCAAAGCAACATTTTTCAGCAAGCCGCCGCTATCGACTACATCGCTGGCTTGTCAACCCAAGAGGGATCAGTCGCCCTGGTCGGCACATTCAGTGAACTGTTGAACACCTCGAATCGGGTGTCGGTCTTCATCGACTACAGGCACAGTGGCCAAGCGCCTGACCAAGCCGTCGTCGACGGCAAGAACATGCTCGGGTCCATGCTCTAACCGCTCCGTTGACCACCGACCCGTGATCGGGGCTTGCCGGCTCGGCATCCACTGTCCGGTTGCGGGCAGCCGCATCGTCACCGCCGCTCATGGGTCATCACCGGGCATCCGGGTGGCGGGCGACTGAATGAACGGACCGTCTCGGCCGCGGCGCGCGCGATGTCGCACCGTTCGCGAATGGCTTGCAGCAGCCCACAACCACTGCGACGCAACGATCTTGGGTCGGGTGGACCTCACGTGGGCACACGATGGCGGGCGCCGGCTTTCAGGCGCCGGCACCGTAGCGTACCTGCCCGATGACAGGACATGGCAGCGAAACGCCAGGGCCCGGGAGGTGGTCAGCGCCACCGCTGGGTGCCCAGCAGACGGCGCGACGACGCCACCTGCCGCGCAGCGTTCATCGCAGCACAAGGCGAGATCGGCGCTGAACCGCGAAGCGGCCCAACCTGATTGCCCCCTGCACGCCCTACTTCGCCGTCATCCTCGCCCGCCCAACATCCTGGATCGTCTGCGGACTGCTCTGCTCGACGAGAACCGAGGCTGGAAGCCATTCGCGTGTCCACCGTCCAACACCTCGACGTGGTCTGAAAACCGACCCCTTGTCCTCGAAAAGGAGCCAGCGTTCAACTGCCGCTGGACACTGGCCCCGTCCTCGGCCGATGCTCTTCGGCGATAATCGAGCTATCCGACTCTGGCGGGTTTTACCGATAATACCATTGCGGGGTACGTGTATATCTCAACGATTGCCTCTTTGGATGTGAAACTCCCTTGTAGATTAGCGCGATCCCGAGAAGCGATGCACTTTAGTGACCTGCTCCCTACCCCTGCGGGGTATCACATGGCATCATTCGGTCCATGACTCAAACACCACAATCCGACGAACAGACCGCCACAGCAGGGCAGAACCGGCATGACGAACGGTCCGGGCGGCACGGGTGGCTGGACCTGAATCAACTGTTGACCTGGGTGGGCATCATCGCCGGTGTCGTATTCATCGTTGCCCTGGTCTTCTTCTCCGGGTTCTTTCTGGGCCGGGCCACCCATGGCGCCTACGGCGGGAACCGGATGCCCGACGGCGGACGTGACGGCACCTGCCCGATGATGGATCCCGGGGGGATGATGGGACCGGGCGGAATGATGGGACCGGGCGGAATGATGGGACCGGGCGGAATGAGTCCGGGAGGATCGATGGGTCCTCAGCAGACACCCAGCACGACGGCACCGCCCACGCCGCGTCCCTAGCCGCAACGGGGGAACGCCCAGAGCTGCGCGGCGCCCAGCACGATTAGCCGTCGCCGCGGTCACTTTCGCACTTCGTTGTCGACCACACACCGCAGCAGCGCAGACCCATGAAAGGGGTGGGGACGTGGTGACCACTCGCCGGCGCGGAAGGCGGCGCTCACCGTCGCCGCGATCGGAGCCACCGCCGCGCTGATGCTCCTAGCGCTCCCGCTGATCCCGTCGGTGGGCGCCCAAATCGGCAGCGGCGTCATGGCCGAAATGGGTATGTTGCCCGAAGTGCCTGTACATCCGGTGGTGCACTTTGGTGCCATCGCCCATGGCCCCGACCGGCCCCTGGGGCAAAACGCGGGGTTGCACATCTCAAGCGCCTGCTGAGCAGGTCGCGTTGGAACGGTGTGGGCTCGATACGTGCAAAGTGCTCAACAACTCGGCGGGGCGTCGCGCACCCGATCAGTCGCTCGTCGCACCAGACGGCGTACACGAACGCGATCAACGCCGCGATGACGTCGGGCCCACAACGGAATAACCCAAGCACGAAGAGCGCCTCCACCGCCGTCAACCGGGACGACGGTCAGCAGGCGCCGATGGCGTGATACTCCTGGCAACTGCGTGTGCTGGTCAGTGCGGGCAACTGCGTGTGCTGGTCAGTGCGGACACCTCGTCGGGGGTTCGGTGGTGGATGAGCCTGGTCAGTGACTAGGTCCCCCGCGGCCGCATCCGCTGCGGTGACTTCGCAACGACTACGACGTCGCCGCTGCTGATAGCAGCACCGGTTCGGCCCAGCTGGGCGGCCCCTCGCCGCGCACGCGCACAATGTGCGATCAGGACAGCCAACGATTGCAAAGACGTCGGTCAGCGGGCCGTGGCGGCGTGCGTTAATCCGCGCAGACGCAGAACGGCGGACCCGGGGTGGAACTTGTTCCGACTGCTCGACGAACACGACGAACAGCGTTGGGCAGCAGGTGTACACTCTCATCTTGGCCCGCCGGGTGTTATCAGTGCGGATAGGACGGCAACGGACTGCAAGGCCCTCATGGCCAGCCGTGTTTCGGCTGACGGCCCGGTCACGGCGGGAACAGCGACCTGCGAGGTCCAAGGAGAAGCGTGACGGCACCTGAGACGCTGGGCCCATCAGAGACGGCCGACCGCTCACTTCATCTGATCATCGACGCCATCGAGACCAACCCCCACAGACCGGGTGCAGACGTCGACGTGACCCTGTACCTGCCATGGGGAGCCGTGAGAGGCACCATCGAGCCCTGCTGGTATTTCGACCAGAAACTTCTCGGCTACCTCCAAACAGTCGGCGTCGACCACAATCAACGGATTCCGACCGACGACACCTGCCCAAACTGCCCCAACGGGGGTGCGTCGCACGTATACGTGCACTTGTCCCAGGTGGCGTATCACCGAAATAGCGGTGAGGTCGACCTCCATGATCAGCTTCGCCTGCGTCTGGCCGACGTCACCTCCTGGACCTTCGGTCGCGGCGAGGTCACGGCCCGCTGAATGTGCGCCCGTCCTGGGTGCGATGTCGCCTGGAGCAATCCCGGCGCAGAGCAGCCGGTCAGCACAACGCGATCCGAGTACGATGATTTCGATGTAGGTCCTGACCATCCAGGCGTAGGTCTTGGCGAAGGCGGGCGAGGATTTGCACGGGATCGCAACAGCGGCGGGGCCGCGCGACAGCATAACCGGCCGTGGCGACAACGACTTTCAATCTAGTACACCGCGCGGCCCGCCAGCGAACCCGAGACCCGCGCTGGCACCACGTCACCGAGTGTGCCGCTGGAAGTTATTGAGCCGCAGGCTATTGCTAATGACGAACACCGACGACAACGCCATCGCGGCACCGGCCAGCATCGGATTGAGCAGCCCGGCAGCGGCAAGCGGTAATGCGGCGATGTTGTAGGCGAACGCCCAGAACAGATTCCCTTTGATCGTGGATAATGTCTTGCGCGAGAGCCGGATCGCGTCGGGAACCGCGCGCAAGTCGCCGCGGACCAAGGTCAGGTCGCTGGCCTCGATGGCGACGTCGGTGCCAGAGCCCATCGCCAGACCCAGATCGGCCTGAGCCAGCGCGGCCGCATCGTTGACGCCGTCGCCGACCATCGCCACCACTTTGCCGTCTTCCTGCAGCCGCCGCACAGTATCCACTTTGTCTCGCGGCAGGACCTCCGCGATGACGTGGTCGATGCCCACCTGAGAGCCGATCGTGCGCGCTGCGGTCCAGTTGTCGCCGGTGAGCAAGATCGGCGTCAGACCCA
>NZ_VTZN01000219.1 GCF_008370645.1 Mycobacterium simiae
CGCATACTGTCCGCGCGGTTGGCCACCCAAACCCCCCAACAACGGCGTGACACCCTCACCGCGATGGTCACCGCCACGGCTGCCGCGGTGTTGGCCCACCCCGACCCGGCCGCGCTCGATCCCGACCTGGCGTTTAAAGACCTCGGTATTGACTCACTGACTGCCCTAGAGCTACGCAACACCATCAACCAACAAACCGGCCTCACCCTGCCTGCAACCCTGGCCCTCGACCACCCCAGCCCGGCCGCGCTCGCCGCCTACCTAGCCGATCTACTAACCGACACTGCTGCACCCGCCGTGCCAGCGGCTGAGGTCAGCACCCCTGGCGATGAGCCGGTGGACGATCGGCTCGCATACCTGGACCAGGCGTCTTTTCTCGCACTGCGGGCGGTTCACGGCTCGCTGCTTCAGGTCACCTGGATATACGACCGTGCGGTGGATCTTGACGGGTTGCGGCGTTTTCACCGCAACCTCGGATCCGGGTTGTTGGGACGCAGGATCGAACGGGCTTTACTACCGTTCGCGCGTGATCGCTGGGTCTTGTCTCCGGCGTCGGCGGACATCGATATCGCCGCAACGCCGCGGTCGCGCGCCGATGTGACCGCGTGGGCTGACGAGCGGGGGCGCGTGCCCATTGATCCGGAGTGGGGACCCGGCTGGCATCTGGGGGTGCTTCCGCTCGAGGGCGGCGGGACAGCGGTAAGTCTGGTGGCTTCGCATACGCTCGTCGACGCGATGGCGTTCGCCCACGCGATAACCGATGCTGCTGAGGGCCGGACGCACAATTTGGGCTATTCAACTGCGGGATCGCGCACCCGCCGGCAGGCATTGCGTGAGGATCTCCGGCAAACTGTCAAAGATCTGCCCGACGTAGCGCGGGCGTTGGGCGCCGTGGCTCGACGGGCCCGGCGCGACCGCGAAGAACTCAAATCATCGATCCAAGCGGCGCCACCCTCCGCGAGGACCGCCAGTGGCGATCCGACCGTACAATTGCCGGCCCTTACGGGATACGTCGACCTGGCGGAATGGGATGCCCGCGCGAAAAGTCTTGGCGTTGCTAGCAATTCGCTTGCGGCAGGAATCGTGTGCAGACTCGCGGTCCGGGCGGGACGTGTTCGTGACGACGGAACAGTCACCCTACGATTCATGCTGTCGCTTCGGACCGCAAACGATACCCGCGCGAATGCGCTTACGAATGTCGACGTCACAGTCGACCCAACGCATGCCGCGACGGACCTCCGCGAAATGCAACTCAAGATCACGCGAGCGATCCTCGCAGCGATGGAGGATTCCAACGACGACTTTGCGGCACCACTCCCACTGGCAGCGATGACACCGAAGTTGGTGGCTAGGAAACTAGCAGGGATGGCGGTTGGTGGCGGCAGCCTTCCGGTCACTTGCTCCAATCTCGGTGATCTGCCCCCGGCGGCGAACCGGCCCGACGGCACCGACGCCGTGTATTTGTACATGAGAAGCATCGAGCCCGATATCAAGAAGAGCACGCTTGAGGCCATGGGCGGCCAACTGTTTCTGGCTTCGGGGCGGGGCCACGGGAAGATCTTCTTCCGAGTCGTCGGATATCTTCCCGGCAAGCCGAACACCATAGACTGGCTGCGGGAGATTGTATCGCGCACCTTCGCCGAATTCGATCTGACCGCAGAGATCGATTAAAGGCGACTTTTGGCGTGGCTTGGCTTAGGTGCCGGCCAGACTTGCGGCGTTGTCGACTACCTTGCTTGGCTGATGGGCGCCACCAAGGACCATCGCGGTTGCGGAACCTAATGAGACGAGCGGGGCAGGTTTGAGAGGCTCTGCTGTAGCAGCGGCCAGCGGGTCAGCACTCTCGGAACCGGACCCCCGGTCGCAGGCCTACTGACAGACCGTGCGCCCTCCAGTCCAGTGCGCCGGTGGCCGGACTGCTGCTGGAGTGTCGTGCCCGCTTCGGCGTGAGCACTTGTTCATGAGGTCGCCGGGGCCCCGGGACGCTGTCGCAGTGTCGGGCGGATGCGAAGGGAGAAGGTGCTGGTACTGTTTGTCGGCTACGACTGGGCTGAGGATCATCACGATATATCGAGATCGAGGACGAGGAGGGGCGCCGGCTCGCTCGAGCCCGGGTGCCGGAAGGCTTGGAGGGAATCTCGCGACTGCACGTGCTGGTGGCCGAGCACGCGCCGGCCGAGTGGGCAGATGTGCCGCCAGAGCAGGTCGCCGCCCGTGTGGTCGTGCGGATCGAGACCGACCGCGGGCCGTGGGTCGCCGCCCTGGTCGCTGCGGGTTACAAGGTGTGCGCAATAAATAAACCCGCAGTCCGCGGCGCACTGACCAGCTCTACAAGGCCGGGCGGTGAAACGCCGCCCGGCCTTCTAACGGCGCGGCTCACCTCACAGCGCCACGATGGCTCAGTCCCGACCGGAATAGTGGCTCACCAGACAGCGGAACGCTGGCTCCCAGCGGCCGCAATATCCAGGCAGGTCTCACCGGCTTTGCTGAACGCGGCTACTCGGCGACCGACACGCTGACAACTGCCCCAGCGACAACCGCCACGGGCTTCGTCAGCTTCGTCCCGAGAAGCCCAGGAACGATCCGATCCTATTCGACTTCCCGAATACGCTCACGTGCGCTGAGGCAATGCTATATACTTCTTCTCTTCGATCCTGCGTCGATGCTTATAGCGGCGTTGGCATTAAACTTTGCCGTGACTTCTATCACAATTCGAGCGGCGGAACCCGGCCTTTGCGCCTAGGCGCGAGTCAAGATTCAAACGCAGCATCTAATCGTCGGTTACCGCTGCCATTCCGTCGTTACAGCGCAAATTAACTGCGTCGACTCCTATCGCGCTACTTGTACTACCGCGGTTGCGTGACGGCCTTCGGCGACCCGCTCATACACAGACTTGAGAACGTCGACGTAGCGGCACACCGACTCGCGGGCAATCGGATTATTGGGGAATTTAGCCATAATGGATACTTCGTCGAAGAGCCGGATCACCGAGAAATATAGATAAGCCGGGTTTCTGCCGTCGTCGTAAGCGGTTGCATTCCGCCCTTTCAAAGCCGTCGCGACGACAGCGGAAAGGGGAGGAAGGCCCGCATCCATGTAGTTCATCATGTTGAATTGTGAAGTATATGGTTTCAACCAGGGCGCCAATTCCAGTACGCGATGGTAAGGCACATTCGCGAGGTGCAGATTCTCGTCAAATGACGCCTGAGCCGCGCGGGCAGTCTCCTCGAAGGAGTTTGGGTCGATCGGCACGGTGAACGGAACGATGCCAGTGAACCAACCCATTGTCATGCATTCGGCGGGAGAGCTTCGCTTATCGAAAGGGGTGAGGCCATAGTAGGTTGGCTGACCAGTCAATTCATAGTGCGCTAAGGCGGCGCAGGTGAACAATCCGCCACTGAAACGGGCACCCGCCGCGACGCAATTAGCCTCAAATTTAGCTGTTTGCTCGGGACTCATCAGCCGCTCGACGATGATATCACCCCCGCAGTGTACCGACTGGTCACCCAGCGGCAACGGGAACTCCGGCATGCCTCCGCCGTTGTTCTCCGCAAACTGAATCCATTTGCGAACCTCAGTCGAATCCAAGGTCATGGAATCAGCGCTCTGCTTCTCCCGAACGCAGAAATGATCATGACTGGCCGCCGGCGGCAACGTCACTGGCGGTTTGCCTTCTACTAGTGCGTTGTAGTTCGTCAGAACTTCGACGTACAACGCGGAAACCAGCGCGGGGTCGCAGTGCAGATGATCGACAATCGCAAACAGAGTGCAGTGGTCCGCATGCTGAATTAGGCCGAATCTGAAGCAATCCCACTGCAGCGGATCCGGAACAGACAGGACCAGGTCGCGCCATTCAGACTGCGTGAGATGGCCAAGCTGAACCGCAACGAAGTGGATGTCACGAGGATTGGTAATTTTGTGTCGAATAATCTTGTCGGCGTTCTGATACTCGAACCAGCTGCGGTAGGTCTCGTGGCGACGAAGGTGCGAGTTGATGACATGAGTCATAGTCCGGATATCACATTTACCGGGCATATCCCAGGAACCCATGACCAGCCGCGAATAATCAAGCCCACGCTTTTCGAAATCGACGAATCCACGCAAATGGCCGGTTTGTGCGAAGCTGGGCGGCGCCGTAACTACCGGCGCTTGACGAGCTTTTGCAATCGAGGCAGGTGTCGGCTGCCAGACCACGACCGAACCTGGTCCCGGCTCCCAGTCGTGGACTATTCCCGCGCCCAGAGTGACGTCCGATGAGCCCCCGCCTATTATCACGGTCCCTCCTCCGCTTCCGGCCCCCTGAAGTGCAGTTGGCGCTTGGGTCTATTCCTACCTCATGGGTGTGCTGCAAGGTTGGGTTTTGATGTCAATTTGTCGTAAAGCAGATCCGCCAGCCCCCTGACGGTGGTGATCTCGGACGTTGTAATGCGTACCTTCGTCTCGGCTTCGATGTGGATGCGCAGTTCCTGGCTGCCCAGGGAGTCCAGGCCGTACTCGGTGAGCTGGCGGTCGGCGTCGACGGTCCGGCGCAAGATCAGGCCGATTTGCTCGGAGATCAGACGCCGCAGCCGGGCTGGCCACTCATCCTGAGCCAGCTGGTCCAGCTCGGCAAGGAACTTGCTGGAGCCCGACCGGTTGCGCTGAGACCGAAACATCTCCGCGAAGGGGCTGTGCTCGGCAAAGGCCCCGAGCCATGGTGATCCGATCACCGGGGCATAGCCGGTGTAGGCGCGGTTATGGCGCAGCAGCGCTTCGAAGGCGTAGGCACCCTCGTCGGGGGCGATGGCGACACCGGCTTCTTCAGCAAACGTCGTGGCGCGACCGATCTCCCCCCAGGGGCCCCAGGCGATGGCGGTGGCCGGAAGACCCTGCGCTTTACGCCACCCAGTGAAGGCGTCGAGCCAGCTGTTGGCCGCGGCATAAGCGCCCTGACCGGGTGAGCCCACCAGGGCCGCCGCCGAGGAGAACGAGCAGAACCAGTCCAACGGCTGGCCTGCGGTGGCCCGGTGCAGATGCCATGCGCCATACACCTTGGGCGCCCAGTCACGCTCGATCAGTTCCTCGGTGATGTTGACCAAGGTGGCGTCCTCGACCACCGCGGCCGCATGCAGCACCCCGCGCAACGGCAGATCCGTGGCCGTTGCCGTGGCCACCAACCGTTCGGCGGTGCCGGCCTGGGCGATGTCGCCGCAATCGACCACCACGTCAGACCCGATGGCGCGGACCAGTTCGATGGTCTCCAATGCCCTTTGACTGGGCTGGGAACGTGAACTGAGCACGATCCGGCCGGCGCCGCCGTTGGCCATCTTCTCGGCTAGGAAGAGGCCAAGGCCGCCCAAACCGCCAGTGATGATGTAGGAGCCGTCACCGCGGAACACGGCAGCCTGTTCCGGCGGCAGCACCACGCTGCTGCGCCCGGCGTGCGGGATGTCGAGGATCAGCTTGCCGGTGTGCTCAGCCGCCCCCATGACCCGAATCGCGGTGGCCGCCTCGGCCAGTGGGTAATGCCTGGTTTCGGGCATCGGCAACACCCCCTCTGCGGTCAGCCGGTACACCTTGTTCAACAGCTGGCGAACCGCAGTGGGATGGCTGACCGATAGCAGACCCAGGTCCACGCCGTAGAAAGCGAGATTTTGCCGGAACGGGAAGAGCCCGAGCTTGGTGTCGCCATAGATGTCGCGCTTGCCGATCTCGATGAAGCGTCCACCCACGGCCAGTAGCTTGATCCCGGCCAACTGCGCGGCACCGAAGACGGAGTTGAGCGCGATGTCGACGCCGTAGCCGTCGGTGTCGCGGCGGATCTGCTCGGCAAACTCCACGCCGCGCGAGTCGTACACGTGCTTGATCCCCATGTTGTGCAACAGATTTCGACGCCGTTCGTTCCCTGCGGTGGCGAAGATCTCGGCCCCGGCGGCGCGGGCGATCGCGATCGCAGCCTGGCCCACCCCGCCCGTCGCGGAGTGGATCAGCACCTTATCGCCGGCCTTGATGCGGGCCAGGTCGTGCAGGCCGTACCAGGCGGTGGCGCTGGCGGTGGTCACCGCGGCGGCCTGGGCGTCGGTCAGACCTTCTGGCAGCGGGGTGGCCAGGCGGGCGTCGCACCTGACGAATGTGCCCCAGCAGCCGCTGGGAGACATGCCACCCACGTGGTCGCCGACCTTGTGGTCGGTGACGTCGGGGCCAACTGCGGTCACCACGCCCGCGAGATCGGTGCCCAGCTCCGGTTGCCGGCCGTCCACGGTCGGGTAGCGGCCGAAGGCGACCAGGACATCGGCGAAGTTGATGCTGGACGCGCTGACCGCGACCTCGATCTGCCCGGGGCCCGGCGGCGTGCGGTCGAAGGCCGCGAACTCCAGGGTCTGTAGGTTGCCGGGGGTGCGGATCTGCAGGCGCATACCGGCTTCGGCGTGGTCGACGACGGTGGTTTGCCGTTCTTCGGGGCGCAGCGGAGCCGGGGTGAGCCGGGCCGTGTACCATCCGTCGTTGCGCCAGGCGGTCTCGTCCTCGTCGGAGGCCAGCAGCAGCTGGCACGCCACTGGGTCGGTGGCGGTGTGCTCGTCCACGTCGATGTAGGTGACCTTCAGATGCGGGTTCTCGGCGCCGATCACCCGCAGCAGGCCACGCAGCCCGCCCTGCTCAAGGTTGGGACGATCGTCGGCCAGCACCGTCTGGGCACTTCTGGTCATTACATAAAGGCGGGGTGCTTGGCCCACGATCGTTGGGAGGTCGCGGGCGATGCGCACCAGATGTTTGACGTACCCGTTGCCAATGGCCGACGACACATCTTCCGCGGCACCTGTTTGCGGCGGCGTCAGCACAACCATCCCGGTGAACCCGCCGGCCTCGAGATGGTCGCGCAGCCGTTTGGTCTGGGCCGTGTGGTCGGCATGCTGGGGCCAGGACATCGTGGTGCATTGCGCGTCGTGCAGTTTGAGCGCGTCGATCAATTCCGCGGCCACCATGTCCGT
>NZ_VTZN01000022.1 GCF_008370645.1 Mycobacterium simiae
GCAGCTTAAGCGTGCCGGCGGCTAGCGGGTACCCTGAGGAGGCCATGCGCCGGATCACCGCCCCAGTTGACGGCCGTCTGTCCGTTGCGATGAGAGCGGGGTCAGCGGCAGAGCATATTGCCGCGGAGCAAAGTCCCTTCGCGTCCGAAGTGCTCACCGGCCGGGTTACCGCACAGCGCTATGCCGACTACTTGCTGCGCTTGCGCGTGGTGTACAGCGCCCTGGAAGAGGCCGTGCGCGCCCACCGCGACGACCCCATGGTTGCCGGCCGTGTACGACCCCGCGTTGGAGCGCCTGGCGGCCATCGATGCCGATCTCAACCATTGGTTGCCGGGCGGCGCCCGCGAGGTCACGTCCCCCGCGGCGGCGGCCTACGGTGAGCGGATCGCCGCTCTGGCGTGGGGTGGCTCGCTGGTGGCCCACCACTACACGCGCTATGTCGGTGACCTCTCTGGGGGCCGGGTCATTGGCAAAGTTCTGGATCGCAGTTTCGGTCTTCGCGGCGCTGGCCTGGCGTTCTACCAATTCCCGGTGCGGCCCAAGCCTTATAAGGACTCCTACCGAGCCCGTCTTGATGCGCTGCATCCCGACGCTGAGCACACTGACCGCATAGTCGACGAGGTCAAGCTGGCCTTCAGGCTCAACCACACGCTGTTCGATGAGCTTGTGCGGCCGCCCCGGGGCAACCCTGCTTAGACCCGCGTCTTTTTGGGACAACCTGGTTTCAGTGCGCCCGGTTGGGGAATTGCTAGCCGCATGGGCTTTCCTGATCAGCAGCAAGAAGTTCCCGGCGTGCAATCCCACATGGACCCCGTGCCCGATTGCGGCGAGCAAAGCTATGTTGGCTCAGGGAAATTGACCGGCAAGCGGGCCGTCATCACCGGGGGAGACAGCGGCATCGGCCGGGCCGCGGCGATCGCGTTCGCACGAGAAGGCGCCGATGTGCTGATCTCCTACCTGAATGAGCACGACGATGCGCGAGAGGTCGCGCGCTGGGTGGAAGATGCCGGCCGTAAGTGCGTCCTGGTTGCCGGTGACCTGTCCGATCCCGCCCACTGTCGGGAGGTCATCGATGAGGCGGTCCGACAGCTGGGTGGCATCGACGTGCTGGTCAGCAACGCCGCGTTTCAGATGACGCACGAGTCGCTCGATGAAATCTCCGACGACGAATGGGACTACACGTTCCGGGTCAATGTCGGCGCCTACTTCTACCTGGTGAAGGCGGCTGTCCCCCACATGGCGCCCGGATCGTCGATCATCGGCAGCTCCTCGGTCAACTCCGATATGCCCTCGCCCACCCTCGCCCCTTACGCGGCCACCAAAGCGGCCATCGCCAACTTCTCCGCGAGCTTGGCGCAGCTGCTGGGCGAGAACGGCATCCGGGTCAATAGTGTTGCGCCAGGCCCGATTTGGACCCCATTGATACCAGCGACGATGCCGTCGAAGAAGGTGCAGAATTTTGGCGATGATGTGCCGCTCGGGCGGGCCGGTCAGCCAGCCGAGTTGGCGGCGGTCTATGTGCTGCTCGCCTCCGACGAGGCGAGCTATATCTCCGGCGCGCGGGTGGCCGTCACTGGCGGCCGGCCGGTCCTGTAGCGCACCCGGACGGGCCGCGCGGGGTGGCCCCGCTCAACGCAGCTGGGGCAGCACCTTGTCGGCGAAGGTGTCGGATGAGATGAGCACGGATTCGCCCAATCGGGCATCGAGACTCACCCCACGGCAAATCGCCACCCGCGCCGGTGTTCAGCGCGTCGGTGACGCGTACCTGCCCGGAACCGCAGGTGTAGGTGCTGCACAAGATATTGGTGCCCGCTAGATACGCGCGTTCGACCTGGAACTCGGTCGTCGGGCACAGCTGAAACGCTCCACCGTTTTCCGCGTCGAGCAGGCACCCGAAAATCGGCATCGAGTCCAGATCGGGTACCGGATACCAGTCGACGGAACCGTCGCGGGCGACCAAGGCCACCGTGCGGCCGTCGCCGATCGCCGCATAGGAGCGCAGGTCTACATAGCCGTCACACCGCTGCGTCACACGACAATCTGTCTGGTGGAGTTTCATTTGCCGGTTCAGCCCCTTTGCAACGTCGGACCTGAGCCCACATACCCGTGGGCGCAGCACTAAAACCGGTCAGTACCCGCTCGCGCTGAGTTACCGGAATTTGACGGCAAGTACGCAGACGTCGTCGTCTCGTGGTGGCGGGGCCAGCGCTGAGGTGAGGCTTTGGCATGCCTCGCGTAGCGACGTGTCCGCCTGCCACCCGGCGATGTGCTGTTGCGCCTCGGCGATGGCGGTTTCCAGGTCGCGGCCGCGACGGTCAATGAGGCCGTCGGTGTACATCACCAAGATGTCGCCGGGGGCGATGGGCACTTGGTCGTGATCGTAGGCGGCGTCGCGCAGTGGCCCCAGCACCGGGCCGCGGCCCCCATCCAGCCGGATAACCTGCCCGCTGCCACAACGACGCAGCAGCGCCGGCGGGTGGCCGGCCGAACCGTAACGCAGTGCGCCAGCCCCGGGGTCGAGGATCGCCACCGTCATGGTGGCGAATTTCCCGTGGCTGGCGTGGCCGGTGAAAATATTCAGCTCGGCAAGCAGCTGGGCAGGTGCCAAACCCTGCACGGCCAGGGCGCGCCCGGCCGCGCGTAGCTGAGCCATGTCTTCCACTGCGCTCAGGCCGTGGCCCACCACATCGCCGACCGCCAGGAGAGTCCGGTTTTTCGGCAGCGACATCGCATCCCACCAATCGCCGCCCAGTCCATGGGCCACGTCGGCGGGGTGATAGCTCACCGCGAATTCCAGGCCCGCGATCTCGGCGGGATGCGCTGGCAGCACGGCCGCCTGCAGTACCGTCGCCCGGGCGTGCTCATCCGCATAGGCGCGGGCGCGCAGCAGTGCTTGAGTGACCATGGAGGCCACCGCCAAGGCATAGGAGCGCTGGGTAGCGTCCAGCGCCTGGGGCTGCGTCCACATCAGCCCCAGCACCCCGATCTGTCGCTCAGCGACAGTCAGTGGCCACACCCCGATCGAGGCCGCACCGGCCTCGGTCATCCAGCGCGCCGTCTGTGGGTACCGCTGTTGGTATTCGGCTGCAGTACGGATCAATACCGGTGTGCCGGTGCGCGCCGCGTCGGAGGCCGCGCTGGATTCGGTCAGCGGCAGCCCGGCACCGAAACGGGTGGCGATGGCTTCCGGATAGCCGGCCAGCTGCACCCACTGCAGGGCGCCGCCGTCGTCGCTGATGACCCCCAGCGTCAGCGCCTGAGCGCCGGCGTAATTGCGCACCTGCGCGGCGGTGACCCGACCGATTTCCTTGGGGGTCAATGCCGCTGCCAACGACTCGCCCAGCTTAGCCAAAGATTGCAGGCGAGTCCGTTCCCGTTGTTCGGCCTGCCGTTGCCGGATGGCGGAGATGCGTCCCGCTGCTTCTTGGCCGATCAGCAGCGCGATCAGCATGATGACGGCAATAAATCCCTGGGTGACAGCCAGCCGGGCCGGGCCCGGCAGCGGCACCACAGCAAACGCGCCGTGGCCGGCTGCGGTCATGAGGTTGGCCACAAACGCCAACACCGCGCTGGCCAGCGCCGCGCCGATTACCTCCAGCCGAAACGCCGCCCAAGCCAGCAGCGGCAGCAACAGCAGTGCCGGCGGCGACGTCAGCGAAAATGCGGCCACTGACAGCGCGGCGGTAAGCACCACCACCGACGCCGCCTCCACCCTTCGTTCGTTGAGGAGCTGGCGCTGGCGCGGCCACAGCAGTGCCGGCGCGCCGACCACCAAGGCACCCAACCCGTCGCCGGCCCACCACCGCGCCACCCCACCCGGCCACCAGATCCCGGCATAAAGCACACCGACCGCCGCGCCCAGCAGCCCGCCGACCAACGGGCCTAGCACACACGCCCCGGCGACGAACCGGGCGAGATCGGTCCGCCGCCGCAGGTCCGGCGCGCCCCGGCACCACCTCCGCACCAGCGACGCACCCACGAGCGGTTCCACCGCGTTGGCCCCGGCAAGCCCGGCAGCAGCCCATATGCCCACCCCGTGGCCGGTGCTGACCACAAGTTCGGCGGCCACGATCGCGGCGACGATCACTGGCCAGCGTGTCCGCTTGGTCAGCAGCAGCGCCGACACCGTAACGCCTGCGGGCGGGAAAAATGCGAACCCCACCGCGGGGCCGAATGACTGCCACGACAACTCGGCGCCCGCCGCAAATCCGATCGCGGCCACACCCGACGAATGCCACGACGACTCCGCGCCAACCGTATACAGCGCTGCGACCAGGGCGAACAGACCGGCCATCGGCCACCAGGCGCCGAGGAAATGGTGGCGGCGCGGCGTTAGCGACATTGCGGACTCCGCGAACATGTACCGCAGCCGCCGTGCCGAGCGCTGTCGACTGTGTCGGCGCGACGTGCACTCGGCGCTGTTCCGCAGCTCACCTGTGCCTACCTACCTTCGGCGCACTGCCGCCGACCATACCCACAGTGCCCCAATCTAGGAAAGTTTCGAGCGTGACCCGATCATAGAGTCTTGGCACACGTCGTCGGACATTGTCAAATGTGTTGACGCTCGCGCTATTTGCTCGACACAAATGTTTGCGAAACGGCCATGTAGGCCGAAAGGCCTTCGCATTGTGACAGCTAGCGCCAGCAATGCGCAGTCGCGCCTGGCGGTTAAGTGTTTGACAGCGGTCTGGCCGGGTAGACGCGCGTCTGGGGTGGTTGTGACCCCGACCAGCGATCCCTTAATGAGGCGGTGCTCCCATGACTGACCCATCCGGCGCCAGCCTACTTTGGCCAACCGTGTCAATGGGTGGCGGCGATGTCGCGATTGATTGCGGTGATGTCGGCTTTCGGGTGCGCGTCGGGCGGCATGCGACGGTGCTGATGATCAATGGCGACATCGACGCTTTCAACGCGGACTGCGTTTTGGAGCATATCCGCTGCTTTGTGCCGGCGGGTCGACCATTGATTGTGGACTTCAGCCGGGTGGACTTCTTTGCTGTCCACGGCCTGAAAAACTTGTTGGAGTTCGGGCAGGAATGCGATCGGTACGGAGCCAATTGGGCGCTGGTGGCCAGCCCGGCGGTATCGCGGTTGCTGCGTGCGGCAAAGGTCGAAAATCGGTTGCCTGCCGCTTTCTCGGTGATCGCGGCGCTGGAGCGGCTTACCCACCCGCCCAGTGCCTGGAGAGGCCATTAAGCAGGTGCGCGACATGTGCGCTCACAACAGGTCGGGCAGCTGGCCGGCGCGCAACTGATACCGGCGCTCGGCATACGCCAGGTCGTCTCGCCACAGCCGGGTGGCGGCATAGCGCATCACCGGTTGGATGAGCGTTGCCGCCTGACGTGCCCGAGCAAATCCGCTACGGCTCGATTGGGCGATCGTCGCCTCGATCACCGCGGTGCGCGGATGCCCGTCATCGCCTAAGCCTATTGGGGTGGCGTGGGTTTCGACGACGCTACCCCATCCCTCGCCTTCGATGATGCGCATCACCACGGTGCGTGCCTGCGGGCAGGTGAACTCGGCGATTACCGGCACCCCGAAGCGACCCATCCGAAAAGTGACCGCGACGACGAAGCGATCGTCGTCGTCGGTGGGCGTGGCCAGCACCTCGAGGCGGGTGAAGGAATACGGGTGAAACCAGGCGCCGTGCCAGGGGTCGAGCCGGTTGGCGATGATGTCCCGCGGTTCGCAGCTGCCGACCAAACTGACTACGGCTGAGAGTGTTTGGCCAGTGGGGCGGTCCGCGATCACCGGCTTATCCAGGGGTTGCTCAGCGCCGGCCGAGTCCAGGCGGACCCAGGCCAGCACGCCGTCGTCGTGGCTGGGTAGGGGCCGCCAGCCGAACTGGCAGCCATCGCTGTCGAGGGCCAACCCGTGCCACCGGCAGATCAGGGTGCCGCGATGGACGGTCCCCGTGGCCAGATCGGCTCCCAGGTGCGGACAACTTCGCGGTCCAACCTGCAATTGGCGCTGCTGGTTACGCCAGGCGACCAGTTCCACGCCGGCCACCGCGATGCCCAACGGGTGATCGACGCGCACCGCGCGGCTGGCCGCGAACGCATACCAATTACCGGTGGGCCGACGTTGCGACCGAGCTAATGCCGCGTTGATGATCGATGGTTTGGCGTCGCGATAGGTCGGGCGCTGCGCACTCCAGGACAACGGCGGGATAGGCTGCAGCGGCCAGTCTTTCGGCCAGAGACGCTGTAGGCGCTCGCTGAGGTTGCTCATCGCGGGCCGCTTGCTCGCGTCGCCAACGAGCGCAGTAGAGCCGAGCGCCCCTGGTTGGGCACGCTGCACAGCGGGTGACCAGCCAGCCCCCACCGTTTCAGCAGCTCGTTGGCCGCTGACCACCCCGTGGTGGCGGCGCGCTCCATTAGGGCCACCGGCAAGTCGATGCGAATCCCATCGCCCGCCAACACCAGATTGGGGTGCGGCGTTGACACTGTGGGGCGCGAGCCGAAAGTCCCGGGCGCAAACAGCGCGCAGTCGCGCCGTTGCAGAGTGCGCTCGTAAACTACTCGGGCCGAAGCTGTTTCGGGGTAGAGCTGGTGTAGGCACTGTGTCACGGCAGCGCGGGGGAGGTCGGATGAGATGGCGTAGGCATGCATTTCGACGACCGAGCCGCGGTGGTGTGTTGCCCACGTGGCAGCTTCTGACTCATAGCGCTCCAGCACGCTGATGTGGTCGAGCGGCTTGTGGCCCGCGGTGCCCAAGAAAGCGGGACGGTCGCGACGTACCGGCGTGTCGAGCCAAATCCGCTGCACCACAAAAGGAGCAGCAGCGCGCAGCCGCGCAATACGGTGCCGCCACTGCTCGCCGCCGAGATTCGGGGAGTTCGCGACGATCCGCTGCAGGCCGGTGACATCGGTGGCCAGTACCACCGCGTGGGCATCCAGATTTTCCCCCGAGTCGGTGTCGACGCAAAATTCTTTGGTGCGGGAAGGGCCCACCTGCAGCACTTCGGTGCCGGTGTGGAACCGCACGCCGCGCTCGGTGAGGTAGCGTTGCAGCGGATTCCACAGGCTTACATCGAAGTTGGCGTTGGTGACATCGAAGACCAGGCCTTCGCTGGAGCCCAAGAAGTAGATGTGGAACATGGTGGCCAGCTCGGCGGCCGACAGTTGGGCCGGGTCGGCGAAAAAGCTGCGGGAGAAGACTTCGAACGCGAGGTGCCGCGCAGCCTCCGGGAAGTTGATGCGGCCGCGCGGGAGTCGCGCACCGAGTATTCGTGCACAGCCAGCTTGCCGCCGGGGCGCAGCAACCTGCGAAACTCGCGTAGTTGGTTGTCAGGATCGGCGACGTTACGGAGCAGATAAGCGGCCAAGATCGCATCGAACGGTCCGGTGACGCCGTGCGGGGCGAGTTCTTCGATGGGGGAGTGCACGAACCGCACCGATGCCGGCCAGGATTTTCTCCGGGCCACATCAAGCATTGCCGATGACGCGTCGACGGCGATGATCTCGGCGGCGGGCGCCACCGCCAGCAGCGCGGCGGTGGAGGCGCCGGTGCCGCAGCCCGCGTCCAGCAGGCGCTGTCCCCGGCCGTGGTCGGGCAACTGCATGCGGAGCGCCGAAAAGCGTAGGTGCGCATGGTAACCGGGGTTGGAACTGACCATGCGGTCGTATGCCGGCGCGCCGGCGTCAAAGGCGCCGGGCACATCGCGGCGGGGCAGGCCCGAGCTGCCGACGCTCATCTTGTGCGGGCTTCCGCGTGAGTCGCTCATGAAGTGGGCCACCGCGCGCGTGGCTGCCCGGCGAGGCCAGCTGGGACCGCTCCAGCCAAGCTAAGGATGGCGGGCAACCTTGAACTCCGTCCACTCGCCGTGCCGAGCCCATACCCGTTTAGCCGCCAACCAAACCGTCCGCGACGGGCCTGGTTGCCGCGTCTAAGGGCGTTTGACGCGGCTATGACTGGGTAGCACTGCGTCGTGGGTCCATCGGTCTACCCGCAGCTCACGGAGGCTATGAAGCGATGATCACGGACAATTCGACACCAGCTCGCATGTTCGGCCGACGCACGGCTGTTCGTCCACGGCGGGCGCGGGCTCACCGGATGACCCGCGAGTTTGCACTAGTGACCGGGGCCAGCTGCGGTGTGGGTTTCGCTGTGGCCAAACGCCTCGCCGAGCGCGGCTACGATCTGATCGTCGCCGATGGTTACCAGGAGATCGACACCGCAGCCGACACGCTGGCTGTCTTGGGTACCGATGTCGCGGCAGTGCAGGCGCACATACACCGCGCTGATCAGGCCCGCCTGCTGCATCGCTGTGCGAAGGCAGCCGACGGACGATTGGTTGTCGCAGCGTTGAGCGTTCCAATCTTGGACGCCTGCTGTCTGGACGACAGCCTGGACAGCGCCCTGAATGCCGTGGACACCAGCGTTCGCGCCACCATGCTGCTGGCTCGTCTGCTGGGCGGGGAGATGGCTGCCAACGGCGGCGGCAGCATTGTGGTGACGGGGTCGCCGGCCGATCCGGTGCCCGGCCTTGACTGGGCGGTCTACACTGCCAGCTCGGCGCTGCTGCGGGCATTCGTTGCGACGTTGCATAACGAGCTCAGGGATTGCGGGGTCAAGGTCACCGCCGTTATGCCTGACCCTTGCGGTCAAGGCGGCGTCGCCGACATCCTCAGTGGTCTGGTGGGGCGAGCAGCAACTTACGATGCGGCGGACATCGCCCGCCAGGCACTCGCGTCGCTCACCAGCGACGACTGGTCGGGCCTCGGCGCCCGGGCAACCGACGCGATGAGCGCGCTGGCCCGGCGACTGATCGGCGATGGCGTGACAAGTCCTGTGCGACATTTGATTTCGCCGACAGGAGCGGCTGTTTGAGCGCAGCCGGGCGGGGCTATCCAGATAGAACAGTTACTGCAGGAAAGGTGGCGTCGGTGCCGAACTCGTCGATCAAGAACGAAAAGCTGTATAAGGATTTACGCAAGAAGGGCGACTCCAAGGAAAAGGCGGCAAGAATCTCCAACGCCGCAGCCGGACAGGGTAAGTCGAACGTCGGCCGCAAAGGCGGCAAATCCGGATCCTACGCCGATTGGACGGTGCCGCAGCTGCGGAAACGCGCCAAGGAGCTGGGGTTATCGGGGTATTCGAGTCTGACCAAAGACAAGCTGATCGCAAAGCTGCGCAACCACTGAGTCAGTCCCGCAGGCGTAGCCGTCTGACCAGCACCAAAAACGCCACCGCGAAGTCGTTGTCGGCGGTCGCTGCCTCAATGCGGTCCCAATCAAGCTGCTCACGCACCGCGCGGACGGCCGGGAGCAGCGTCGCGAAGTTGCAGTGATGCTCGGTGAGGGACAGCAGCTTTTGGATGAGAACCGTCGTGGGAGGCAGCACCGGCATCCAAATGGAGGCCACCACCCGTTCCTCGGCGCCGTCCAGGACGTCCGCGCCGACGGGCACACCGTTGACACGGTGCAGCACGTCGACGACCAGCTCACCGCTACGCGCCTTGAGCAGCCAGTCTTCCGGGGGATGTTCGATGCCGAACCCGGCTTTGGTGAGGGTGCTCTCAGCGGCCGGCACATCAGATTCAGCCACGACGATGTCCACGTCGTGGGTGGGTTCGGGGGCACCGTATGCCCAGAGCGCATAGCTACCCGCCAAGGCGAACCGCGGGCCGTGCTCCTTGAGCGCTGAAGCCGCACCGCGCAGCGCTTCTCGCAGCCCCGAGTAGCGCGCCCAGTCGCCACTCGATGTCACAGTGCTTACGTCCGGAGGCATGCTGTGGGCCCAATCATGGTGCGTAAGGCATACCCCGTTGCGGCGGCAGGCAACCGCTGCGGACGGGCAACCGTTTAGTTGCCCGCGCTAACGGGGTATGCGCAAGCCATGTCGACCACAGCGCCGTGTGCCTACAACGGAGCCGCCGTGGTGATCCCCGGTGTGTCAGCAGGCTACGTCTCATGACGGCCGGGTTGGTCCAGCACTGGTTGGAGTCCGGACGACTAGAGTTGCCGCTACCGGCATCGGGGCACACCAGCGAGCGCTGGCAACGCCTGGCCCAACTGGCTCAGGAAGACATTGCGGCGGCACGCATCGCTGAGGGTCACGTCGATGCCATCGCGATCATCAACGAACTCGGGGGCAAGCCTCCCCAGCCGGGTCAGCTGTGGAGTGTGTGGGCGGCCGAATCTCCCGACGCCGTGCTGAACGCCAGGCACATTGCTGGCGACGAGTTCGTGCTCAACGGCACTAAGGTGTGGTGCTCCGGAGCCGGGTTCTGCACGCATGCGCTGGTGACCGCTCGGGTTGGCGCCGACCAGCAGCGCCTGTTCGCCATTACCGTCACCGACCCTGCCGTTAAACCGTTGCCGAGCACGTGGTGGAACCCCGGGATGGCCGGCAGTGACACGCGCTCGGTGCGGTTCACCAATGTGCACGGGGTTGCGATGGGTGAGCCCGACAACTACCTTTCGCGGCCAGGGTTCTGGCATGGCGCGATCGGGGTGGCTGCCTGCTGGTTGGGAGGTGCGCGCCGGGTCGCTGACCCGCTGTATCGCTGCTCCGCGAGTCAGTCGGCGGACGCGTACTCGCTGGCTCATCTGGGCGCTGTGGACGCCGCGCTTGCCGCCGGCGAGGCCATCTTGGCGCGCGCGGCAGAGCAGGTTGACTCCGATCCATTTGACCGGGCCGGCACCGCACAGTTGCTGGCCCGCCGGGTTCGCGCCATCGTGGAGCACGCCGTGGACGAGGCCATCACCCGAACCGGACGTGCCCTGGGGCCAGGACCGCTCTGCGAGGACGGGCGCCACGCTCAGCGGGTTGCCGATCTGACCATCTATATCCGGCAAAGTCACGCTGAGCGCGACCTGGCCGAACTCGGGCGACTCGCTGGCCGGCGTGCCGCGTCGTGAACGTGCTGATGCCCTGATTGCCAAGGGATTGCGATGCGAGTGGCGACGTTCAACATCTTGCACGGCCGCACTGTCGGAGACGGGGTAAATCTGCAGCGGTTGCAGGACAGTGTGCGGTGCCTTGACCCGGATGTGTTGGCACTCCAAGAAGTCGATTGTGAACAGCCGCGTTCCGGGCGGGCGGATCTCACGGCGGTGGCCGCCGAAGCCATGAACGCGGTGGATCATCGGTTCGTGGCCGCGGTTTCGGGCACCCCCGGAGCGACCTGGATGGCGGCAACCGGTCATGAGCAACCCGGCGCCGCAGCCTATGGGATCGCTTTACTGTCGCGTTACCCGGCGGCCGGCTGGCAAGTGGTGCGGCTGCCCCGTATTCCGGTGCGCTTCCCGATGTATCTGCCGGGTCCCAAGCGGGTGATGATCGTCGACGAGGAGCCCCGCGCAGCGGTCATTGCCCGGCTACGCACCCCGCTAGGTCCGATGACGGTGGCCAACACCCACTTGTCGTTCGTGCCCGGCTGGAACCGCTGGCAGCTGCGCCGGCTGGTCCGTGCGGTGCGGGCGCTGCCCGGCCCCCGATTGCTGATCGGGGACCTCAATGTGAAACCAGCTGCGGTGCAACGCGGCTCAGGGATGCGGTCGTTGGCGACCGCGCCAACGTTTCCGGCTTTTGACCCCGACCGTCAACTCGACCACATCGTGACTGACGATCACGCTCTTCGTGGCA
The DNA here is from genome assembly GCF_008370645.1 of Mycobacterium simiae. Taxonomy (GTDB): domain Bacteria; phylum Actinomycetota; class Actinomycetes; order Mycobacteriales; family Mycobacteriaceae; genus Mycobacterium; species Mycobacterium simiae_A. The sequence continues at coordinate 11,593 of NZ_VTZN01000022.1, forward strand.
GCGCGGCAGTGGCAGAGCTGATGCCAATTTCGGACCACCGGGCTTTGGTCGTCGAGCTGGACCGGCTCTAGACCCGGCTGCGGCGAATCAGCGCTCCTGGCTGCGTGCCTCGGCCCCAGTCTCTCCGCTGCCGAAGTCGTCGTCGGCGGAGGCGCGCCCGACATAACTGCCATCGTCGTCGCGACTAGCGCGGGGCTTGGCCACCTTCGGGTCGGCTGCCACGTCGGACTCCGCCCTTTCGGACTCACCTCGGGTCATCTGAATCCCTTCTGTGAATTGGCGCGGCTACGGTAAGCAATCTTGCGCGGCAAGCAGTTTCGCGCTCATATTGCGCTCCATCATCCTCAGCGCGGCGCGTGCCAGCTCCGCGTCGATGTGCGCCACGGCATCTGGGGGCACCACGACGTCGAAATGACGGATGTAGCCGTCGAGCGCGCTGTAGAGAATGCATTGCTCGGTGACTTGGCCGGTGAGGATGATGCGCCTCGTCTTGAGTCGCTGCAGCAAGTACTCCAGCGCGGTGGAATAGAAGACGCTGTGACGCACCTTGGTGATCACCCGGCAGCCGGTTGGCGGCACCAGCGGCTTGACCAGGTCGGGACGTTCGCCATGCAGCGCGGCAGCAATGATGGCGTGATGGTCGGCGGTGAAGTCACCGTGGTTGTCGTTGACATAGATGAGGTCGACGCCGCGCCGTTCGGCGTTGCCGACCAGCTTGACCAACGGGTCGATGATCGCAGCGGCGCTCGTCGCCAGTTGTTCGGCGTCGGGATGACGGTAGTCATTGAACATGTCGATGACCAACAACGCGGTATCGCTCACCGTTGAGTAGTACCCATAAGACGGTGACTAATCACCGGGTAGGCGCCGATCGGTTTAGCCGACCGGCATTCGGGTAGCCCGATTGGGATGTCCGGGCAATCGCTGGGCATCGTTGCCGGCCGAACTACAGCATCTGGTTCGAAGCATCTTCCGGCGACCTAATACCCACTAAATAGGGAGTAAGACATGCGTAAGACCCTTGCTGTTGTCTCAGCCACCGGAGCTCTGCTGTTCGGCGGCGCCGGAGTGGCACATGCCACCGCGCCGAGCGAGCAACCGTTGTCGGCGACGACGACAACGCTGGCGGACCCCGACAATAGCCAACGCGACGACGACAACTCAGGTCTGTGGGGACTGGCCGGGCTTCTCGGTCTGGCCGGCTTGGCCGGGCTGCTGCGGCGTGACCGGCACACCGCGGGCAACGCGACGTCAACCCGCGTTACCGGGCCCGCGCCGCGGGCCTAGCGTTGTAACTAGCTGGCCCCTACAGTCAAGCGACTGTAGGGGCCAGCTGGCATCGGTCTCACTCAACCGTCAGCTGATGCCGACCACCTCTTGCGCGATAGCCGCTAGGCGTGTCTGAGCGGCGGACACCACCCGGGGGCGGTTCTTATGCGCCTCCTCGTAGGCCACAATCGTGCGCACATCTGCGGGGGCGGTGAGCTCCCGGATTGCGGCCACTGCATCGCCCTGGTTGAGCTCGTCGTAGTCGGCGATCGGAAGCTCATCGGCGTTGAGCGAGCCGCTGGCGCGACGCGCCGACCGGATGGCATCGGCGGCTTGATCGCTGCCGTTGTCGCGGATCACCCGCTCCGCGCTTTCCAAGGCGGCGTTGCGGGCGGCTATGGCCGCCTTGGCCGCTACGTCCCCGGCGTGCGCGCCGCGGCTGACCCAGTCATTGAACGCCGGACGGGTCGCACGAACCGCCTCGACCGCGCGGTCGACTCCGCGGGCTGACCAATTGACCGGCAGGTTGACCAATTTGACGATAGATCCGGCGGCCGCTTGCAATGGGGTGCGGCGCAGGGCGGCCGGACCGCCGAGAGCATCTTCGGCCAGCACGGTGGTGAGCCAGTCCACCGTCGCGGAATGAGCGGTGATCAGGCGGTCCGCGAGATCCTCGATCTCCGGGTGTTTGGCGGCGACCGCCAGCGCCTTGAGGTAGCGGGAGCGATCCAGCAGCTGGCCTTCGAGCGCAAGGTCACCCAACAGCGCCTCGCTCAACGGCTCGGCCTGCTCAGTAAGCGCTTTCACGGCGGCGGCGGCGCGACCCAGGAACGGACCCACCACGTCGGGAAAGCCGCCGAGGTCACGTATCGCAGTTTCGATAGCCGCGGCGCGGGTTCGGCCATTCTCGGCGTTCTGCGTCAACTCGCGGCGCACCGCCTCGGTACGCGCCTGCACGACCCGCGTTTCGGCAACCTGGATTTCGGTATGCGTCAGGTCCAGCACCGCGCGTAACTGGGCAATGACAGCGTTAATGTTGGTTGTAGTCACTTAGTGAGATTCCTCCCTTGGGGATTGGTGTCGTTCTTATCTCGGTTACCCCAGCAGGGCCGGGGGTAACCGTCCGCGCCGGGATTGGCGACCGTGTTGCCGCAAACTGTTCAGCTGGCGCAGGTTTGGGCGGTGTCGTAATGGCCATAGCGGTATGGTGGCGACGATATCGATGCCTGCGTCTATGCCGACGCCGCCCTCCATCACCAGGCTGGTTCGGGGGCCCTATGGCCGCGGGTTTCCCTTCTGGTATTCGCGTCGTTGTACGCCCGACGCGGCTATCATGTTGTATTACAAAGTGTGCGTAGCACTTTCGGTTCCGGCTGGGTTTTCGAGCCGGTGGTTCGCGAGGCCGCCGATGGCGCCGACACCGTGGCGTGGATGCGTCGGCAGCCGTGGTTCACGGCCCAGCACGCGGTGCAGTTCGGCCGCACGCGGCTGATACTTCCGGTCGCAGCACATGACAGCGGTATTGCGCAGGTTGACCATTCGGCTCACGTCGCATCACACGTCGTGGCACCGGCGGCATCGAGATCCGCTACTGGGTTGGATCGTCGTGAGGAGCGGCGGTATGCGCCGGATGTCCTGCAGTCCGCCGCCGTTCTTTCAGCTGCGCTTCATAGACGTGGCGACGCCCGCCGGTGAGGCGGGCGCGCACCAGCTCTTCGATTTCCTGGAAGCACCGATAGTATCCGTCGTCGTAGTCGTCGACGACCTGAAAGCTCCACCGCCCGGGCAAGACGTTGCGACCGATCAGCTCACGGCTGACTTGCTCGGCCAGATCAGCTTCGCCCAGGTCGTGCAGCTGGGCCACAGCTTCGTCGAGTTGGAGGTCGGCACGTCCGGTGAGCTGGTGAAAGCAATAGAGGTGCCCCCGGGCCCGCTCGATGGTCTCCAATGCTTCGGACAGCTTGCCGGCTGCCTGGATGGCGAGGTCTTCAGTATCGCGAGTCACGGCTGTTCATTCCCGAGCCAGCTAACGGTCGCGTGATCAGATCTCTGAAGTATCTTGGTCGTCAATGTCGTTCCCATCCCTGGTTGTGGCTCATGGCATTCCCGCTGCGCGACGAGTCCAACCGTGCCGGCGTGATTGACCTCGCTCAGTGCTAAGGCTCTAGCGAGAGCCCTTGTAAGGCAGATTGTTTGATTTTCGCGATGCCGGGTAGCCGGGCCAACTATGACGAGCAACATCACAGCGGCGATCGACGTGCGCAAGCCGATCGACACCGTATACAACCAATGGACCCAATTCGAGTCGTTTCCTGAGTTCATGGAAGGCGTGGAGCAGGTCCAACAGCTGGATGACACCCACCTCGCGTGGCGAATCAAAGTCGGGCCCGCAACGCGGGAGTTCTACGCCACCGTCACCGAGCAGCACCCTGAGGAGCGGGTCGCGTGGCGGTCCGACGATGGACCCACCCACGCGGGGGTGGTGACGTTCCATCGCATCAACGACGACACAACGCGAGTGACCACTCAAATCGATATCGACCCAGACGGATTCGTCGAAAACGTCGCCGACAAACTGGGGATCCTCGATCGACGCGTGCACGGTGACCTTGAGCGATTTAAAGAGTTCATCGAGCGCCGTCCTGGCGAGACCGGGGCATGGCGCGGCGACGTAGCGCGCAGCTGAGCAGATATGGGTCAGCAGCTACCTGGGCTGTCAACCGGCGGGTAGCGGCGGCGGGATCACAGGCAATCGGCGCAGACCGGAAGCTCGCCGCGCTTGCTACGCAACCGGCTGCGGTGTTGCACCAAAAAGCAGCACGAGCACGTGAACTCGTCGGCGCGCTGGGGGATCACGGCCACCGAAAGCTCTTCACCCGACAAGTCCGCACCGGGCAGCTCGAAGAAGGGGGCATCGTTGGGGTCGTCATCGACGACCGTGGTAGACAACGTCGGCAAGACGGGGGTCAGCTGACCCATATCCGACGTGTCTGCGGTCTCGGCGTCGGGCATCCGGCGTGCGTCGTAATCGCTAACGGTCGGCATGGGCATTCCTTCCTGCTGAGTGACCGGGTTAACCAGCCGAGTAGTCACCCGTGGCACAGTCAATACCCCGTTCTGACGTAGGCCACACCCGACAATCAGCTGGAATCACGCGGTTGCCAGTGGCGGGCCCGGGTGCGGGCCACAGGTCCGCCTTGACCTTGCCGGAGACGCGGTGTTGTGTCGTTAGCGTGGCAGCGTCGGCGCCTTCGGCACATTCGGCGGATGTTGGGCGCCGGCCCCCCGGCTTACCCGCCCCGCGTGGCTTTCGTACGGCATGCGCGGCAGCGTATGCCCTTGCCTACCTGATAGCTGGCGATCGCCGGATGCTTCGGCTGGTCCGTCGCTATGGACCGATCATGACGATGCCGATTCTGAGCATGGGCGAGGTTGCGATCGTCTCGGATCCCGAGCTGGTGAAAGAGGTCTTCACCGCTCCTGCAGACGTCCTGCTCGGCGGTGAGGGCGTGGGACCTGCGGCAGCGATTTACGGTTCCGGGTCGATGTTCGTTCAGGAGGAGCCAGAGCACCTGCGCCGACGCAAACTGTTGATACCGCCCCTGCACGGTGCCGCGTTGAGTAGCTACGAGCCAATCATTGCGGACTGCGCCCGCGCGGCCATGCGTAGTTGGCCCGTGGACCGCCCGTTCGAGCTGCTGGCGGCGGCGCGGGCACTGATGTTGGACGTGATCGTCAAGGTCATCTTTGGCGTCGAAGACCCGGGCCAAGTACGCCGCCTGGGCCGTCCGTTCGAGCGGCTGTTAAACCTCGCTGTATCAGAGCAATTGACGGTTCGCTACGCGCTGCGTCGCTTCGGCGCGCTGCGGGTCTGGCCGTCGCGTGCGCGAGCCAGGAAGGAGATCGACGACGTCGTTATGCCGCTGATCGCCCAACGGCGAACCGACCCGGGTCTGCGCGAGCGCCGCGACATTTTGGCGTTGCTGATGTGCGCGCGCGACGAGAATGGGGAAGGGTTGTCCGACAGCGAGATTCGCGATGATCTGGTCACCTTGGTGCTGGCCGGGCACGAAACCACCGCCACAACGCTGGCGTGGGCATTCGATCTGTTGCTGCATCATCCCGACGCGCTGCGGCACGTGCGAGAGGAAGCCGTCAGCGGCGACGACACGTTCACGACGGCGGTGATCGACGAGACGTTGCGGGTTCGCCCACCCGCGCCCTTCACCGCGCGGGTAGCGGCGCAACCGTTTCCCATCGGGGGCTACCTGGTCAACGCGGGAACGCGCATCGTCATCCATATCATCGCCATCAACCGCAATCCCGACAGCTACCACCAACCAAACGAGTTCCGGCCGGAGCGCTTCGTGGGCGCACGACCACAAACCTATGCGTGGGTCCCGTTCGGCGGGGGCGTCAAACGCTGCCTGGGCGCCGCATTTGCCATGCGGGAACTCGTCACGGTGCTGCAGGTGCTGTTGCGTGAGGGTGAGTTCAGCGCCGTCGACGAGCTGCCGGAGCGCATCGTGCGGCGCTCCATCATGCTGGCGCCCCGCCACGGCACCAGAGTGCGGTTCCGGCCCCGGCTCCAAGAATCCTTTTAGAACCTTCCAAGAGCCGGATCGCACGCTCTTCGCCAGTGCCAGCGACGGGCAGCGACGAAGGGAACCGCGAATATGACCGCCATGACCTACCAGCCAACGGCTATTGCCGGCGCGTCGGAGCACGACTCCAACATGTACGCGTCGGCGTCCTTCGCGTTCGCCGTCGGCGGCGCGGTGGTGTTGAGCGTCATCTGCGCCATTGCCGCGCTCGCCCAGGTTAAAGAGCGCGGGGAAGGCCGTGGCGAAGCGATCGCGGGCCTGGCGATCTCAGCCGGCTGGGTCGCCTTGGTGTTGGCGTTGGCCCATTGGCGCGTCATCTAACTGAGCTATCCAACGGTCGGCGCGATATGCCGTCCCGGTGGCCCGGCGCTACCGCGTGCGGCGAACAACGCCCCATGCGGCCCCGTCCTAGCACGGGGCTCACTTATCAAGGGCGATTCATGATGTCTCGGATCTGGTCGCAGACGTATACGCGACTGTATTGCTGACCGGTCGACTCACGTAGCACACCGAGGCTGACTAGCGTTTCGATGGCGTTTCGGGCAGGCGGGTAGGTGACGCCATGTAGTTCCGCTGCCCTCGAGATGGTGATCACCGGGTAGCCGAGCAAGCTCTCGGCAATGTTGTTGACGACGCCGCGAGCCCGAATTCGCGCCAATTTCTGCCGAAGATCCGTCTGGAATTCCAACAGCTCCTCGATACGCTGGACCCCGTCGTCGGCCTGATGATGTATTGCCTCACAGAAGAACGCCACCCAGGGATCAAAGTTGCCGGTCTGACTGATCGCCAGCAACCGGTCTTTGTACTCGTCTTTGCGTTGTTCGAGCCACGGCGAGATGTTGAGCACGGGGTAGGTCAACGCTTCAGCTGACACGAGCTGCAGCGCGATGATCAGACGGCCCAGCCGCCCGTTTCCATCGGAGAAGGGGTGCAAGGTCTCAAATTGGTAGTGAGCCATCGCGATCTTGATGAGCAGTGGCAGATCGTCTTCTCTGTGAATCCATTTCTCCCAGTCGGAAACACCCTTCATCAGCTCTTCCCCTGCTGGTGGGGGCACGAACCGAGATGCTTCGATACCCAGACCGCGTTCGCCGATGTAGACGTTGGTCTCGCGCAGTCGACCGCTGTCGTAGCTATCGCCTCGAGTTCCCCGTACAAGAATCTGTTGGAGTGGTGCGATTACGTTGAGACAGATCGGTTTCTGCTCGATCAGTAGCAGAGCCGTCTCTGCGGCGCGGACGTAGTTGAGAACCTCGCGAACCTCCGCCCGACGATTCGCCTCATCCACGAAGTCTGCTTCTAGAACTTCGTCGAGGGTCGCATAGGTTCCCTCAAGCGCCGATGTGCTCTGCGCCTCGCGGCGCAGGGCCGGGCGGACCAAGAGGCCGGGATTGGGAAGTCGCTTGACCGCGAAGTCGAGTCGGCCGACCGACATGCTCGCTTCGGTTGCAATTTTGTGAGTTGCCATCGTGAGGTCGACGTCTTCCGGTAGCGGATGCGGCACGAACGCAACGTGGGCATAGTCACGCTTCATGTAAGCATCGTGACCAGAGATCGGGACCAGTCGGCCCACCGGAGAGCCGCTGAACCTGTCTATCTGCACTTTTATAGTTTAGCCTATGATCCTATAATTCTTACCGGGACATTTATAGGTAGCGTTAACTTGCCCGGAGCAATCTATAGTATTCGGCCGATTCCTATAATTACACCGCTGAGATCTATAGGAAGATCTGGGCGTTTTCCGTCACAGCAAGGGAAACCACCGGCCGCGCCCACGGGTAGCGCCGCCGTGCTCCCCAATGCTCAGGCAGTGGTGCCGGGCGCGGTCGCTTCGTCGGTCACATAGTGGGTCACGCCTGTCACACCCCTGGGACGCTGCTGAACGAGCCCTGTTTCATCTGGTCGAAGACATCCCGAGTTGTGATGCTCGGTAACCGGCCACGGCGTCGTGCATACCAGCGAGTGACATCACAGGACCCCGGCCGCTTGGCCAGGGCCTTGTCTGCAGAGTCGGGGTGGCGGGATTTGAACCCACGGCCTCTTCGTCCCGAACGAAGCGCGCTACCAAGCTGCGCCACACCCCGCTTGAAGCCACGACAGCCTATCGCACCGGCCGGCTGACTCGCCAAACGGCAAGGATCAGCTCCAAATGCAGGAGCGTTCAAACTCGACCAACGCCTGGGCGGGTTCGGTCGGATCGAGCCCTTGGGCGCTAACCCAGTCGTCGTCGAAGTAGGTGTCGGCGTAGCGGTCGCCACTATCGGCGAGCAAGGTGACCACCGAACCGCTGCAGCCCTCGGTGACCATCTCGGCAAGCAGGCCGAACGCGCCCCACAGGTTAGTGCCCGTGGACGGCCCGACGCGGCGGCCTAACACCGCGCTCACGTGGCGCGCGGCCGCGATCGACGCGGCGTCGGGAACCGACACCATCCGATCGACCACGCTGGGCAAAAACGACGGCTCGACGCGCGGTCGGCCGATGCCCTCGATACGGGACGACGTGGGCATCACGATGTCGGACCGGCCCTCGGCATAGGCAGGGAAGAACGCCGAATTCTCCGGGTCTACCACGCACAACCGGGTCGGGTGCCGTCGATAACGGATGTAGCGGCCGATCGTCGCGCAGGTACCGCCGGTTCCCGCGCCGACCACAATCCAATCCGGTATGGGGTGCTGTTCCTCGCCCATTTGCGCGTAGATCGACTCGGCGATGTTGTTGTTGCCGCGCCAGTCGGTGGCTCGCTCAGCATTGGTGAATTGGTCCAGGTAGTGGCCGCCGGTCTCGGCGGCCACGCGTTCCGCCTCGGCGTACACCTGACTGGAATTTTGCACGAAATGGCAACGGCCACCCTGTGCTTCGATCAGCGCCACCTTGGCGGTGCTGGTCGCTGCCGGCATCACGGCAACGAACGGCAGACCCAGCAGGGACGCGAAATAGGCCTCCGACACCGCGGTGGAACCCGATGACGCCTCCACCACCGTGGTGTTCTCGTTGATCCAGCCGTTGCACAGCGCATACAAAAAAAGCGAGCGCGCCAGCCGGTGTTTGAGGCTGCCGGTGATATGCGTGGTCTCATCTTTGAGATACAGCGCGACGTCAGCATCGGCGCACCACGCGGACGGCAGCGGGTAGCGCAGCAAGTGGGTGTCGGCGCTGCGACGGGCGTCCGCCTCGATCAGTCGAATCGCATTGTCGGTCCACGTGCGTGACAGGCTGCGGACCGCGATGTGGGCCCGATCGTTCAACGCACTGACACGCTTGGATGCGAACGGCCCAGGTTGCTGCTCGAATCCCGGCCGCCCGTCGGGGCGGCGATCAACGTCAGCAGGGTCGCCTCGGGTCGGCAGCAAAACCGCACCGGAGCAAACGGTGAAGTCCCCATCCCGGCTGAGACATGCAAGCGCATACTAGGGCCCCACTGGGAGGCCCCCTTGGCTCGGGAGCGATCCAGGCCGCAGTTGGTGACCAGCGCCCCGTAGAACGGCAAGCACAGCTGCCCGCCGTGGGTATGGCCGGCCATCACCAGCTGGTAGCCGTCGGCGGCGAAGCGGTCCAACACCCGCGGCTCCGGCGAGTGCGTCAGCCCCAGCCTCAGATTCGCCGCCGGGCTCGCCGGGCCGGCAATCGTGTCGTAGCGGTCCCGATCGATGTGTGGGTCATCCACGCCGGCGGCGGCGATGTGCAGCCCCGCCACCTCGAACTCGTGGCGGTTATGGGTCAGGTCCAGCCAGCCTCGCTCGGTGAACGCCGCCCGCAGGTCCTGCCAGGGCAAGGGTGTCCCGCGGACCCGGTGCCCCGGATTGATGACGTAGTTTGCCGGGTTCTTCAGGCGCGGCCCGAAGTAGTCGTTGCTGCCGAAGACGAAGACTCCCGGCCGGTGCAGCAGGTCGCCGAGCGCTTGCACCACGGCCGGCACCGCCTTGGGATGAGCCAAGTTGTCCCCGGTGTTGACTACGAGGTCGGGCTCCCAACCGGACAACTCGCGCAACCAGGCTTGTTTACGGCCCTGGTTGGGCAGCATATGCAGGTCACTGATGTGCAGGACCCGTAGCGGTGTGGAGCCCGGACTCAAGACGGGCATGGTGACTTCGCGCAGCACGAACGCGTTGCGTTCGATGAACGCGGCGTAGCCGATCCCGGCGACGGCCGAGCCGAGCGCTACCGCGCCGGTGCGCAACAGGGCGGACAAGACAGCCATGCACGCAGCCTACTGCCGGTTGGGGGCTGGCCGCGCGTCTCTTGCGTTACCGGACCTAGGGAGGCGGTGGCGGTGCCAGCAGCGGAATGGTGATCGGCGGCAGGCCCGGAATCTCGATGACCTGCAATCCGACCGACGCCGGCGGCCCATCATCCGGGGGCGGAGGAGGTGGTGGTGGGATGCCGTTGCTGATTTGGATCGTGATGATCGAACCGGGGATTGTCTGGCCGTTCGGCGATGTCCCCACCACCTCGCCGTATTTCGCGCTGCTATTCACCGCGGTGGGTTGGTCGGCTACCTGGAAACCCGCGTCCTTCAGACGCTGGCGCGCCTGGTCCACATCCAGACCGGCCACACTGGGTACCCGCGAGGCTGCCGAACCATCGACATACCGCGGATCGGTGGGCGGCAAGTGCACCTCGCCGAAGTTGTTCGCAATCGGCTTGAGTGCAGTGAACCAGGTACGGGCCGGCTCGTTGCCGCCGTACAAGTCGCCGTTTCCGCAATGACGCAGCGGACCAGAACACAGATCGGTTGGTGAGGTCGAGTCGTCGTAGATGTAGTTCGCCGCCGCGTAGCGGTTGGTGAAGCCCACAAATCCGGAGGATCGGTGGGCCTCGGTGGTGCCCGTCTTGCCGGACATGGGCAGGTCCCAGCCCGCGGCGCCGGCCGAACCCGCCGCCGTGCCGCTGCCTACCGCGTCTTTGCTCATGGCGTTGGCGAGGGTGTTGGCCAGGCCTTCGGGTACCACTTGGTCGCAGGTTTCGGTGGTAACTGCAACCTGGTTGCCGTTACGGTCGATCAGCTTGTCGATCGGATTCGGTGGGCACCACACCCCGCCGGAGGCTAAGGTGGCCGCGACGTTGGATAGTTCTAGTGCGTTGACCTCGATGGGTCCCAGGGTGAACGAGCCGATGTTCTGCCGTTTGACGAAGTCGGCCAGGCTCTCGTTGCTGTCCGGGTTGTAGTCGCGGGCGGTGCCGGGATTGGCGTAGGACCGCAGGCCAAGTTTGATGGCCATGTCGACCGCGCGGCTGACCCCCACCTGCGAAATCAGCTTGGCGAACGCGGTGTTGGGCGAGGTGGCCAGGGCGTCGGTCACGTTCATCGACCCGCGGTAGTTGCCGGCGTTAACCACGCACCAGGTGTCCTTAGGACAGCCTTTGGCGCCGCCGCTACCCAGCCCTTTGGCCTGAAACCGCGGCGGCACGTCGAGTTGGGCATTGATGCCCATGCCCATGTCGAGTGCGGCGGCCGTGGTGAAGATCTTGAAGATGGATCCCGCGCCGTCGCCAACCAGCGAGAAAGGCTGGGGTCGCATGGTTTCCCCGGCTTCGGTGTCCAGGCCGTACTTACGATTGCTGGCCATGGCCAGTACCTTGTGCGAATCCTTACCCGGCGCGATCACACTCATCACGCTGGAGATGCCGGCCAGGTTCGGGGGAGCGAATTTGTCGATGGCCGCCTTGACCGGCACCTGTACGTCCGGGTCCAAGGTGGTGCGGATGAGGTAGCCACCCCGGGCAAGCTGGTCCTTACTAATTCCCGCGCGCGAGAGGTACTCCTGGACGTAGTCGCAGAAGAAGGCGCGATCGCCGGCGGCGATGCAGCCGCGGGGCAGCTCGTTGGGTTGGGGCAGGATTCCCAACGGCTGCGTCTTCGCAGCGCTCAAGGCGTCGGCCTCTTGCGGGATGTTCTCGATCATGGTGTCCAAAACCAGGTTCCGACGGGCCAGCGCACCCTCAGGGTTGGTGTACGGATTCAGTGTGCTGGTCGACTGCACCATGCCCGCCAGCAGCGCCGCTTGCTGCCAGTTCAGGTCCGAGGCGTTGATGCCAAAGTATGTCTGCGCCGCGTCTTGTACCCCGAAGGAGTTGTTGCCGAACGACACCAGGTTCAGATAGCGGGTCAGGATCTCAGGCTTGGTGAACGTCTTGTCCAGGGTGAGCGCCATCCGGATCTCCCGCAGCTTGCGCGCCGGGGTGGTTTCGACGGCGGCCCGCTTCTCGGCGTCGGTTTGGGCGGTGACCAGCAGCTGGTAGTTCTTCACATACTGCTGCTCGATAGTCGAACCGCCACGAGTGTCGAGGTCTCCGGAGGCATAGCCGGCGAGCCCGGTCAGGGTGCCTTTCCAGTCGACGCCGTTGTGTTCGGCGAAGCGCTTGTCCTCGATCGAGACGATCGCCAGCTTCATGGTGTTGGCGATCTTGTCCGACGGCACCTCGAAGCGGCGCTGAGAGTACAACCACGCGATGGTGTTGCCCTTGGCGTCGACCATCGTCGACACGGCCGGAACCTCCCCCTGCAGAAGCTGAGCCGAACCGTTGGCGACTACCTCAGAGGCGCGGTTGGACATCAATCCCAGACCGCCTGCAAAAGGAAACATCAGTGCCGCGGCGACGATGCTGGCCAACAGACAACACCCTGCGAGCTTGAGCAGAGTGAGTGCGACCGGAGGGCGCTCGGGCATGCGTACTACAGTAGCGACCCCTTGTCACGCCTCCGCGCCCTGCGACGGAAAAAAATTTTTCTTTAGCACGCTGTGCTTGGCGGCACCAGGGGGGTGGTAACTTATTTTGTGCCTGCGTCACAGGTCAGGGCCTCGAAAGGGGACAGGCTAGGCGCGTTTCCCCCGGCCGATGGGTGTAAGACTGGACGCCCGTCCCAAAAAATCCGTTATCAGACTGTTGCGCAATTACCACCTGACCACCTAACTTATAGAAGCAGTGAGATTCAGGTAACACCGATGTGCACAGTGTGGGTCAGAGCGCAGCATCGGCTGGTACCCGAGAGGGCGGTCGCGGCAAACGACCGGGAGGAAGGGATCAGCTCGTGTCAGATACCAGCGGTGACGATCGACGGACCAACCTGACGTCTGGACAGAACCTGCTGCGCAGTGTCGAGTCGGACGAACGGATCAACTGGGTTTCGAAGGCGCTGTGCCGCGCGACCGACCCGGATGAACTTTTCGTCCGCGGGGCCGCGCAACGTAAGGCCGCGGTCATCTGCCGCCACTGCCCGGTCATGCAGGAATGCGCGGCCGATGCGCTGGACAACAAGGTCGAGTTCGGTGTGTGGGGCGGCATGACTGAGCGCCAGCGCCGGGCGCTGCTCAAGCAACATCCAGAGGTGGTCTCGTGGGCGGATTACCTCGACAAGCGCAAGCGCCGCAGCGTCGGTTAAGAAACGTTCGGTTCAACCCTGGCGGACCAACCCGCCAGGGTTGTTGTTTCTGATTGCTTTTGTGTTACGCCAGCCGGTCCAGGTGTAACTCGGTCAGTGCGCGCAGGGTGTAGGTCGGCTCGTAGCTGAAGCTGCGGGCGCCGGCTGGGCCGTGCTGGGCCGCGCTTAGTCGGATCTCAGACAGCCGGTCGAGAATGCGCTCGAGGGAAATGCGGCCCTCCGCCCGGGCCAACAACGCGCCAGGACATGTATGGGCGCCACGGCCGAACGCCACATGGTCGCGCGCATTGGACCGATTCAACTGGAACTTGTGCGGGTCATCGAACTTGCGCGGATCGCGGTTGAGGGCGCCCGGGCACACCATCACCACCGTACCCGCGGGAATCGTGACGCCGCCCAGCGTGGCTGTCCTGCGCACCAGCCTGAAGTCACTCTTCACCGGGCTTTCCATCCGGAGGACTTCCTCGATGAAGTTCGGGATCCGGCTGTGGTCGTCGCGAAGCTGTTGCGCCAGGTCGGGGCGCTCGGCCAGCAGCCGAAGCGACCAGCTCAGCAACACGGCGGTGGCACCCCGCGCCGCCGTAAACAGAAGTGTGGCCAGTCGGGCGACCTCGGCGACCTCGGGTAGCGATCCGTCGGGGTAGCGCGCGCTGGCTAGCCGCGTGAGCATATCGGGGCGCGGCTCGTATCGCCGCTCCCGCAGATAGCGACCGAACTTGTCATCGAGCCATGCGAGCGCGTTGTGCTGCACCGGTGCGTGATCCAACGCGCCGACCGGAGCAATCGGGCGCGGCGCCTCGAACGTGTCGCGGTCTGCTGCCGGTATTCCGAGCAGATCCGCAATCACCCTTGATGAAAATGGCTTGGCGTATCCGGACACAAACTCGCACCTGCCGCCGTCGATGAAACTGTCGATCTGCTCATCAGCGAGGCGCCGGATCAACTCCTCGTTCGCCTGAAGCGGCTTAGGCGTGAGCAGACGACGCAGCAATGACCGCGTTCGGGAATGCTCGGGTGGGTCCATCGTGGTCAGGTACTGGTTCATCGGCATCTGGTCGCGGTACTGCTCGATCTGCTCGTCGATGTCGTCGCCCCGGGGTTCGAAGGGTAATGGCGGGAACGGTCCACCCACCGCCACAATCGACGAGAACGTCCCGGAGTCCTGGTAGACGATGCCGCCCTCCGGATGCCCGGTGACGGCCACCACGCCGTGATGCGGCAGGCGCAGCACCGGGCTCCTGGCCCTGAGGTGGTCGAAGTAGGGGTACGGATCTGATAGCAGGAACTCGTCGGTGAAGAAGTCGACCGAGTCGTAGCCGCTCAACGGACTGATCCTCGACGTTGCATTGGCAAACTCCTCTCGCAACGGTAAGCCAGCAGTACGATCCAAAAATACCAGCTCAGATGAGGATTTCGACAGGGGCTTCGTAGCTTACCTAACATACTAGCTAATACATTTCTAGATCAACAGTCCATGGAAGTAATCATGCGCTTGATTTATTGTCGCACATGTGCAAGATTGGCTCCCGTAAGTGAAGACAGCTCGGTTGGGCAGATAGCTGCGCTCCCGGTAGGGGCTAACGCTCGGCCGATCTGAACCAGGAAAGGAATCAACAATGCCCGTCGTTCTGACTCGCAACGAATCGCGCACGGCTACGGAATTCTCGGCTGCCGAGCTCGAGACATTACGTGCCGTCCATGAAAAACTCGCCATCGCTCGCAGCGCCCCGATCAAAATGTTGGATGACGCCTGGCTCTGCATCTGCGCGGTGCCCGAGTAAGCATTTAGCAACCCATGGTGAACAAAGAAAGCTCTGTCGATTCAGCTGTGCTCAGGGGCATGGACACGCTCTGCTCCAGCTATGCCGAATTGACGTCCGATGACCGAGTCCTCATACTTTATTCGGAGGAGCTGGCAGGTCCAGCTGACCAAAGTTTGCTCGGGACCTTGCGCGAGCGGATCGCCGCGCACTCCGCTGACGTTCGGATAGCGCCCGCCGACCATCTTGACGAGTACCACCTTGCAACTTGCGATGCGCTGCTCTTGGTCAGCAACCTATCCAGCAGTCATCGCGCAAAGGTACTCGAGTACCTCCAATCTGCCGGCGAGCGGTTGAAGGCCCGAATCTTTCGGGTCTTCAACTTCTCTCCAGAGCTCTTCAAACTGGCGCTGGCCGTAGATCGTGCTTCCCTGGACGATTTGAACAATTCGATCATCGGAGCGGGCCGGTCGGCCCGGCAGATCCATATCACTAATGAGGCCGGGACAGATCTGCAGATCCGCCCATTGGCAGATGGTGGATGGACAAATAGCAGCGGATATTTCGGTGGACGATTCCCTGCCATTTTGCCACCCGGCGAGGTGAATACTTACACTCCCCATGTGACGGGAATAGTGGTGGCCGATGGGGCGGTGAATTCAAGCTTTGGCTTTCCGGGCGATCCTCGGCTGGCCGCCAAACCCATCACGCTCGAAATCATCGAATCAGTGGTAAAAAAAGTTACTTGTTCTGATCGATTGGTGTCGAACGTGCTGCGTAGCTTCTTCGAATTCGACAACGCTGACCGCGTGGGCGAAGTGGGTTTTGGCACCAACGAAGGCATTACCGAATGGGTTGGTTTCCTGTCGCACATCAATGAGCGGCATCCAGGCCTGCACCTCGGGCTGGGAACTCCGTCGCAGCCGCGGTCAAAAGTCGGGTGGAACTCGCCGCTACACCTCGACATGATCCTGGATGGCTGCCGGATCTGGTTCGACGAGACGCTCGTGTTCTCAGATGGGTGCTGGGATCGCGCTGCACTCGCGACGCTGTATCACGGCGCGACGATGGACGACGTCTTACACGTCGACGCAGTGTGAGGCTCGCCCCACTCGACGCTGGCGGCACTTCGACGACTTCCTCAGCGGCCCGCCACGCGGGCGTCACCGACCGAAGTGATCTGATCAGCGAGCGCGCGCAGCGCATCTAGGTCAGAGACGTCGAACGGCAGTGATGGAACCCCAATCACCGGTACGTGCGGATTAGCCCCGGTAAACCGCGACAATAGCCGGATCTCTCGCTTGGCCGTTTGGCCTCGCTCAGCATGGATCCGCAATACCGCGGCTGCCAGCGACGCGGCTTCAGAGTCGGCGTGCCCGTCCTCCAACGTTTCGCTGGCGTCGATTGCGCGTTCGACGGGTAGTGGACACAGCATCGGGTGAGTGCGGTTCAAGACCAGGCCGGCCAGCGGCATGCCCTCTTGGGACAAACGATCAACGAAGAAAGACGCCTCGCGCAGCGCATCAGGTTCAGCCGCCGACACCACGACGAACTGGGTACCCCGGCGTTTCAACAGCGCGTAGGTTCGGTCCGCCTTCTCGCGGAAACCTCCGAACGTGGCGTCCAGCGACTGAACGAATGCAGCGGCATCGCTCAACATTTTCGAACCGAGCACAGTGGACATCGCTTTCATGGCCAAGCCCATCACACCGGTTACCAGCCGCCCGATGCCCCGACCCGGCGCAAGTAGCAGTCGCCACAGTCGGCTATCCATGAAGCTGCCCAGCCGCTTTGGCGCGTCCAGAAAGTCCAGCGCGTTGCGCGACGGCGGCGTGTCCACCACGACCAGATCCCAGCGGTCCTGGGCCAAGAGCTGCCCCAGCTTCTCCATGGCCATGTACTCCTGCGTGCCGGCCAGCGATGTGGCGACAGTCTGGTAGAACTGATTGTCCAGAATCGATTGCGCCCGTTGTGATCCGGAATACTGAATGACCATTTCGTCGAACGTGCGCCGCATATCAAGCATCATCGCGTGCAGCTCGCCGGGAACCTCGGGCGCCAACGGCACGCGTTGCGGGGTATTGCCAAGATCATTGACACCCAACGCTTGTGCCAGTCGCTTGGCGGGGTCGATGGTCAACACGACTACGGTGCGGCCATATTCGGCGGCCCGCAACGCAATTGCGGCGGACGTGGTGGTCTTCCCGACACCGCCGGCGCCACAGCACACCACCACCCGGTTAGTTGTATCGGCCAAGATAGCGGCCATATCAAGTGTTTCCGGTACGTGGCTCATCGAACCCCCTGCTGAGCAAGCGATTCCGAAAGTTCGTACAAGCTGCCAAGATCGACGCCATCGGAAATTGTCGGTAACTCCAGCCGTGGAACTTGCAGCGCCTCGAGTTGTTGTGCGGTTTCGGCGCGTGCGCTGATCCGGGTGGCGTGTTCAATCGTCTCAGTCAGCAGCCCGGCGAAGTCAGCTTCGGACAGCTTGACCCCGGCCATCGCCAACCCGGCACGTACCGAGTCCGCATCGACATCGCCTTCGGCGGCCTTCGAGAGGTCGTCGGGATTCAAGTAGGCCGGAATGTTGCGGTTCACGATGACACTGCCGATCGGCAATTCCATGCCGGCGAGGTCTTCGATGGCCTCCAGCGTCTCCTGCATTGGCAGCGCTTCCAGCAAAGTCACCAGATGGATGGCGGTCTGGTCGGAGTGCAGCAACTTCACCACGCCTTCGGCTTGCGAATGCACCGGCCCACCCTTGGCCAGGTCGGACACCGCCTTGGTGACGTCCAGAAAGCGTGCGATCCGGCCGGTCGGGGGGGAGTCGACGACAATCGCGTCATAGACCGGGTGCTTGGTCCCTTTATTGAGGCGCACCACGGTCTCTTTGATCTTGCCGGTCAGCAGCACGTCGCGCAGACCAGGCGCAATCGTCGTCGCAAACTCGATCGCACCCACGCGCCGCATCGCCCGGCCCGCGATGCCCAGGTTGTAGAACATCTCTAGGTATTCCAGGAACGCGGCCTCAATGTCGATGGCCAGCGCGTTGACCTGCCCGCCGCGTTCGGCCGTTGCGATCCTGACCTCTTGATAAGGCAATGGCGGGACATCGAAGAGTTGCGCAATCCCTTGGCGCCCTTCGACTTCCACCAAAAGGACTTTGCGGCCCCCGGCTGCCAGAGTCAGCGCTAGTGCTGCTGCGATCGTTGATTTTCCGGTGCCGCCTTTGCCGGTCACGAAGTGCAGGCGAGCCTTCGACAAACGCGACGGCCAGCCGACGGCACTGCTGCCGCTAGATGTGTTCGCCACCATCGCATGCTAGCCCCACCCAGCTACCCGGCTACCGGGCTGGCCGCAGCTTCTCAGCTGCTCCGGATAAGCTCGCGGCATGACCCAACCCGCCGCATGGGAGTACGCAACGGTTCCGCTGCTCACACACGCCACCAAACAGATCCTCGATCAGTGGGGAGCCGACGGCTGGGAGCTGGTCGCAGTGCTACCCGGGCCAACTGGCGAACAGCATGTTGCCTACCTGAAGCGGCCGAAATAATGGACGCTAAAGCGCGGCTCGCGCAACTGGGCATCGCGCTCCCTCAGACGGTGGCACCGTTGGCGGCCTACGTTCCAGCGGTGCGCGCCGGCATCCTCGTGTACACCGCGGGCCAGCTGCCCTTCGAGGGCGGAAAGTTGACCCGCACCGGCAAGGTAGGCGCAGACGTGACGCCGGAGGAAGCCAAAGCGGCGGCACGGATCTGCGCTCTCAACGCGCTAGCCGCAGTGGACTCACTGGTGGGTCTGGACGCAGTGACCCAGGTGGTCAAGGTGGTCGGATTTGTCGCCTCCGCGCCGGGCTTTCACGGTCAGCCCAGCGTCATCAACGGAGCCTCCGACCTGCTTGCCGAGGTCTTTGGTGACGACGGAACCCATGCGCGTTCAGCGGTTGGCGTCGCCGAGTTACCGCTGGGCGCTCCAGTGGAGGTCGAGCTGATCGTGGAGGTCGGCTAGCGGCCGTGACCGAGACGCTGACGCATCCCGCGTACGCGCAGTTGCGGGCGGTCACCGACACCGCCTCGGTCTTGCTGGCGGAAAACCCCGGTCTGATGACGCTCGAGGGCACCAACACCTGGGTACTCTGCGGCCCGCGCAGTGACGAGCTGGTCATCGTCGACCCGGGCCCAGACGACGAGCACATCGCCCGGGTCGCCGCGCTGGGCCGTATCGCGCTGGTGCTGATCAGCCATCGCCACGGCGACCATACCGACGGCATCGACAAGCTGGTCGAGCAGACCGGGGCGCCGGTACGCGCTGCGGCTGAGCAATTTCTGCGCGGCGATCACGTGGTGCTCAGCGACCGGGAAGTGATTGACGCGGCCGGGCTGAGCATCACCGTGCTGGCCACCCCGGGTCACACGGCCGACTCACTGTCGTTCGTCCTCGATGATGCCGTGCTAACCGCCGACAGCGTGTTGGGCCGCGGCACCGCCGTCCTCGACAAGGAGGACGGGAGCCTGTCGGACTACCTGGAGTCGTTGCACCGGCTGCGCGGATTGGGTCGGCGGACCGTCTTGCCCGGGCACGGGCCGGAGCTGGCCGACCTCGAGGCGGTTACGCAGGGCTACTTACTGCACCGGCACGAGCGGCTGCAACAGGTGCGCGGGGCGCTACGCGACCTCGGCGAGGGCGCCACCGTGCGCCAAGTCGTCGAGCATGTGTATGTCGACGTCGACGAGAAGCTCTGGGACGCAGCAGAGTGGTCCGTGCAGGCCCAACTGGACTATCTGCGAGTTCCTTAGCGCGAGCAGTCGCAGAATCGCACGAATGGCGCGGTAATGATGCGAGTCTGTGTCTGCTCGGCGGAGCTAGCGAGCCCGGCGCGCCAGTCTCTCGCTGTCGGAGATCAGCACGCTCTTGCCTTCCAACCGGATCCAGCCGCGGTGCGCGAAGTCGGCCAGGGCCTTGTTCACCGTTTCCCGGGAGGCACCCACCAGCTGGGCGATCTCCTCCTGAGTCAGGTCGTGGGTGACCCGCATCGCGCCACCTTCCTGGGTGCCGAAACGCTGGGCCAGCTGCAGCAGCTGTTTGGCCACCCGCCCGGGCACGTCGGTAAAAATGAGGTCAGCCAGGTTGTTGTTGGTGCGGCGCAACCTGCGCGCCAGCACCCGCAGCAGCTGTTCGGCGATCTCCGGGCGATCGGCGATCCATGCTCGCAGCGCGTCGCGATCCATCGAAACCGCTCGCACCTCGGTGATTGTGGTTGCGCTGGACGTGCGCGGCCCGGGGTCGAAGATCGACAGCTCGCCAAACATGTCGGACGGACCCATGATGGTCAGCAGGTTCTCCCGGCCGTCAGGTGAACGGCGTCCGATCTTCACCTTGCCCGAGATGATGATGTATAGCCGATCGCCCGGCTCACCTTCCGCGAAAACCGTGTGTCCACGGGGGAAGTCAACGGGTTGCAGTTGCTTGGTCAGTGCTGCGACCGCGTTGGGCTCCACCCCTTGGAAGATTCCTGCCCTTGCCAGGATCTCGTCCACGTTGCCTCTTCAGCTTTCCAACGAAGTGATACGGGCAGGCCGGTCCTCATGACCAGTGCCGGTCTACAGGTTAGGCCAATCGGTACGACCTGCCAACGCTACACACGATTGACGTGTCGAGTCGCCCCAACCGGGAAATGGGTGTGGGCCTGAAACGGGTCCGCGTGATGCTTTCCGGTCAGGGCCTTGGGCGGGGGAGCCTCAGTGAGGGCCAGCGTGTGGACATCGACAGGCTGGGCGTGCTCGAGAAACAAGGCAACATCGGAAGCGGTCAGGGTGTCGTCGGCAAGGGTGCGCTCCAGCCGCTCCAGCCCGAGCGTCGTCAACATCAGCAACGCGGGAATGCACGCTACCAGCAACCACGACACAAGGAGAGTAAACATGTCCTTGAATCAACACACGGTCTCAGACAGATCACGAAATCAGTACTCTGTCGTAGGTGACAGCGGCACAGTCGTCTGGGCGGTCTAAGTCCAGTTCAGCCACTCCCGCTCCGGACGTCGCCAAGCGGTGGTCGTCCGAGACCCGCCCTGCCCTGGTGCGTCGGGCGCGACGGATGAATCGCAAACTCGCCCAAGCGTTTCCGCATGTGTACTGCGAGCTGGACTTCACCAATCCGCTTGAGCTCGCGGTGGCCACCATCCTGTCGGCCCAGAGCACCGACAAGAGGGTGAACCTGACGACGCCGGCTTTGTTCGCGAAGTTCCGGACAGCGCTGGACTATGCAAAAGCCGATCGCGAAGAACTAGAAAACCTCATCCGTCCCACTGGCTTCTTTCGTAACAAAGCGAACTCGCTCATCGGTCTCGGGCAAGCCCTCGTCGAGCGCTTCGACGGCGAGGTGCCTGCCACCATGGCGGAGCTGCTGACACTGCCTGGCGTCGGGCGCAAGACCGCCAACGTCATCCTGGGGAATGCCTTCGGTATCCCCGGCATCACGGTCGACACCCATTTCGGACGCTTGGTGCGGCGGTGGCACTGGACGGCCGAAACCGACCCAGTGAAGGTGGAATACGCGGTCGGCGAATTGATCGAGCGTAAAGAATGGACGGTGCTCAGCCACCGGGTGATCTTTCATGGCCGGCGCGTGTGTCATTCCCGCAAACCCGCGTGCGGCGTATGCGTGCTCGCCAAAGACTGCCCGTCCTACGGAATCGGGCCCACCGATCCGCTGCTGGCCGCTCCCCTGGTCCAAGGACCTGAGACCGAGCACCTGTTGGCCCTGGCCGGACTGTGACATTGCGGCTGACCTCGACAACCCGCTGGACGATTGCGGTGGTGGCGGTAGTGGTCGCGCTGGTCGTGGCGCTCGTAGCGCAGTTGCGTGACGACTCCGCATCCACTGCGACCACCGCATCCATGAACCCGCCTGCCGCACGCGCACATCGTGATGCCGACACGCCGGCGGCGCTGGCCAGGCCACGGCAGCGCGCCAACCTGCTGCCCTGTCCCGAGGCAGCCGGCGGCGCGGCGTCGTCACCACTACACGGGGTGGTAGTCGAATGCGCGGCGGACGGTTCGGCCGTCGACGTCGCGAAGGCGCTGGCCGGGCGCCGGGTGGTGCTCAATTTGTGGGCCTACTGGTGTGCGCCCTGTATCGCCGAACTGCCGGCGATGGCCGAGTATCAACGACGGGCGGGATCGGGCGTCATGGTGGTGACCGTGCATCAGGACGAGAACGAGACGGCCGCGCTGTTGCGGTTGGCCGACCTTGGTGTTCGATTGCCGACGCTGCAGGACGGCCGCCGCACCGTGGCCGCGGCATTGGGGGTGGTAAACGTGATGCCCGCGACGGTGGTCTTGCGGCCGGACGGTAGCGTGGCCCAGACGCTGCCGCGGGCTTTCGGCAGCGCTGATGAGATCGCGGCTGAGGTCGGAAACGAGGCGTAATGCGCGCCTGCTCAGCAAAGGAGGCGCCGGTGACCGCTGGGCTTGCCCTGACGCCCGAGGTCGGTCCGTCCTGGCTGCGCCCGCTGATCGACAACATCGACCGGGTGCCCGACGCAGCGCGGCGGCGCCTGCCAGCCGAGTTGGTCGCTATGGTGACAGCCGCCGGAGCCGCGGCTGCCCTGCGCCGCAATGAGCGGGACGCCGCGGTTTTGGTGCTGTTCTCCGGCCCGCAGTCGGCTCCAGCGCAGGGCAGCTTGCCGGACGATGCAGACCTACTGCTGACCGTGCGCGCGTCGACCCTACGTCACCATGGCGGCCAGGCCGCATTTCCGGGTGGGGCCTCCGACCCCGGCGACCAGGGGCCGGTCGCGACCGCTTTGCGAGAAGCCCATGAAGAGACGGGGCTCGACCTGTCCAAGCTTTACCCGCTGGCCACCATGGAGCGGACCTTCATCGCGCCATCGCGATTCCACGTCGTGCCGGTCTTGGCCTATTCGCCCGACCCCGGCCCCGTGCAGGTCGTCAACGCGGCCGAAACGGCGATCGTGGCGCGCGTTCCGGTGCGCGCCTTCATCAATCCGGACAACCGCCTGATGGTGTACCGGCGTACCCTCAGTCGACGCTGGGCCGGACCGGCGTTTCTGCTGAACCAGATGTTGGTATGGGGATTCACCGGCCAGGTTATTTCTGCGGTGCTCGATGTTGCAGGTTGGGCCCAGCCGTGGGACACCAGCGATGTCCGCGAACTAGATGATGCCATGGCGCTGGTCGGCGAGCAGGGTGGGCTGCGATGAATTCGATGAACGCGATGACCCCGTCCCAATGGCTGGATATCGCCGTATTGGCGGTCGCCTTCATCGCGGCGATCTCGGGTTGGCGCTCGGGTGCGCTGGGCTCCATGCTGTCGTTCGCCGGTGTGCTGCTGGGCGCGATCGCCGGCGTGCTGCTTGCGCCGCATATCGTCAGCCATATCGCCGCTCCTCGAGCCAAGTTGTTCGCCGCACTGTTTTTGATCCTGGGCTTGGTGGTGATCGGCGAAGTCGCTGGTGTGGTGCTCGGCCGGGCCGTCCGTGGCGCGATCCGCAACCGGCCGATCCGGGTGATCGACTCGGTCATTGGGGTTGCGGTTCAGCTGGTGGTGGTGCTGACCGCGGCGTGGCTGTTGGCGACTCCGCTGACGCAGTCAAAAGACCAGCCGGAATTGGCGGCGGCGGTTCGTGGTTCGCGGGTGCTCGCCGAGGTCAACGAGGTGGCGCCGGTCTGGCTGAAGACGGTGCCCAAGCGACTTTCGGCGTTGTTGAACACCTCTGGCCTGCCTGCGGTGTTGGAGCCGTTCAGTCGCACCCCGGTCATCCCGGTCGCCTCACCGGACTCGGCGCTGGCCCAAAACCCCGTGGTGACGGCCACCGCGCCCAGCGTCCTCAAGATCCGCAGCCTGGCGCCTAGCTGTCAGAAAGTGCTGGAAGGCAGCGGCTTTGTGGTCGCGCCCGACCGGGTGATGACCAACGCGCACGTGGTAGCCGGATCTAACAGCGTGCAGGTGTACGCGAGCGGCAAACCTCTTGATGCCACCGTGGTGTCCTATGATCCTTCCGTCGACATCGCGCTCTTGGCGGTGCCGAACCTGCCGCCGCCGCCGTTGACCTTCGCCGCACAGGAAGCTCAGACCGGCACCAGTGTGGTGGTGCTGGGCTATCCCGGGGGCGGCAACTTCACTGCGACCCCGGCCCGCATTCGCGAGGCGATCAAGCTCAGTGGTCCCGACATCTATCGCAGCCCACAGCCGGTGACCCGCGACGTGTACACCATCAGGGCCAATGTGGAGCAGGGTGACTCCGGCGGCCCGCTGATCGATTTGAGCGGCCAGGTGCTCGGTGTGGTGTTTGGCGCGGCGGTCGACGACCCAGAGACGGGGTTTGTGCTAACCGCCGGCGAAGTGGCTGACCAGCTCGCCAGAATCGGCGCCACCCAACGGGTCGGCACCGGGGCCTGCGTCAGCTGACCCGGTGCACTTGATCGAGGAACCGAGTTAGATGCTTGTTGACTTCCACGGGCGTTTCCTCATGGCTGAAATGTCCGGCGCCGGCGATGGACACGTAGCGCCCGTGCGGTGCATAACGTTGGGTACGTTCGACGGGATCGGCCAGCACGTAGGGATCGGCGTCGCCGCGCAGGTGTAGCAACGGCACAGCGAGCTGCTGGCGCATCGACTTCATGAACCGCAGGCCTTCGGCGCGCAGCTGGCTACGCACCGCCCAACGTTGGTACTCCAGCGCACAGTGCGCGGCGGCCGGAATCTGGATGGCCTGCCGCAGATAGCCTATGCTCTGCGAAAAGTCTTCGGAAACAGCCCATTTGGCGGCGCTGCGGCTGCGCATCAGGCGCTCGAGCTCGTCCGCGTTGTGTCGGGTCAATACGTGCTCCGGCCACAGCGGCATCTGGTAGCGCAGCAGTGTGGGTAGCAGTGCTCGCCCCTGATCGCGCCGGGTCACGGTGGACCGGCGCAGCGCCACCGGATGCGGTGAGCTGATCAACGCGATGGCGCGCACCAGACGTGAGTGCAGCAGCGCAGTGGTCCAGCAGGCCAATCCGCCATCGGCGTGGCCTACCAACGTCGCTGACGAGTGCCCCAGCGCGCGGATGAGTCCGGCCGTGTCCCCGGCCAGCGTCCAGCCGTCGTAGCCGCGGGGCGGTTTGTCGCTGCCGCCATAGCCGCGCAGGTCAACCGCAACTATCCGGGCGCTGGTCAGTCCGCGCAGCTGGTGCCGCCAGGACCACCAGAACGAACCAAATCCGTGCAAGAGGATCACCAGGGGACGCGCGGTGGTCGGTGCCGTGTCAGCCGGGTCGGTCGGTCGGCTGGTCGGGCTGGCCTCGACGACATGGAACCGGATGCCGTTGGCGTGCACGTCCAGATGGCGCCATGGCCCGACGATGCGGGTCACCGACGGATCTGGCGCCGGCATTTACCAACCCGAGGGATCGGTGGGCGTTTTGCCCTCAGCGGGGGCTGGCGGTCGGGTCACGGCCGGGGCCTTGTCGTGGCCCGGGATGAGGGCGGTGCGCGTCTCCTTCACCGATTCGATGGTCTGCCGCGGTCCCCGGATGCGGCGCACCTTCAAGAAACCCAGCAGGGCCAGTACGGCGGTGGTCACCACCATCAGCCCGAACACGATCAAAAACGCCACCCAACGCCATAGCCAGGTGTCGAGCAGCTCGGCGAGGAAGAAAAACAGGAAAAAGGTGGAGTAGAACAATACGACCAGCGCGGAGATGAACAAAACGCTGCCGGTCAAACCCTTTTTGACATCGCGGGTAATCTCGGCGCGGGCTAACTCGATCTCGGCCCGCACCAGCGTCGACATCTGAGTCGTTGCGTCTTTGATCAAGTCGCCCATCGACGGCTCGGCGGGCCGGGCGTGCGGATCGGCCAACGGAATCGTGGTCAGCGTGCTGGGCACACCGTTCGTGCGATCAGGTTTGCTCACAGACGGTCCTCTCGATTTGACGGCTGCGGTTTCGCGATCGTCGCGGATTATGTTGCCATGCGCTTCCGTGCCGTATGAGGCCAGTCGAACACGGTGCCAGACCGGGCCGTTTCACCTTAATAAATTGACCGTCCGCGGGTATTCCCAACAACAGCGGACGTAATCTTGCAATCATCTACACTGGCGCATCTGTCCTCCGATTGTCCTTCGATATCCCACCTCTCGACGGGAGTACCACTTTGCAGACGGCGCACCGCTGCTTCCCCGCGGTGATCGTGGCCGTGCTTCTGGCCCTGGTGTCTCTTCCCGCGAGCACGGCGGTCGCCGACGACAAGGTTCCGTTGGGCGGTGGCGCAGGCATCGTCGTCAACGGGGGCACGCTATGCACCCTGACCACCATTGGCCATGACAAGAACGGCAATCTCATCGGCTTCACCTCCGCCCACTGCGGCGGCCCGGGCGCGCCCGTCGCCGCTGAGGGCGAGGAAGCCAAAGGCGTGGTCGGCACGATGGTCGCCGGCAACGACAGCCTCGACTATGCGGTTATCAAATTCGACCCGGCCAAGGTGATCCCGGTAGCCAACTTCAATGGCTTCGCAATAAACGGCATCGGCCCGGACCCGACATTCGGCCAGATCGCTTGCAAACAAGGCCGCACCACCGGCAACTCGTGTGGGGTCACCTGGGGGCCGGGACAGGATCCAGGCACTATCGTGATGCAGGTCTGCGGCGGCCCCGGCGATTCGGGGGCGCCGGTGACGGTCGACAACCTGCTGGTTGGCATGATTCACGGCGCCTTCAGTGACGACCTGCCCAGCTGCGTTACCAAGTACATTCCCCTGCACACCCCGGCCGTGGTGATGTCGATCAACGCCGACCTGGCCGACATCGTCGCCAAGAACCGGCCTGGATCAGGCTTCGTCCCGATAGCGGGCTGAGCTACTTCGCCTGAGCGGCCCGGATTGCGTCGAACACGCTGGGATCCAGCAGGGTCGACGTATCACCCAGCTCGCGGTTTTCGGCGACGTCACGCAGCAGCCGACGCATAATCTTGCCGCTGCGGGTCTTGGGCAGTTCGGGCACGACGTGGACCTCCCGTGGGCGGGCGATAGGGGAGATCTCCCGGGCCACCTCGGCGCGGAGTTCATCTGCGGTTCCGGCATGCGCGGTGTAGTTGGCGCGCATTACGACGAACGCGCAGATGGCCTGGGTAGTGGTCGTGTCGGTGATCCCGACGACGGCCGCCTCGGCCACCCCGGGATGGCCGACGAGCGCCGATTCCACCTCGGCGGTGGACATACGGTGCCCGGACACGTTCATCACATCGTCGATGCGGCCCAAGATCCAGATCGCGCCGTCGGAGTCGATGCGCGCACCGTCTCCGGCGAAGTAGTAACCCTTGTCGGCGAACTTGGACCAGTAGGCGTGCTGGTACCGCGCGGGATCACCCCAGATGCCGCGCAGCATCGCCGGCCACGGCTGATCCAAGACGAGATAGCCGGTGACGTGCTCGCCGCCGTCGGTGTCCGGTTGCAGCGAATCGCCGTGATCGTCAACGATCTTGGCCGAGATTCCAGGCAGCGGGGTCATCGCCGAGCCCGGTTTGGCCGCGGCGACGCCGGGCAGCGGCGTGATCATCGCGGAGCCGGTCTCGGTCTGCCACCAGGTGTCCACCACTGGGGTGCGTCCGGCGCCGATAACGTCGCGGTACCAACGCCATGCCTCGGGGTTGATCGGTTCGCCGACCGAGCCCAATAGCCGCAAGCTGGACAGGTCGTGGGCGTCCGGGATTTCCCGACCCCACTTCATGAACGTCCGGATCAGCGTGGGAGCGGTGTAATAAATTGAGACACCGTATCTTTCGATGATCTGGAAATGCCGGTGCTCGTCAGGCGCATTGGGCGTGCCCTCGTAGAGCACCTCGGTGACACCGTTGGCCAGCGGCCCGTAGACGCCGTAAGTGTGCCCGGTGACCCAACCGATATCGGCGGTGCACCAGAAGACATCGTTAGCTGGCTTGACGTCGAAAATCGTGTACATCGTGTAGGCGGCCTGGGTAAGGTAACCGCCGCTGGTGTGCATGATGCCCTTGGGCTTGCCGGTGGTGCCCGATGTGTAGAGCAGGAAGAGCGGCTGCTCGGAGTCGAAGGCTTCCGGAGTGTGTTCGGGCGCGGCAGGGTCGACGACCTCATGCCACCACAGATCGCGGCCGTCATGCCAGGTCACATCAATTCCGGTGCGGCGCACCACCAGAACGTGTTCGACCGGGCTGTCGGGGTCTGCGACCGCCTCGTCGGCGGCGTCCTTCAGCGGCATCGGCTTACCGTGCCGGAATTGTCCGTCCGCGGTGATCAACAACTTGGCCTGGGCATCGGCGATCCGGGCGTGCAGCGCGGTGGCGGTGAAGCCGCCGAAGACGACGGTGTGCATGATGCCCAGGCGCGCGCAGGCCAGCATGGCGATCACGGCCTCGGGGATTAACGGCAGGTAGATGGCGACGCGGTCGCCGGCGACCAGGCCAAGATCAGCGAGCGCGTTGGCCGCCTTGCACACCAGGGTCATTAGCTCCAAATAGGTTAGGGTGCGGCGGTCGTCGGTGGGTTCGCCCGCCCAATGGATGGCGACCCGGTCCCCGTGGCCGGCTGCCACATGGCGATCCAAGCAGTTGTAGGCGACGTTGAGCGTGCCGCCGACAAACCACTTTGCGAATGGCGCCTCCGACCAGTCCAGCACCTCGGTGAACGGGGTTGCCCAAGTTAGGCGATTGGCCTGGTTGGCCCAGAAATCCAGCCGGTCTGCTGCGGCCGCGCGGTACAGGTCGGCGCGGGCGTTCGCCTGCTCGGCAAACTGCGCCGAAGGCGGGTAGGACGACGGAATTTCGGGTGCGGTCACATATTCGAGCCTAGAGCGTGGCGATGCGGGCGGTGCCGCGCAGCAGGCTAGCCCGACGGGACCCGACCCGTTGCCGCCTGGGCAACGGTAATGGGGTGCACTTGCAGTTGGCAGGCCTCAATGCCGGTCGGCACCGTGAACACCTGTGCGGTTCCAGGAGGAGTGATGCGCAGCTCGGTGTACGTGGCACACGGGTTGCCGCTGCCGTCGACGGCCATGCCTTCGACTATGGCATGGGCCTGGTCGGATGAGGTCAGTGGAACATCAAGCGGTGCATTCACGCCTGACGGCAGGCCGCCCATATAGCCGCGCAGGGTGTCCGTTGCGTGAAGCAGCGGGCCGCCGGCGGCGGTGTCGACCATGGGGTAGCCGCTGAGTGTGCACGGCATGGCGTCGTCGACGAGCGCGAAAATCAGTGTTACCGCACGGTGGCCCATGGCGGCTTGCGGCGAGGTGGCGCTGACCGCCAGTTGCTCGGCCGCGCATGGCGGTGGCTGATCTTTAGGCGCGGCAGATGCGGGTGGGCTGGGGACCGCGCCTATTGCGGTGAGTGCAGATGTGGCAACCAGTAGCCGGTTGAGATGTGGGAGGCGCTCGCGAAGTTTGGGCACATCGACGATTATTGGGGAAAGGGCTGTGCGAGCGCGACAGATCGGACAAAGACGGTGGGCCAGCGTCGTGCGTGCGGTCGGACAACCCCGCATTTTGGAGATGTGGTCGACGGTTTAGTAAAACTGTCAAGCGACTTCAAACCCTTACTGTCACATCGGGATACGTGTAATGTTCGTGCACCGCCAGCACAGATGACCACTGCGGAAATCGGGCGATTATTTCAGCGTCGGACAGCTTGCCCATATCCGGTATCGCACCATCGAGTCCATTGATATGTCCAATGTAAATTTGAGCGCTTCAGCCGGCAACGGATAACGGCCCAAATCCCAGAATATACTCTGGTGAACTATCAGTTTCGTCGCTAGGTAGTGGGGGTGAGGTATCACGAGCGCAACTCTCGCGATCGGCTGCAGGGGTCCACGGTGGAAATGGCGTTTTGGTCGGTGCGGCCGTTCTTGGCGCCGCACGCCACGGTTGCTGGCGTGCCCGGTCATCGTTAGACCAAAGCACTTTTCCGACGCCGGTTAACACCGCGAGAGCGGAATTGGAACCCTCGAAATCCCCGCATAGTCGAGCGTCGAAGATGATCCCGCGCGGGAGCGTTGCGGCGAGAGGCGCATATCGATCAACTCGGCTTCGTTCAAATCGCCTACCGAGTTCAAGGGGTTGCGACCGGAAGACCTGGTTGATGCAACCTTGGGGGTGAACTCATAGAGCTGACTGACAGGATAGAGATGCATAACGCCCGTCCTCTCGCTATTCCGGTAGCGGTATATGCGCGTACCCGTTCGCAGGATCCGGTATTGTTCGCCCGGTAAAAGGATCCACGGTCTGAAGTTGCTCGTTCATGTACACCACATAACCATTCGGATATAAGGGTGTAGGTTCCATGACGCGGACCCGGAACCCACCTGCTGTACCTCGATCCGTCGTATGCTTCGCTCAGCGATGACAACGACTACATCAAGCGCTACCACTTCCTCAAAGGGCTTAGCGTGTATTGGCACGGACTCACCATCATGGAAGAAACCACTACGAAGAAGCTGAAGAAACAGTTCACCCCATTCGCGTACAAACGGACGATCGATGATGCGCTATTGCGGACCTTCGAACACGTCGAGCGCGCTGGGGCGATCGTTTTGTCTTGCTCCCGCAACGCCATACCCGATGCGGCGCGCATCGTGGACCTGCCGGGCAAGGTCAAGCCGGCGGTGGAGATCATTGCCGTCGATATCCGTGCGGGAATATTCACGACCTTGAGATTTCGGCCCGGCGGCGCCCCTCTGCTGAGCCTCGGGCCTTAGGGTCGCTGTCATGCGTCGGATGCAGGCCGTGCTGGCTGCCGTGGCCGCCGGGTTGCTGGCGGTTACGCCGGTGACTGCGTGTGGCGGTGGCCTGTTGAGCCCCAAGGTGGTGCTGGTCAATGGTGGGGAACCGCCCAACCCGCTGATCCCGACTGGCATCAACGACATCAATGGCGGGCGCATCATCGATCGGCTGTTCGCCGGCCTGATGTCTTACGACGCTAGCGGCCAGCCCGCACCCGAGGTCGCCCAGTCGATCGACACCACCGACAACGTCAACTACCGCATCATCCTCAAACCGGGCTGGAAATTCACCGACGGCTCACCGGTGACAGCTTCCTCGTTCGTCAATGCGTGGAACTACGGGGCGCTCGGTGCCAATGCCCAATTGGAGCAGCAGTTTTTCAGCCCGATCGACGGCTTCGACGAGGTGGCCGGTAGTGACGCAACGCGAGCCACGATGTCCGGGTTGCGGATCGTCAACGACCTTGAGTTCACGGTCCGGCTCAAGGCGCCGACCGTTGACTTCACGTTGCGGCTCGGCCATGGCCCGTTCTATCCATTGCCGGACAACGCTTTTCGGGACATGGCGGCGTTCGGCCAGCACCCGATCGGCAACGGCCCGTACCAGCTGGCCGACGGGGCCGACGGACCGGCATGGGAACACAACGTCAAGATCGACTTGGTACCCAACCCGAACTACCACGGCAACCGCAAACCCCGCAACAAAGGTTTGCGCTTCGAGTTCTACGCCAATCTCGACACCGCTTATGCTGATCTGCTATCCGGCAATCTGGATGTGCTGGACACGATTCCGTCCAGTGCCCTGACGATTTACCGGCGCGATCTGGGTGAACATGCCACCAGTGGGCCAGTTGCGGCCAACCAGTTTTTGGACACGCCGTTGCGGCTACCGCATTTCGGTGGTGAAGAAGGCCGGCTGCGCCGGTTGGCTTTGTCCGCGGCTATCAACCGCCCCCAGATCTGCCAGAACATCTTCAGCGGAACCCGCAGCCCAGCCCGGGATTTCACCGCCCAGTCGTTGCCGGGATTCGATCCCAACATACCCGGCAATGAGGCATTGAACTTCAACCCCGAACAGGCCCGTCATCTTTGGGCACAAGCCAATGCGATTTCGCCGTGGAGCGGCCGATACGCCATCGCCTACAACGCCGACAGCGGTCATCAGGAATGGGTGGATGCGGTGGCCAATAGCATCAAGAACGTGCTGGGCATCGACGCCGTCGGCGCTCCGCACCCCACTTTTGCTGGATACCGTACCCAGATCACCAACCGCACCATCAACACAGCTTTTCGTGCCGGCTGGCAAGGCGACTACCCCTCGATGATCGAGTTCCTCGCCCCGTTGTATGCCACCGGCGCAGGATCTAATGACGTCGGATACTCCAGTCGGGAGTTCGACACGGCGCTGGCTGCCGCCGCAGCCGCACCTACCTTGCGCGCGGCCGACGGGCTGGCCAATGTTGCACAGCAAATCTTGTTCCACGACATGCCTGCCGTTCCGCTCTGGAACTACATTGCCGTCGTAGGCTGGTCCACCGAGGTCAGCAACATCACGGTGACCTGGAACGGTCAGCCCGACTACGAGAACATCGTCAAGGCCTGAGATGGGTTGGTACCTAACGCGCCGGATCGCGGCGATGGTGCCGGTCTTCCTTGGTGCGACACTGCTGATCTACGGCATGGTGTTTCTGTTGCCGGGTGACCCGGTGGCCGCTATCGCCGGAGATCGGCCGCTGACTCCCGCGGTGGCCGCGCAGCTGCGGGCCCGCTACCACCTCGACGACCCGTTCTTGGTGCAGTATCTGCGCTTCCTGGGCGGCCTGCTGCACGGCGACCTGGGCCGTGCCTATTCTGGACTGCCGGTCAGTTCCGTTCTGGCCCATGCGTTTCCGGTCACCATCAGGCTGGCATTGATTGCGTTGGTAGTGCAGGCGGTGCTGGGTATCGGGTTCGGCGTGATCGCCGGCCTGCGGCAGGGTGGCATTTTCGACGTCACAGTGCTAGCCGCGGGTCTCATCATCATCGCCGTGCCGATCTTCGTGCTCGGCTTTGTGGCGCAGTTCCTGTTCGGCGTGAAGCTGGGATTGGCGCCCGTCACCGTGGGCGGCCGGGCGACCTTCAGCCGTCTGCTGCTACCCGGGATTGTCTTGGGCGCGGTGTCTTTCGCTTATGTGCTGCGGTTGACCCGGTCCGCGGTCGCCGCCAACGCACACGCCGATTACGTCCGCACCGCCACCGCTAAGGGTTTGTCACGGCCCCGGGTGGTAACGGTGCACATTCTGCGTAATTCACTGATCCCGGTGGTGACGTTCCTCGGCTCGGATCTTGGCGCGCTCATGGGCGGAGCGATTGTGACCGAAGGAATTTTCAATATTCACGGTGTGGGCGGGGTGCTATACCAGGCCGTTACCAGGCAAGAGGCACCAACGGTGGTCTCGATCGTGACGGTGCTGGTAATGATCTATCTGATCACCAATCTGGTGGTGGACCTGCTCTACGCCGCCCTGGACCCACGGATTCGATATGGCTGAGCTAGGCGGCTTCTGGCTGGACACCTGGCGCGGGCTGAGGCGCCGTCCCAAGTTCATCGTGGCCGTCGCTCTGATCTTGCTCGTCATTGTCGTCGCGGCTTTTCCGGCCTTGTTCACCGAGATCGACCCGACCTACGCCGATCCCGACCAGAGCATGCTGAGTCCGTCAGCGGCGCACTGGTTTGGCACCGACCTGCAAGGGCACGACATCTACGCGCGCACCGTCTACGGCGCCCGCGCCTCGGTAAGCGTTGGACTGGGAGCGACCTTCGCAGCGTTTATCGTCGGCACGACGCTGGGGGCGCTGGCCGGCTTCTACGGCGGCTGGCTGGACGCGGTGGTCTCGCGGATCACCGATGTGCTTTTTGGCCTACCGCTGTTGCTGGCCGCAATTGTGCTGATGCAGGTCATGCATCACCGCACCGTGTGGACAGTGATCGCCATACTGGCCTT
This sequence comes from Mycobacterium simiae, assembly GCF_008370645.1. Classification (GTDB taxonomy): domain Bacteria; phylum Actinomycetota; class Actinomycetes; order Mycobacteriales; family Mycobacteriaceae; genus Mycobacterium; species Mycobacterium simiae_A. The sequence goes on from NZ_VTZN01000022.1 coordinate 45,342, forward strand.
ATTCGGCTGGCCGCAAGTGGCCCGAATCGCGCGCAGCTCGGTGCTGGAGGTTCGCGCTAGCGACTACATCCTCGCGGCTAAAGCATTGGGCGTCAGGAGATTTCAGATTCTGCTGCGACACGCGTTGCCCAACGCCCTGGGGCCGGTGATCGCGGTCGCCACCGTCGCGCTGGGGATCTTCATCGTCACCGAGGCCACCTTGTCCTACCTGGGGGTCGGATTGCCGACGTCGGTGGTGTCCTGGGGCGGCGACATCAATGTCGCACAGATGCGCCTGCGGGCGGGCTCGCCCATCCTCTTCTACCCCGCTGGTGCGCTGGCAATTACGGTGCTGGCTTTCATGATGATGGGTGACGCGTTGCGAGACGCCCTGGACCCGGCGTCACGGGCGTGGCGGGCATGAACCTTGCAGCGCCGCCGCTGTTGTCGGTTGAGGGCCTGCAGGTCAGGTTCGGCGCCGACCAGCCGGTGGTGCGCGGCATGGACTTGACCGTCCTTCGCGGTCAAACCGTGGCCGTGGTGGGCGAGTCGGGCTCGGGGAAGTCCACGATGGCCGCAGCCATTCTCGGGCTGCTTGCACCCGGTGGACGAATCACGGCTGGGCGCATAGTTTTCGACGGACGCGATATCACCGCATTCGACCGGCGGCTGATGCGAGCGATCCGTGGTCGAGAGATCGGCTACGTTCCCCAGGATCCGATGACGAATCTCAACCCGGTCTGGAAAGTCGGCTTCCAGATCCGGGAAGCTTTGCAGGCCAACACCGATGGCCGCCAGGCGCGATGGCGA
>NZ_VTZN01000220.1 GCF_008370645.1 Mycobacterium simiae
TCAACGGTCGTGGCACGCCTTCGGTGGTTTCTCAGGATTCTCACGGTGCCGCGGCGTCACTGTGTCCCGATAGCATGTTGGCGGACCCCGTATGCGGACGAGTCGTTTGCCTTGCGCGACGATGAACGAGACAGAGTGAGGCGAGCGCTGAAAATGGGTAGCCAAAAAGGGCTGGCTCAGCGTATCGAGCGCAAACTCGAATCGACCGTTGGTGATGCGTTTGCCCGGGTGTTCGGCGGCTCGATCGTTCCGCAAGAGGTGGAAGCTCTCTTGCGCCGAGAAGCTGCTGATGGTGTGCGGTCGCTCCCGGAAAATCGCCTTTTGGCACCCAATGAGTACATCATTACCCTCGGTGTTCACGACTCTGAGAAATTGGGATCCGCCCCGGAGCTCACGTCGGGAGCATTTGCTCGGTACTTGGCGGACTATATCGATGAACAGGGATGGCAAACGTATGGTGATGTGGTGGTGCGGTTCGAGCGATCGCCGAACTTGCATACCGGCCAGCTCCGCGCCCGCGCAGCTGTCAACCCCGATGTCGAGCCCCACCCGACAGGCACCGATTCCGCCCGGCCACAATCGAACCACGCGTTACCCGCAGAATCAGGAGTACCAGCGATGACTGACAACTCGAGCTACCGCGGCGGTCAGGGGCAGGGGCGGCCCGACGAGTATTACGACGACCGCTACGCGCAGCCGCAAGAGGAGCAGCGCGGCGGGCCCGACCCGCGTGGTGGATATCCGCCCGAAGCTGGCGGCTACCCGCCGCAGCCTAGCTACCCACCACCTCCACGCCACCCCGACCAGGGCGGCTATCCCGAGCCCGGCGGCTACCCCGACCAAGGACCGGGTGGCTACCCCGAACAGCGCGGCTACCAGGATCAGGGCCAGGCCGGCTACCCACCGCCCTACGACCAGCATCCGCCAGCTCCTTCCGGGTACGGCGGCCCTGGCTACGACCAGGGTTACCGCCAGGGCGGCGGCTACGGCCAACCCCCCGGCGGCGGCTACGGCCAACCCCCCGGCGGGGGCTACGGCCAACCCCCCGGCGGCGGCTACGGCCAACCGCCCGGCGGCGGGCAACCCGGGTACGGCAGTTACGGAGACTACGGACGTGAGCTCGGGCGCCCGGACGAGGGCGGCTATGGCGCTGCCCCACCGCCCCCAGCGGCGCCACCCGAACCACCGCGGCCGTCCTACCCCGAGCAAGGCGGAGGTTACGAGCAACGGGGCTACGACCAGGGTTACCAGCAGGGCGGCGCGGGCTACGGGCGTCCGGACTACGGGCCCAGCGACTACACCCAGTACGCCGAAGCTCCCGCCGCTGGGGGGTACGCCCCACAGGGCGGATATGCCGAGCCGGCCGCCGGCAACTATGACTACGGCCAGCCGGCTGCCCCCGACTACGGCCAGCCGGCAGGCGGTGGCTACGCCGGTTACGGGCAGGGCGGCTATGGGTCCCCCGGAACCACGGTCACCCTGCAACTCGACGACGGCAGCGGCCGCACCTACCAGCTGCGCGACGGCTCCAACATCATCGGCCGCGGACAGGACGCGCAGTTTCGGTTGCCCGACACCGGCGTTTCGCGTCGGCACCTGGAGATCCGCTGGGATGGTCAGGCCGCGCTGCTCACCGACCTGAACTCGACCAACGGCACCACCGTCAACAACGCGCCGGTACAAGAGTGGCAACTGGCCGACGGCGACGTGATCCGCTTGGGCCATTCCGAGATCATCGTCCGGATCCACTGAACCCTCTGGGCTCAATGCTGCCCCGCTTGAACCCGTATCGACCGCCGTCCAAGTATCGTGATGACTTTGCTGATGTTCGCGGCATCACCGGCGCGGGGTGGCGGCGCCAGGACGGAAAGGACGCCAGATGCAGGGGTTAGTACTGCAACTGACGCGTGCCGGATTTCTCATGCTGTTATGGCTGTTCATCTGGTCGGTGTTGCGCATCCTGCGCACCGACATCTACGCACCGACCGGCGCGGTGATGGTGCACCGCGGGTTGGCGTTGCGCGGCGGGCTACTGCCGTCGCGCCAACGCCGACAGACCGCGCGCTACCTGGTGATAACCGAAGGGGCGCTGACCGGCGCGCGCATCACGTTGAGCGGGCAGCCGGTGCTGATCGGACGCGCTGACGATTCCACCCTGGTTTTGACTGACGATTACGCCTCGACGCGGCACGCCAGACTGTCGCAGCGAGGGTCGGAATGGTATGTCGAGGATTTAGGATCGACCAACGGCACTTACCTTGACAGGGCGAAGGTGACGACTGCGGTACGAGTTCCGATGGGGGTGCCGGTCCGGATCGGCAAGACGGCGATCGAGTTACGCCCGTGACCCGCGCCGACAACGATGCAGTGGGTGCACGCCGCCACAACTGGGAGGTATCCCCACCCGCTTGCGGGGGAGAGCGGCGCTCGTGACCCTGGTCCTGCGATATGCGGCCCGCAGCGATCGGGGCCTGGTACGCGCCAACAACGAAGACTCGGTCTACGCTGGTGCCCGGTTGCTGGCACTGGCGGACGGCATGGGCGGCCACGCAGCCGGCGAAGTCGCATCGCAACTGGTTATCGCCGCATTAGCTCATCTTGACGACGACGAGCCCGGTGGCGACCTGCTGGGCAAACTGGAATCCGCGGTTCGCGCCGGCAACTCGGCCATCGCCGCCCAGGTCGAAATGGAACCCGACCTCGAGGGCATGGGAACCACACTCACCGCAATCCTGTTTGACGGCAACCGACTCGGGCTGGTGCATATCGGTGACTCTCGCGGCTACTTGCTGCGCGATGGTGAGCTGACGCAGATCACCAAGGACGACACGTTCGTTCAAACGTTGGTCGACGAGGGCCGGATCACTGCGGAGGAGGCCCACAGTCACCCCCAGCGCTCGCTGATCATGCGCGCACTGACCGGGCACGAGGTCGAGCCCACGCTGACCATGCGCGAAGTGCGCGCCGGCGACCGATACCTGCTGTGCTCAGACGGGTTGTCTGACCCGGTGAGCAACGAAACCATCCACGAGGCCCTCAAGATCCCCGACGTCGGCGAAAGTGCCTACCGGCTCATCGAGCTTGCGCTGCGCGGCGGCGGTCCTGACAACGTGACCGTCGTCGTCGCCGACGTCGTCGACTACGAGTACGGCCAGACTCAGCCGATTCTGGCCGGAGCTGTATCCGGCGATGACGACCAGCTGACCCTGCCTAACACCGCCGCGGGACGGGCCTCTGCGATAGCCCCGCGCAAAGAGGTCCTCAAGCGGGTCCCGCCGCCGGTTGAGGAACTCAGCCGGCACCGGTGGTCGCGGCGCCGGATCGCGCTCGTCGCTGTCATAGCGGTCGTGCTAGTGGTAGCGGGGTTATTTATCGGGCGCGCCATTATCCGCAACAACTACTACGTCGCTGAGTACAGCGGCACCGTTTCGATCATGCGGGGGATCCAAGGTTCGCTGCTCGGCATGTCCTTGCACGAACCGTATCTGATGGGATGCCTGAATCCACGCAATGACCTCTCCCAGATCAGCTATGGCCAATCCTTGGCTCACCTGGACTGCCACCTGATGAAACTGGAAGACCTGCGTCCCTCCGAGCGCGCCCAAGTGCAGGCCGGACTTCCTGCCGGTTCCCTGGATGATGCCATTGGTCAGCTACGCGAGTTGGCCGCCAACTCGCTGCTACCACCCTGCCCGGCGCCTCGGGCCACCTCCCCGCCCAGCGCCGCCGGCCCGGCCACCACCAGCGCCGCGCCCGAACCAAGCGCTACGTCCTCGCCCGCGTCTCCTACCAGCCCCACCACCACTTCGGCCGCCGGGTCTCCACCCCCTACCACTCCCGGAAGCGCCAGCATTAGCGGAACACCTCATTCGAGTACTTCGCCGACAGCTCCTGCGTCACCTGTAACGACGTCGCCAACGGTGACCGCCCTCCCGCCACCACCACCGCAGCCGGGCATTGACTGCCGGGCGGCGGCATGACGACAAGTGTGCAGCCGCCGGTAACGGTCACACCCCCGTTGCCGACCCGACGAAACGCCGAGCTGCTGCTGCTGTGCTTCGCCGCGCTAATCACCATCGCCGCGCTCCTCATCGTGGAAGCCAACCAAGAGCGAAGCTTTCATTGGGACCTGGCCAGCTATGGCCTGGCCTTCCTGACGCTGTTCGGGTTCGCGCATCTGGCGATCCGGCGATTTGCTCCGTTCACTGACCCGCTTCTGCTGCCAGTGGTGGCGCTGCTCAATGGTCTAGGCCTGGTGATGATTCATCGGCTCGACCTCGTCGACACCGAGGTCGGGCGCCACGGTCATCCGAGCGCAAACCAACAGATGCTGTGGACTTTGGTCGGAGTCACCTCGTTTGCGCTCGTTATCACATTTCTCAAGGATCACCGCCAGCTCGCACGCTACGGCTACACCTGCGGGCTTTCGGGTCTGCTCATGCTGGCCGTACCCGCGCTGTTACCCGCGTCGTTGTCCGAGCAGAATGGCGCTAAGATCTGGATTCGCTTGCCGGGCTTCTCCATTCAGCCCGCCGAATTCTCCAAGATTCTGCTGCTGATCTTCTTCTCGGCGGTATTGGTCGCCAAACGCCGCTTGTTCACTAGCGCCGGTAAGCACCTGTTGGGCATGACGCTGCCGCGCCCGCGGGACCTCGCGCCGCTACTGGCGGCCTGGGTGATCTCGGTAGGTGTGATGGTCTTCGAGAAGGACCTCGGCACTTCGCTGCTGCTGTACGCCTCGTTCCTGGTGGTCGTGTACCTGGCCACCCAACGGCTTAGCTGGGTGATCATCGGCCTAAGCCTGTTCGCCGTGGGAAGCGTTGTCGCGTACTTCGTCTTCAACCATGTCCGGGTCCGGGTGCAGACCTGGCTAGACCCGTTCGCCGACCCGGATGGCAGCGGGTACCAGATGGTGCAATCGCTGTTCAGCTTCGCCACCGGCGGCATCTTCGGTACCGGGCTGGGCAACGGCCAGCCCGACACTGTACCTGCGGCGTCGACCGACTTCATCATCGCCGCCTTCGGCGAAGAGCTCGGATTGGTGGGCCTGGCCGCCATCCTCATGCTGTACACGATCGTCATCGTCCGTGGCCTGCGCACCGCTATCGCCACTCGTGACAGCTTCGGCAAGCTGTTAGCCGCAGGTTTGGCATCCACACTGGCGATCCAGCTGTTCATCGTCGTCGGCGGCGTCACCCGGCTCATTCCGCTGACCGGTTTGACCACACCTTGGATGTCCTACGGCGGGTCATCGCTGTTGGCCAACTACGTTCTGCTGGCCATCCTGGCGCGCATCTCGCACGGTGCCAGACGTCCGCTGCGCACCCGCGCCCGAAATACGTCGCCGATAGCTGCGGCCGGCACCGAGGTGATCGAGCGGGTATGAACGCCTCTCTGCGCCGAATCTCGGTGACCGTGATGGCGTTGATCGTCCTACTACTGCTCAACGCCACGATGACCCAGGTCTTCACTGCCGACGGGTTGCGCGCTGACCCACGTAATCAGCGAGTCTTGCTCGACGAGTATTCGCGCCAACGCGGCCAGATCACCGCGGGCGGGCAACTGCTGGCTTACTCGGTGGCAACCGATAGCCGCTTTCGTTTCCTGCGGGTCTATCCCAATCCCGAGGTGTACGCGCCGATCACCGGCTTCTACTCGCTGCGTTATTCCAGTACCGGTCTGGAACGGGCCGAGGACTCGCTGCTAAACGGTTCGGATGAGCGGCTGTTCGGCCGGCGACTGGCCGATTTCTTCACCGGTCGCGACCCGCGCGGCGGCAACGTCGACACCACGATCAGCCCGCGGATCCAGCAGGCCGGTTGGGACGCGATGCAGCAAGGCTGTGGCGGGCCCTGCAAAGGTGCGATCGTGGCGCTAGAACCGTCGACCGGCAGGATCTTGGCGCTGGTGTCTTCGCCGTCCTATGACCCCAATCTGCTGGCATCGCACAATCCCGAGGCGCAGGCACAAGCCTGGCAGCGGCTTCGCGATAACCCCGCCTCGCCGTTGACCAACCGCGCTATCGCTGAGACATACCCGCCGGGCTCCACATTCAAGGTGATCACCACCGCGGCCGCGTTGCAGGCCGGGGCCAGTGATACCGCACAGGTGACGGCGGCCGCCACGATTCCCCTTCCCGGCAGCACAGCCACCTTGGAGAACTACGGCGGCACGCCGTGCGGCCCCGACCCGACCGTGTCGCTCAGCGAAGCATTCGCCAAGTCATGCAACACCGCATTTGTCCAGCTGGGTCTGCAGACCGGCACGGATGCTTTGCGCAGCACCGCACAGGCGTTTGGCCTGGACAACCCGCCGAACCCGATACCGTTGCAGGTCGCCGAATCGACGATCGGCCCCATCCGGGATGCCGCCGCATTGGGGATGTCGAGCATTGGGCAGAAAGACGTCGCGCTGACGCCGCTACAGAACGCCGAAATCGCAGCGACCATCGCCAACGGTGGGATCACGATGCGGCCATACTTGGTCGACAACCTCCGAGGGCCCGACCTGGCCAACATCAGCACCACGGCGCCGCACCAGCAGCGCCGCGCGGTGTCGCCGCAGGTCGCCGCTAAGCTAACAGAGCTGATGGTCGGCGCCGAGAAAGTCACACAGCAGAAAGGGGCCATCCCCGGCGTGCAGATCGCATCCAAGACGGGTACCGCAGAGCACGGCACAGACCCCCGTCACACTCCGCCCCACGCGTGGTACATCGCATTCGCGCCCGCGCAGGCACCGAAGGTCGCCGTCGCGGTGCTGGTGGAGAACGGGGCCGATCGCCTGTCCGCGACGGGAGGTGCGCTCGCCGCGCCGATCGGGCGCGCCGTGATCGAAGCCGCGCTACAGGGGGGCCCATGAGTTCCCGCAGGCGAGCGCGAGTGGCGATCGCAAGCGTGGCCCAGCCACGCGCAGCGGGTCGCCACCCAGCTGCCCC
>NZ_VTZN01000221.1 GCF_008370645.1 Mycobacterium simiae
ACTGTTGGGGACTGGCGGTGCCGGCGGGGACGGCAACGGCTCCCTTATCGACACGGCCGGGGGGGCTGGCGGTAACGGCGGGGCCGGCGGTTGGTTATTGGGCAACGGAGGAACCGGCGGGGCCGGCGGGTTCTCGACCACCGTTTTAGGGTCCGGCAATGCAGGCGGGGCCGGCGGAGCTGGCGGAGCTGGCGGACTATTGGGCGCTGGCGGGGCTGGCGGCGCCGGCGGAGGCGGCTTCGGCGGCCCCGACGCTGTCGGCGGCGACGGCGGAGCCGGCGGGACGGGCGGGCTGCTCGCAGGGCTGGTCAGCGCTGGCGGCGGCGACGGCGGGACCGGCGGCTTCGGTTTTAGCCATGGCGGTGCAGGTGGCCGCGGCGGCGATGCCGGCCTGGTCGCCGGCTCCGGCGGGCACGGCGGGGCCGGAATCGGCACCGACGTTTTCCCGGTCGCCGGCGGGGCCGGCGGGAACGGCGGACGCGCCGGCCTGCTGTTGGGCAACGGCGGTGCCGGAGGCGGGGGCGGGGAGAGCGGCAACGCGGACGGCGGGGACGGCGGAACCGGCGGCGCCGCCGCCGTGCTGATCGGCGATGGCGGCAACGGCGGTAACGGCGGGACCGGCCCGACGCCCGGCACTGGCGGTCCAGGTGGCTCCGGAGGCGTGTTGGGCGTTTCCGGAATCAACGGCTTACCGTAGCCAGCCTGCCGCAGATTTCTTCCTGGGCGACCGCGCTAACGCGGCTGCACGCTGTGCGAGATCTCCTGGGCCGCCGAGGTCTGTGGCAGATAAGGACTGGGGCGGCGGCGACCGTGTGCCAGCAAGGGGCGCTCATGTCCGCAGGTCTTGGCCCGGTCCACGCAATCTGGCGCCGCTTGCCTGCCGCTTGCCTAGGTACCGGTGTAGGCCGTCTGCGGTGTGCCGGCGGGTCGAAGCAACCTCCCGTGCAGCTCGTTGTCGCAGTGACGGTTGCGAATTCCTCTCTAGGAGTCTCGGCAATCGTTGCTGGGTTGCGATTGGCCGGCACTGCGCACAAGGCTCTACATCTGAATAACCTTGGCGGCCAACAGGGTAGGCACATGATCTGGTGCCGTCGGCAATTGAGACATGCTGGCTTCTAGCGTGCCGGGCTGGCGGGTTCGCGAGACGTTGACGCTGCTCCTCGCAGTCTTGGGCGATGCCGAGCGCGGCCGAAGGAATAGTGCATCGCGGGTCCGGGTGCGCAAACGCTGCCACGAGAGCACCCCGTATTCCAGAGCCGAGAAGTACGGCACGATCCGACCCGCCTACCCTTGCACCACGCCACCGGAGCCGACAACGTGGTGAAAATGGTTGCGATGTAAGCAGAGCCGCAATGGGAGTAGAAGATCACGCCGTCGACCGTGGCGCGAACTTCCGCTGCCACACTGATCAAGCTAACCTTCTTCGGTTGAAATCTCCGTTATGTTCTCGCACCGTCAGCGGTTCGGCACGGCGGCGGCAGAGTCAACGCGTGAGCCAATCGGCAAACTTTGGCGCCGACGTGTCGTGGCGGGTGAATCCTTGTGCCGCTTCGCGTTTGCGACCTTGCTATTCGGTGTTCGCCTCCACCGTCCAGCCGGCCTCGATCCGGTGGCGGCGGATCCGCGGACCCATAAGTGCACATGTGTGGGATGTCGCGACACTGCGCGGGATTCGGGCGCAGCGGCCACGACCGCACATGGGTGGGCGCACCCTTCGGGCGCTTGCGGGCACGCGGCTTACGCACCACCGGCTGCGCGACCGGTGTCGGTTCGCTGCGGTAGCCAATACCCATCTGCACCACCACAACGTAAGGCCCACCCCTGACAACCCAGACCTACCGACGTGCCCGACACAGCGTGTCGTTGCTGCACGCACACCTGGTGTTGGTGACCAAGTACCGCCGGGCGGTACTCACCGGCGAGATGCTCACCTTTTGCGAGCACACCATGCGTACGGTGTGTACCGAACTCGCCGCCGAGTTGGTCGAGTTCAACGGCAAAGCCGACCACGTGCACCTGCTCGTCGCCTACCCGCCAACCTTGGCGATCTCGACGCTGGCGCAAAGACTGAAAGGCCGCACGGCTTACGCCGTGCGACGCGAATACACCGGGCGCTGTGTCCGCGCCCGCATACGCGGACATCTGTGGTCGCCGTCCTACTTCGCCGTCTCCTGCGGCGGTGCGCCGCTGTCCATCATCAAGCAATACATCGACGGCCAAGCCCGACCACTGTGAACGCGGGCTGCGCCCGGCGAACAACGGGATGGGCTTACCCCAGACTGAAGTCCGGGGCTTGCGCCCAAGAAAAGTCCGGTCATACGAGGAACCAATGGGCTTCCACCTAACCCGGTTCCAGGCCGGGACCTTCTGATAACTACTCGCACCACAAGCACACCGGAATGCGACGACGAGCGCACCACCGGACATCGCCGATAATTGGTCGCGTTCGATCTGCTGGTTGTAGCGAAATATCGACAGATCGTGTCGAATTCGCCGCCTTAAGAGTTAGCATCCGCTTACCGGTACATACGGACGACAGTCAGATCAGCCGGGTTAGCGAGGTGTCAGATGTCCTTTCTGATTGCCGCTCCCGACCTGGTGGCGATGGCGGCAGAAAATCTCGCGGGTATCGGTTCTTCCCTGACTGCGGCCAATGCGGTGGCCGCGGCCCCCACAACCGCGCTGGTGGCCGCTGCTGCTGATGAAGTGTCGGCGGCCGTCGCGGCGTTGTTTTCCAACCAAGCCCAGCAGTACCAGGCGCTGAGCGCTCAGGTGGCGGCGTTTCACGCCCGGTTCGTGCAGGTGCTGGCCGGCACCGTGGGCGCGTATGCGGCCGCCGAGGCGGCTAACGCCTCGCCATTGCAAACCCTCGGGCAAGGCTTGCTGGGTGTGGTCAATGCGCCCGCCGCCGCGGTCTTGGGCAGGCCGTTTATCGGCAACGGCACCAACGGGGCCCCGGGGACCGGAGAGGCCGGTGGGCCTGGGGGGTATCTGTTGGGCAACGGCGGCAACGGTGGCTCAGGTGCCCCCGGGAAGGCCGGGGGTGCCGGCGGATCCGCCGGGTTGCTGGGCAACGGTGGGGCCGGCGGAGCCGGCGGTGCCGGCGCGTCGGGCGGCAAAGGCGGTACCGGTGGGTGGCTGTGGGGTAACGGTGGGACCGGTGGGGCCGGCGGGACCGGCGACGGGTCCGGTGGGGCCGGTGGTAGCGCGCTGTTGTTCGGCGTCGGTGGCAACGGCGGGCCGGGTGGGGCCGCGAGCGGTGCCGGGAACGGCGGGCCCGGCGGAGCTGGCGGCGCTGGCGGCGCACTTGTAGCCATCGGCGGAGCCGGCGGGGCCGGTGGCGCCGCTACCAGTGGGACCGGCGGGGCCGGCGGGGCCGGCAGCGACGCAAGTGGCCTGTTCTTTGGCCTGGGCGGGGCCGGCGGGCACGGCGGCAATTCTTCGACGGGAACCGGCGGAGCCGGCGGCGTCGGCGGCTGGGCCGGCGCCACCAGCCCCTTCGGGATCGACATCGCCATCGGCGGTGCCGGCGGGCACGGTGGCGCGGGTATTACTGGCGGCGCCGGCGGCGGGGGCGGCGCGGCAGGTACTTCGGGCTTGGTTGCAATCAACTTCGTCCTGGCCGGCGTCGGCGGCAATGGCGGTGTGGCTACCACGGGGACCGGCGGGGCCGGCGGTATGGGCGGTTTCGCTATTGCCCCCGACATCATCGGGTTCGCCGTGGCCCACGGCGGCGCCGGTGGAGGTGGTGGGGCCGCCACCGGGATCGGCGGCAGCGGCGGGGCAGGCGGTACTGGGAATTTGGGCCTTGCGGGTGTGGGCGTGGGCTTCGGCGGTGCTGGCGGGGTTGGCGGGGCAGCCACCGGGACCGGCGGCGGCGGCGCCGCCGGTGGCTTCGGCGTCGGGTTGCTGGCCGGAGTAGGCGGTGGCGGCGGGCAGGGCGGCGCCGCTCCCGCTGGTACCGGCGGCCATGGCGGTGCCGGCGGTACCGGCCTCGGGATCATCGGCGCGGGTGGGAACGGCGGTCACGCCGGTACCGGCGTCGGGGTCAACGGCGGTAACGGCGGCAACGGCGGCAACGCTTATGGCGCACTCGCAGCCATCGGCGGGGCCGGCGCCAGCGCTGGCGCCGCTACCAGCGGAAAGGGCGGGTTCGGCGGTGCCGGCGGTGCCGCCGAGAGCCTAATTTTTGGGCTGGGCGGGACCGGTGCCGCCGGTGGCGACGCTGCCACGGGAATCGCCGGCGACGGTGGTGGTGGCGGCACGGGCATCGCCCGCAGCCCCTTGGGGATCAACGTTGCCATCGGCGGTGCTGGCGGCGCCGGCGGCGCCGGTACTAGTGGCGGCGACGGCGGCTCCGGCGGTGGCGGCATTTCCTACGGCACCGTGGCACTCGCCTTAGACGTGGCCGGTGCCGGCGGCGCCGGCGGCGCGGCTACCACTGGGGCCGGCGGTGACGGCGGTTTTGGCGGCGTCGCTGAAGCCCCCTTCGGTCTCTTCGGGTTCGCTGTGCTGCACGGCGGCGCCGGCGCGGTTGGTGGGGCCGCTACCGGGGCTGGCGGCATTGGCGGGGCCGGTGGCGGTGGTGGCGGCGTCATCTCGCTGTGGGGTGCGGGCGCCGGCGGCGCTGGCGGGGCTGGTGGGGCCGCTACCGGGGCTGGCGGCACCGGCGGCGCTGCGGGCGCCGGCGGTGAGGCCGTAACGATTGGGGTCGGCGTGGGCGGTACCGGCGGGACCGGCGGCACGGCTCCCGCCGGTACCGGCGGCGATGGCGGTGCCGGCGGCAACGGCCTCGGGTTGATCGGCGGGGGTGGCAACGGTGGCGACGCCGGTACTGGCGTCGGAACCGCCAAGGGCGGCAACGGCGGTAACGCCGGGGCAAGCGTCAATGGCAAGTTCACCGCGGCGATATACGGCAGCGGCGGCAACGGCGGCAACGGCGTCAACGGTGGAAGTGGCGGCAAGGGGGGCAGCGCCGGCATGTTTGGCGGCACGCCGGGGAGCAACGGATCGCCATAGCGGGTTGAGCTGATGGTAGCCAGCAATGGCGGCGCCGGTCTTTACCACCCAATCACCATGGGCAATCGTGCAAACTGCGGGCGGTCCTGCGCTGGTCAGCATCCCGCCGCGACCGGAAATCCGAGGTCCGATCGAGCACGAGTTTGCCGGAGACAGGCAAGCGAAACGAACGACGTCCGGGAAAGCTCAAGATCTTGCCACCAGCGGCGATACGATTTGCTCAGCCTGTTCGTCTGTGGTGACCAGACGTTTGCCGAGCTAATGAGCCACTTCGGAGGTGTCCGATGTCGTTGATGATCGCGGTTCCAGAGGTGCTGAGGACAACGGCTACCGACCTGGGCAGTATCGGTGCAGCGCTTAGCCTGGCGAACACGGTGGCGGCGAGTCAGACGACGACGTTGCTAGCGGCTGGCGCTGATGAGGTGTCTGCCAGCATTGCTGCGCTATTTGGTGCGTACGGCCAGGATTATCGGGGGTTGAGCGCGCAAGCCGAGACGTTTCATGCGCAGTTTGTGCAGGCGTTGACCGCCGGCGCTGGGTCGTATGCCAGCGCGGAGGCCGCCACCGCGTCATCGTTGCAGCAACTGCTCGACGTGATCAATGCGCCCGCCCTGACGCTGACCGGACGTCCGCTGATCGGCAACGGCGCCAACGGCGCTCCGGGTACCGGGCAAAACGGGGCACCCGGCGGATGGCTGCTCGGTGATGGTGGCGCCGGCGGGTCCGGCAGTTTCGGCAATCTCAATGGCGGTCATGGCGGCGCGGCCGGGCTGTTCGGCAACGGTGGGGCTGGCGGCGCTGGAGCGGCCGGATTGGGCCTGGGCGGCAATGGCGGCAATGGCGGTGCCAGCGGATTGTTCGGCGCGGGTGGCGCGGGCGGCGCGGGCGGATTCTCGTCTGTGGGCACTGGCGGTACCGGCGGGACCGGCGGCGCAAGCGGACTTTTCGCCATCGGCGGGCAGGGTGGTGTTGGCGGCACCGGCGACCTGGCCGGGGGTACCGGCGGGGCCGGCGGAGCTAGCGGTCTGTTTGGCTCAGGCGGTATCGGTGGCGCCGGCGGGACCGCGACTGCATTGACTGGCAACGGCGGGGCCGGCGGGCGCGGTGGCACCGCCGCGCTGATCGGCACCGCCGGAGCCGGCGGCAACGGCGGAGCCGGCCCTAGTACCGGCGGCAATGGCGGGACCGGCGGCGACGGCGGGCTTATCGGCGACGGCGGGGCCGGCGGCGCCGGCGGGTCCGGTGACGCTGGCGGACTTGGTGGCCTCGGCGGTAACGGGGGCGTGCTCTTCGGCTCCGGCGCTGATGGGGGCGCCGGCGGGATCGGCGCCAGCATCGGCGGGTCCGGCGGAGTCGGCGGCAACGGCATACTCTTCGGCTCCGGCGGCTCCGGCGGTTCGGGCGGGTTCGGCAATGCGGACTTAGGCGGACAGGGCGGAGCCGGAGGGGCCGGTGGGATAATCGGCAGCGGCGGGGCCGGCGGGGCCGGCGGAGATGCCGGGCCGGGCGCCATTACCGGCGGGGGCAATGCGGGCCATGGCGGCGACGCGAGGCTGATCGGTAACGGCGGCAACGGTGGCAACGCCGGACTGGGGACCGCCAACGGCATGGCCGGCATCGGCGGCAACGGCGGGTTCTTGCTGGGTCGAAACGGGATGAACGGGCTGACGTAGCCGACCCGCCCCGCGAGGCTCCTTCCTCGTCGCGTTTCGTGCGTCCACGACACACCCAAGGCGGCAGAGTCGACAGCAACCAAGGGGAGCCCGCGCCGGTGGAGCCTCGGTGATCAGGCGGAGTTCGGCAGCCTCGGCTGCGATTAGATTTGGCCAACGTGCGGTGATGAGCGGGCCCAAAAACCTACGGAATCGTCACTTTTCCCTACGTAACCGTAGCATTCGGCAAC
>NZ_VTZN01000222.1 GCF_008370645.1 Mycobacterium simiae
AGTTGGTGTGACGCTATCCGGTCGCTACCGCCTGCAGCGGCTCATCGCCACCGGCGGCATGGGCCAGGTTTGGGAAGCAGTCGATAGCCGGCTGGGCCGACGCGTCGCGGTCAAGGTACTCAAGAACGAGTTTTCCTCCGACCCAGAGTTCATCGAGCGGTTCCGGGCCGAGGCCCGGACCACGGCAATGCTGAACCACCCCGGGATCGCGGCGGTGCACGACTACGGCGAAAGCCAGATGGACGGCGAGGGGCGCACGGCTTATCTGGTGATGGAGCTGGTCAACGGCGAGCCGCTGAACTCGGTGCTCAAACGCACCGGCCGGTTATCGCTGCGGCATGCCCTCGACATGCTCGAACAGACGGGTCGTGCGCTTCAGGTTGCCCACGCCGCCGGGCTGGTCCACCGCGACGTCAAACCGGGCAACATCTTGATCACCCCCACCGGGCAGGTGAAGATCACAGATTTCGGTATCGCCAAGGCCGTGGACGCCGCGCCCGTCACCCAGACCGGGATGGTCATGGGTACCGCCCAATATATCGCGCCCGAGCAGGCTCTGGGTCACGACGCAACCCCGGCCAGCGATGTGTATTCGCTGGGAGTGGTTGGCTACGAAGCGGTTTCGGGCAAGCGTCCGTTCACCGGTGACGGCGCCCTGACGGTCGCGATGAAGCACATCAAGGAGCCTCCGCCGCCGCTGCCGGCCGAGCTGCCACCCAATGTGCGAGAACTTATCGAGATCACCCTGGTCAAGAACCCCCAGATGCGCTACCGCAGCGGGGGACCGTTCGCCGACGCCGTCGCCGCGGTACGGGCCGGCCGCCGACCGCCCAGACCCAGCCAATCACCGCCTCCCGGGCGCGCTGCCCCGGCGGCCATTCCGTCGAGCGTGCCGGCCCGAATCGCGGGCAACCCCACCGGCCGGACCACGGCGACGCGGCGATCCCGCCCAGCGACCGGGGGTCACCGGCCACCGCCGGCTCGGCGTACGTTTTCGTCGGGCCAGCGGGCGCTGCTGTGGGCCGCGGGGGTACTCGGGGCGCTGGCAATCATCATCGCGGTGCTCATCGTCATCAATTCGCGTGCCGAAAGCCCGCAGCAACCGCCACCGCTGCCGACCGTGACCCAAACGGCTCCGGCGAGTCAGACTCCCGCCGGGCAGGGCCTGCGCGTCAATTGGACGGATGACCAAGAAGTAGGGAATTCTGGACTGTACGGCCCGCAGCCGGGAACCAGCGGGATTGCCCCGCCGACGCCGATTCGCCACGCGTCGCTGGATCGATACGAGACACCGCAATGAGCACCCCTCGGCACCTGTCGGATCGCTACGAACTGGGCGACATCCTCGGTTTCGGGGGGATGTCTGAAGTTCATCTGGGCCGCGATCTGCGCTTACACCGCGACGTTGCGGTCAAGGTGCTGCGCGCCGACTTGGCCCGTGACCCCAGTTTCTACCTTCGTTTTCGGCGCGAGGCGCAGAACGCGGCGGCGCTCAATCACCCGGCAATCGTGGCGGTCTACGACACCGGTGAAGCCGACACGCCCGCCGGCCCGCTGCCCTACATCGTCATGGAGTACGTCAACGGCGTCACTTTGCGTGACATCGTGCACACCGAGGGCCCGATGCCGCCCAAACAGGCTATCGAGGTCATCGCCGACGCCTGCCAGGCGCTGAACTTCAGCCATCAGAACGGCATCATCCACCGTGACGTCAAGCCGGCCAACATCATGATCAGCACGACCAACGCGGTGAAAGTGATGGACTTCGGCATCGCCCGGGCGATCGCCGACAGCGGCAACAGTGTGACTCAGACCGCGGCGGTGATCGGGACCGCGCAGTACCTCTCCCCTGAGCAGGCCCGCGGCGATTCCGTCGATGCCCGCTCCGACGTCTACTCGTTGGGGTGTGTGCTCTACGAAGTCCTGACCGGCGAACCACCTTTCACCGGCGACTCGCCGGTGGCAGTGGCCTATCAGCATGTCCGAGAAGACCCGATCCCGCCGTCGGAACGCCACGAGGGCATCTCGGCCGACCTCGATGCCGTGGTGCTCAAAGCGCTGGCCAAAAACCCGGAAAATCGCTACCAAACCGCCGCGGAGATGCGGGCCGATTTGGTGCGAGTACATAACGGCGAGCCACCGGAGGCGCCCAAGGTTCTCACCGGCGCGGAACGGCGCTCGTTGCTGTCGTCGGCGCCGGGAAACCCTGCCGGTCCACGCACCGATCCGCTGCCGCGACAGCTGCTCGACGATACCGACCGCGACCGAACCACCCCTTCGGTTGGCCGCTGGGTTGCCGTGGTCGCAGTACTAGCGGTGCTCACGGTCGTTGTCACAATCGCAATCAACACATTCGGCGGCAACACACGCAAGGTGCAAGTTCCCGACGTGCGCGGTCAAGCGTCCGCCGACGCGATCGCAGCGCTGCAAAACCGGGGCTTCAAAACCCGCACGTTGCAGAAACCTGACTCGGCAATCCCACCCGACCATGTGATCGGCACCGACCCAGCCGCCAACGCGTCAGTGGGTGCCGGTGACGAAATCACCATCAATGTGTCTACCGGACCCGAGCAGCGCGAATTACCCGATGTCTCCGCGCTGACCTACGCCGACGCGGTCAAAAAACTCACCGCAGCCGGATTCGGCAGGTTCAAGCAGGCTAACTCGCCCTCGACCCCGGAAATGGCGGGCAAAGTCATCGGGACCAACCCGCCGGCTAATCAGACGTCGGCGATCACCAATGTCATCACGATCATCGTCGGCTCCGGGCCCGAGACGAAACAGGTACCCGATGTGGCGGGCCAGACCGTCGATGTGGCGCAAAAAAACCTCAACGTTTACGGCTTCACCAAATTCAGCCAGGCGCAGGTGGACAGCCCGAGGCCGGCGGGTGAGGTCATCGCCACCAACCCGCCCGCGGGCACCACTGTTCCGGTTGATTCGGTCATCGAGTTGCAGGTGTCCAAAGGCAACCAGTTCGTCATGCCTGATCTGTCCGGAATGTTTTGGACCGACGCTGAACCGCGCCTGCGTGCGCTGGGTTGGACCGGGGTGCTGGACAAGGGACCCGATGTCGACTCCGGCTCCTCCCAGCACAATCGCGTGGTCTATCAAAGCCCGCCGGCCGGCGCGGGTGTCAACCGGGACGGCGTTATCACGCTGAAGTTCGGTCAGTAACGCCTGAGTCCCCGGGTACGTTAGGTCGCACAGCGGTGAGGACCTCGTTCTCCAGCCGGCGCACCAGCGTGTCGTTTCGCGTCCATCCACAGTAGGACAGCCAGTTGGCCAGCATCCGGTGTCCGCCCTCGGTCAGGATCGACTCGGGATGAAATTGGACACCGTGAATCGGCAGCTCGGCGTGGCGGACTGCCATGATCACTCCGCTGCGGGTGTGCGCGGTGATCTCCAGGTCAGCCGGCAGTGACTCGGGCAGGATGGTCAGTGAGTGGTAGCGGGTCGCCGTGAAGGGGTTCGGAAGGCCTTGCAGCAGGCCGGCATTGGTGTGGAAAACGCTACTGGTCTTGCCGTGTAGCAATTCGGGCGCGCGATCGACGGTGGCGCCGAACGCCACGCCGATGGCCTGGTGACCCAGGCACACTCCTAGCAACGGCGTGCGCGCCGCAGCGCATGCGCCGACCATGCTCACCGAGGCGCCCGCTCGTTCCGGAGTGCCGGGGCCAGGGCTTAGCAGCACACCGTCGAACTGGGCGGCGACAGCAGCCTCGGCGGCAAGCCTGGAGTCGTCGTTGCGCCACACATCGGCCGCCACGCCCAACTGGCCCAGATACTGCACCAGGTTGAACACGAAGCTGTCGTAGTTGTCGACGACCAGGATCCGCATCGTGACAGGTTACCGCCCGGCCCCAGGTACGCCTCAGTACCCGATGGGGCCCATGGGCTGGGCAAAGTGCGTGCGCACGGGTTCGGCATGTCCTGCGACCTGCACGTCGGCCTTGACTTCCTCGCGGTAGCCCAGGCCGAAGCGGACAACGTACTGCTTGTACAGGGTAACCAGCGGAGCTGCTGCCAGGGCCGCTTGCATGGCGGCAGGATTGCCAATCGCGGCAATCGTGTAGGGCGGGCTATAGGTGCGTCCGTTGAGCAGCAGAGTGTTCCCAACGCAACGAACTACCGAGGTCGCGATGATGCGCTGGTCCTGCATCTGGATTACCTCGGCGCCGGCGCTCCACATCGCATTGAAAACGGCATCGATGTCTTGTTGATGGACCACCAGGTCGTCGGGGGAGGCGTCGCGGGGAAAGCGGCCGTTGGCGTCGCGCTGCGCGTCATTGAGCGTCACCACCAAACCTGGGCCGTGCTCCGCATTCATGTCGGCCTCGGCGGCCAGCTGGGAGGCTCGGTTGAGCATCGCCGTCAATGCGGTATCCGAGGACCGGCCGTGCGTCGCGTCGATCCGGGTGGTCAGCGCATCGCGCTGCGAGTTAAGCCGATTCACCGACGCCTGCGCCTGACGGACCAGGTCGACAAGTCGCGGTGCGTCGCTGCGGCGGATTTCCGCACCATCGGAAACCCCATGGGTCGCGGCCAGTAGCAGCCCCGCAAGCAAGCACACTAGCGGTACCCCGAATCGCCATAGCGAGCGGCGCTGATAGTCCATCGCGCCTCCGTTTCCTGACGAGGGGATCGGTTGGGTTAGTCTCGTAGCCACGTTGTGTCTACAGCAGCAACCTAATCGTTGCACCCTGTCCCGCTCGCCGTGTTGTCGAGGTATCTCGAGGTAGTAAATGCCCAAATCGAAGGTCCGTAAGAAGAACGACTTCACCGTCAGCGCGGTGAGCCGTACACCGGTGAAGGTCAAAGTTGGACCGTCCAGCGTGTGGTTCGTCGCGTTGTTCATCGGACTGATGCTGGTCGGTCTGGTGTGGTTAATGGTGTTTCAGCTTGCGGCCGTCGGCAGCCAAGCTCCCAAAGCGCTGAACTGGATGGCCGAGCTGGGCCCTTGGAACTACGCGATCGCGTTCGCTTTCATGATCACCGGGTTGTTGCTCACGATGCGGTGGCACTGATGCGGAGCGGCCAAGCATTGAATTCATCTTGTGGCAGGTACTTTACTGGCCCAGCAACCTTATAGCCAATCAATCACACGCGTGTGATTTATCCCCACTGTTGATAGCGTCTGTGGATAACTGTATTGGCCGTGGTGGGAGGGTTTGGGGAACGCATGCAGCAAACACGATGGGCGCCTCCTACGGCGGGAATCGCTGGTTGTGGAGCCGCGGGCGTTTTGATGGCTATCGCTGCTGTGACCTTGGTCACAGATCCGCCGGGGCGGGTTCTGGCCGGGATTGCCGCACTGGGTCTGATCTTGTTTGCGGTCGTTTCGTGGCGAGCCCGGCCGAAGCTGGCAATCACCCCCGATGGTCTGGCAATTCGGGGGTGGTTCCGGACGCAGTTATTGCGGCGCCGTGACATCAAGATCATCAGGATCTCGCAGTTTCGTCGTTACGCGCGCAAGGTCCGGCTGCTCGAGATCGAGACCGTCAACGGAGGACTGTTCGTGTTGTCACGCTGGGATCTGGGCACCGATCCGCTGGACGTGCTCGATAGCCTGACGGCCGCCCGTTACGCCGGCCCCCGGCGCACGTGAGAGTGGCGTTCTAGGAGATCGTGATCGACTCGATTACGACCGGCTGCGCAGGCCGATCGTTGCCGTCGGTCGCCGTTGTGGCAATCGTGTCGACGACACGCTGCGACTCGGGGTCGGTCACTTCACCGAAGATCGTGTGCCGCCGGTTCAGGTGCGGAGTCGGACCAACCGTGATGAAGAACTGCGAGCCATTGGTACCGGGCCCGGCGTTAGCCATCGCCAGCAGGTAGGCCTTGTCGAATTGCAGCTCGGGGTGAAATTCGTCGGCGAACTTGTAACCGGGGCCGCCACGGCCGGTCCCGGTCGGGTCGCCGCCCTGGATCATAAAGCCCCGGATCACCCGGTGAAAAACCGCACCATCGTAGAACGGGCCGGCGGTGCTACCCGACGCATTTTGGGTCGTGTACTCCTTGGTGCCCTGCGCCAAGCCGACGAAGTTGGCGACGGTCTTGGGCGCGTGGTTTCCGAATAGGGCGACCTTGATGTCTCCGCGGTTGGTATGCAACGTGGCGGTGGCGGTCTGAAAGGGGCTGTTAGTCACGGGACCACAGTCTGCCATTACGCGTCGGCTGGGCCGCACCCGGTCTCACCCGACGCGTTTGCTTACCGAGTGCTCGTCAATGGGCCCCTAGGCACCGTATTGGTGGCAGTCTGTTGGGGTACCGGAGTGGCTCTGGCGACCTGACCAGACCCTAGAAAGGCGGCAGATGAGCGAAATGGCGGAAACCCGGATGTCCCCGCGCGAGCGACTGACTCGCGGGCTGACCTACTCGGCGGTGGGGCCGGTGGACGTCACCCGGGGCGTTGTCGGACTCGGGGTGCAGTCCGCCCAGTCGACGGCGTCTGAGCTGCGCCGCCGATACCGCAAAGGCCGGCTGGCCCGGGAGATCGCTACCGCTCAAGAGGCGATCGCTCAAGAGTTGGCCGCTGCCCAGCAAGTGGTCGCCAACCTGCCTCAGGTGCTGCAGGAGGCCCGTCGCTCGCAGCGTCGTAGCAAGCTGCGGCCGTGGGTGATCGCGGGCGGTGTGACCGTCGTGGTGCTGGCCGGCGGCGCGGCGGCATTCAGTGTCGTGCGGCGCTCGTGGCAACCGGAGCCTTCTTTGCGTCCGCCGAGTGTCGAGGTCCAGCCGCGCCCCTAAGAGGTGCGGAGGTTCTTGGGAGAGTGACGAATGTCGTTGATCGCGCTGGAAGAGCACTATGCGTGGGATCCGGTCAGTGCTGGCAACGTCGTCGGCGACTGGCTGCAGCGGCATAACCGCACCGCGTACGAGCGGCTCTACGACCGGGGGG
>NZ_VTZN01000223.1 GCF_008370645.1 Mycobacterium simiae
CCTACACAACATGTAGGTTCTAAGGTCGCCCGGCTGCAGCGTCCAGCCGGTAGGACTCCAGGTCCTCACGAACTAGACCGGCCAACTCGGTCTGACCAGATCTCTCGAAGTAGTCGAGGGCCGCCTCAAGGTTCGGAATGCCTTCGGCGAAACGCCGGATCTGGCACTGCGTCTGCCCGAGGTTGTTGGCGGTGTCCGCCCAGCCCGAAACGTTGCCACGCTCCTTGTAGATCCCGGCCGCCTCTTGAAGCAGTTCGATTGCTTCGTTCAGGTACGTCTGATTGTTCTCGATTCGCGCCAGGCGGCCGAGAACTGCGCCGAGATTCTTACCTGCGCTGGCGATTCCGGGTTTGTCGTCTAGATCGCGGCAGATCGCAACCGCTTCCCGTAGCGGTGGAAGCGCCTCGGCGTACCGCTCGGCTTTCCACAGCGCGCCGCCGATGTTGCTCAAAGCAATCGCTTCGCCGCGGCGGTTCGGCGGATCAGATTCCCGACAGGCTCGGACATCTTCCCAATAGATTTCGACGACATCGTCGACGTCCCGGCCTTGATCGAGGTAGACGTTTCCCATGTTGGAGCGCGCAGCAATTGCCACACCGTCAACCCCGGCTTCCTCGGCGACCTCGGCGGCCCGCCGAAACGCTTCGAGCGCGTCGTCGAACTGGCGCATCTTCCGAAGAGCGGAACCGTAGTGGTTCAGTACGCACGCCGCATAGTGTCGGTTCTGCGCCTCGGGGACAAGTGATGCACCAACGACCGCGACGTCGTGGAATTCTCTGAGCCAGTGCCGCTGTGATCCCAATATCTCGCCGAGCCCGACCGCTAATACCAGCATCAACTCGCGGTACTCGGGCTCGGAGCGCTTCGCGACCGCCAGGACGATGGCAATTGCCGTGGTGCGCTCCTCCTCGAACCAGGCAGCCGCGTGGTGTGCTGTAGGAAAGAATCTCCTGTTGTTGTCGTTCGGCACTCCCGTGAGCCAGTCGGCCGCAGCTCCGACACCCAAGAGGTATTTCACAACGATTACCTTCAACGCCCGCTCAGCGTCCTCGCGTTGCTCCGCCGACAACTCGGCCGAGTACAAGCGGATCAGGTCGTGCATGCTCCAGCGGTTGCGCACGTGCTGCTGGATGAGGTGACTGCGGACCAAAGCCATTAGTTGCGGCCGTACCGCAGTGTGTGATGCAGAGATCAGCCAACCGGCCGCTACCAGGCCTACGTCGCCTCCGGGGACGACGGACAGCAGACGGAACAGGCGCTTCAAGTTATCGGGCAATCTCTTGTAGGACAACGCGAACGCGGCCCGCACGGAGAGGTCTGTGCCGTAGTCCAGGCTGTTGAGCCTGTCCTCCTCGCTGGCTAGCTCCTCGACCAGCTCGACGATCGGCCTGTTGGGTTCATCGGCCAGGAGTGCGGCCACGATCTGCAGTGCCAGCGGCAAGTGGTCACAGAGTTCGGCTAAACGCAGCGTGACCTGCGCAGCCTGAGTCAGTCGCCCATCGTCCGGATTGCGGGCGCGGACCGCGCTGTTAAGCAGTTCGACCGCTTCGTCGGAGCCCATCACGTCGACATCGACGACCTGTGGCTTCGGTATGCGGCCGAACGTTTCCCGCGTCGTAACGGCGACTCGATGGATGGGACTGCCGGGCCGTAGTGGTTCGAACTGCGATGGATCGCTGGCGTTGTCTAGCCATAGCAGTACCGACTTTCCTTCGGCTGCGAGCTCGTCGAGTCGCTGCTGGTACTGGATAGCCTGCTCGGCCGGATCGGCAGCGATCTCAGCGTCCTCGACCCCGAGCAGGATCAACAGTTTTGACAGCACCACCGCGGGCTGCACCCGAGCGTTGGGATCATCCGTGTAACCGCGGAGATCGACAAAGAGAACATGGTCGAACCGTCCGGCCGCGGCGGCCGCGGTCGCGGCCTGCCGCACCAGCGCCGTCTTCCCCACCCCTGGAGGTCCGCTCACCACGACGATGCCGCTGCTGCTCTGGTCATCGCTCGGGTCCGACAACACATCAGCGATCCGCGCCAGTTCGGATTCGCGGCCGACGAACGGCGTGGGTTCGACCACCAACGCCTCAAGTGGGAGGACAGTTGTGGCGGCCTGCAATTCGGCCAAGCCATCGATGATCACCTGATCAATGCGATAGGCGGCCACCCCCCCGTCGGTGGCGTTGATGTAGATGTTTTGGGCAGCACCGTCCTCGTCGTCGACTCGGCGGCCCTCCGCGTCCTCGGTCAAGACCCTTTGCGCTTCCGGCGTCTGCGCTGCTGCCCGACGTGCACTTCGCCCATGTGATACGCGGCCGCCGAACCGTGGTCGGCGTTGATCGATATGTTGGTGCCCTTATCGGACGCTGTCTGCTGCCCCACGGCCCCGCCCTCCATCACTTGGCTGGCTGCTCGGGAGTCCCTCTTGATCAACACGCCACTGGCTATCCCGGCCACGATTCCCACCCCGAGGACGACCCACTCCCACCAGACGGTGCCATCCCTCGTCAGGAAGACACCCGCGAAAGCCACCGCCACGGCGGAGACCACCCCCAGCGTCGCCGACGCCCAAACCCGCACCATTCGCTCCCCCGCTACCGCTCAGCTCGCACCCAGAGTCATACCTATAGCTTGGCACTCGCCAGCAGCGATTCGCCAGACAATCAGGGCCACCGGCGTGTGTCACCAAATTCTCGAACTTGAAATCCGTTGGCAGTCGGTCGTGAGATTTTGAGGTCCGGCGTGAGAACCTACAACTCCGCTGTCGAGATGCAGCGAAGATTGACAGGAAACGCCGGGCTACTTTGACCAAACTTCGGCATGTCGCCGAGGCTTGTCAATCTTCACTGCGTAAGCCCAGTTCAGTGGCACGCGTCAGAGGTGCGGGCGCAACGACACATTTCCGACAGCCCCACTGAGATCGTTGGCCAAAGTGTTCCACGCCAACGTAAGCTGCGACCATACCGAGTGGCCACGGTGGGTGAGACGTTACGGAATACAGATGCGACTGGTTGTACTACGGCGCAATGGGATCGCTGCGTAGCACGCCGA
This sequence comes from Mycobacterium simiae, assembly GCF_008370645.1. Lineage (GTDB taxonomy): Bacteria > Actinomycetota > Actinomycetes > Mycobacteriales > Mycobacteriaceae > Mycobacterium > Mycobacterium simiae_A. Next base: position 3,046 of record NZ_VTZN01000223.1, read on the forward strand.
AAATGTCGGGCGCTTCACCCACGATCCTGGGACGATTTCAGCGTGGTCAACGATTCCAAGTTCAACGCAGCGGCACCCGACTGGTCGAAACTCATGCACATCGGAGCCCACCAGGGAGACCTTCCGTTGCGGCCCGACCTACACGAACTTGGTCTCGACGAAGTCCATCGAATTTGCAACCGCGCCTGGGGCTATAGCAGAGCGGACTTTGAGCCCAATCCTTTCGCATCAGTCACGACGAGCCAGTGGCGAGAGACGTGTGCCCTCGCCGGCTCCATCGCAGAGTCACTAATGCTCAGCGCTGCGAGCTACCTCGAGGCAGTCTGGCACAGCCGAGCGATTGCTGCCCAGACCGAGCCGGCCGGAATGGCACTCGCACAGCGTTATCTCGCCGACACGTCCGTCGACACGGCAGTCAGCGTCGGACACCGTCTGATCAACTTTGTTGCGCGGGTTGCGCGAACCAACCCAACTACACGAGAACGGTTCGCCCTTGCCGACAAGTTGAAACCACTCGCAGAGAGTTACGAGCCATTTGTCACCGATGCCCACACAGCGTGGCTATCGCTCAACGCAGAGACCCTCCGAGCTTTGCGCAAGGGAACACCGCCAGTCCACCAAGGTTCTGTAACTGCGCTCCACACACTCATCTCAACTCCCGTATGGAAATCGCTATCCACTATCAGGTCCGAAAACTTTCACCGCTGGCGCAAGGAGCATGAATCAGTGCTAGGCGTCGACCAGAATTCGGGAAGGGCAACTGACCATCACGACCACGCCGGAAACGTCGTCGGCCGCCGCGTTTCCGCGACACGTCGCGGTCATCGGATCAGCGACGGGTTGACGGATCGCACAACACAGCTCGCCGGCGACGGTGTCCGGGCGATTGCCACGGCCGTTGACTCAGTCATCACCGATACACTCGCCAATCTGCGGCAGCTCACCAACGGATTCGTGCTGAACCTAGACTCCAACGGAAATATTCTGAGCATGGGCGGCATAGGCAGCTGAAGGCCGGACTAGGCCGGTGGTCGGAGCGTGTGCCATTTGGGTCAACGCGAGGCGGCACCGTCGGAGGCATCAGGGCGGCGGTGGCGCCGGTCCTATCACAGACGCGTGACCGATCCAGGTCAGATAGCGATCGATAACCCAAGAATTCGTTTGAGGGACCGTGATTGGGAATGATGAAACTAGCGCGACGAGCGCCTGCGGTCGTTGCATCTCAGAGCCTCTTCGCTGGGGCGACGAGGTTCTTAGATCCGGCCTCAGATTCATGGATTGGGTTGTACACCTGGGTAATTCGCTGTGAGAGGCAACACTGACTCTGAGCGGTTCCAGTCGGCCCTTTGCAGCACGTCTGCGGGCCGTCTTCGACCGGTCCATCTCGATCACTTGTGCTCATGCGCGGTCGACATCGGGTACCCACTCAGTCCACCGGTGCAAGTACGAAACGCCAACGCCCGCAGCCCGTGACGCGGCTTGCAAGCTGTCAACGGATCCGTTCGGCGCCATCGGCTTTCCCGACGTACTGCTTTCCGTTGGAGGAATCCGTGATCAGGTAGATGCCCTGCACCTGCGACAGCGCTGTGCGCCATTCGGCGTAACGATGATCGGACACCATCTCGCCGAGCGCATGGAAGTTGAGCAGGACGAGATCGAATCCGGGAAACGGAACCTTGTCCCGGTCTGCGATCTCAAGGACGGGCATGCTCGACACACTGGCAGCGCGCCGGTGCCAGACCCGGGGAGTGTCCCACTCCACCACAAGACGGTCCGCTAGTGCCGCCAGGAAACCGCTTGGGCGCAGGTCGAAGTAGCGGTTCGTCGCGGTACGCTCGTCGACCACCTCGCCGTGGTTCTCAAAGGTTCCCCACAGTCGGGATCGCCGCCGGCCGTCAGCGACGAAGAGCACCCAGTACCGCTCAGGGTCGGCGGGGAATCGTCGCGTCGAGATGTCCTGGGAGCGTGTGTATTCACGGACGCGTGCCTCGGTCAGGTCCTCGCGGCCCCGCAGGCTTTCCTGCTCACCTGTGTTGAAGCTGTGCCGGATGACGCGGATATCTTCCAAGCCGATCAGCGGGTCGTGCTCGGAGCCGATTCCGACGAGTACGTGGCCAAGCGTCAAGAATGCTCTTTGCTCAGACATCGCGCCGTCGCCTTCCGGGACGTGTGCAAGGTACTGATCGTGCATAACTCCCACCCTATGACCGGAATCTCTGTCAACAACTCTTGAAGGTCGACCCTTTCCAGCTTCTGAACTTTGACCCCTCGCTGGTATGCCTGGGCCGGGTTAAATGTTGCCGACGAAGGACTGCAACTCATCGACCACGGCTGGCTCAGCTTCAACATTGAGTGCCGTTAATGCGTGACAAACGGAATTACGGCCGCGTCCTCCGCAAAACTGGACTGATTCCCACCTGATCCAAACGACCGCGCGGGCATACGCCCAAGGAACACGCCGGGGCGTCTCCTTGAACGTATCCTTCACAGGATCAGTGCGGCGAGCCGGCGCAACGGCCGAAACGGTCGACATCCGATGCGATAGACAGCAGGCCCCGTCTCACGCGTTTGGCGGATCCGCTACTCCTCCGCCATTGTTCGTGAGATTCCGCCACGTTCTCTTTTTGACGGTTTGAAACTGTCTCATCGCGCCCACCTGCGTGTCGCCCGCCGTTTGATGCCGGCGTGCCTCGCGGGAGACGAAGGGCGTGATCCCCGAGCCCAACGAGCAGAAGGTCACCGCAAACGCCGCGGATCACGCGGAGGTCGCCCGGTCAAGCTCGACGCCGCCGACTACAGGAATCGCGACGTGATCGAACGCCGTTGCTGCCACATCAAGCAATGGCGAGGACTCGCGACCCGATACCGCAAGCACGCCAACGGCCTACCGCGCCGCCGTGGTCCTCAAACGCAGTCATCGCCTTGACCGGCAATTGTCAGACCCGAAGCTTCTGTTTGCCCAACGGGGGTTCTTCGATCGAGCCCCGGCTCACCACCGGAGGTAATCGGCCCGGCTCGGTAGCATGCAACGAATGGCCATCAAACTTGAGAATGTCGGTATTGCCGTTCGCGACCTCGAAGCAACGATTGCCTTTTTCACCGATCTTGGCCTCGTGGTCATCGGCCGTGACACGGTCAGTGGCGCATGGACCGACATTGCCGTCGGCATTGATGGCAACCACGCCAAAATTGCGATGCTCCAGACGCCAGACGGTCACGGTCGCCTTGAGCTCTTCGAGTACATCCACCCCAAAGCGATCGAGTCGAAGCCCACTAATCCCAACGAGATTGGCATGCACCGCGTCGCCTTCTCGGTCGACGACATCGACAAATCCCTTGAGATAGCCGCGAGGCACGGTTGCCGTCCGCTTCGCGGCGTGGCGACCTATGAGGACGTTTACAAGCTCACGTACATCCGCGGTCCTAGCGGCATCATCGTGATGCTTGCCGAGGAGCTGAAGAAGAACTGACGGCCGATCGGCCCGTTTAGAAAACTCAAGTGGCCCAGCCGCTTAAGTTTTGAGTCAAGTCCGTGGTTCGTGACGCGAACGGTCAGGCGGCGAGTCGAGCTTGTTGGGTGAGTTCGGCGAAGGCTGCTTGGTAGGCGCGAGTAGCGTTGTGCAGCGTAGTTTTTCGTGGCGGGCTAGGGGCGTTGCACGGGACGAGTCCGGCGACGAGCAGGTGGTCGTGGGCGTGGGTGAACAACACGCCCCGCCGTCGGCCGCAAGCGCAGCGATCGCCTAAACCCGAGCCTTCGTCAGACACACGGCCGAGCTGTGGCTGGTGTCTCATGAGACATTCCGATTCTGGAGAACACGTTCCGTGAGAACCTACAAGTAGC
>NZ_VTZN01000224.1 GCF_008370645.1 Mycobacterium simiae
AGGCGACCTCAATAACCTGACTCTGCAACCCACCGAAGCCACGGAGTTGGCGCCCGGACAAATCCGCGTCGCAGTGCGCGCCGCCGGCCTCAACTTCCACGACGTGGTCGTCGCGATCGGTGCCATCCCGGACGACGGACTCGGCGGTGAAGCCGCCGGCGTGGTCATCGAGGCCGCCCCCGACGTCACTACCCTGCGCCCCGGTGATGCCGTGATGGGGCTCTTCCCCAACAACGCCTTTGCCCCCACCGCCACCGCGGACCATCGAATGGTCGTCCCGGTCCCGCCGGGATTGTCGTTCGACCAAGCGGCCTCGGTGCCGGTCGCGTTCTTGACCGCCTACATCGCCCTGGTCGAAATCGCGGGGTTGCGCGCCGGCCAGCGCGTACTCATTCATGCCGGCGCCGGCGGCGTCGGCCAGGCCGCGATCCAGATCGCGCGCCACTTGGGTGCACAGGTGTTTGCCACCGCCCACCCCAGCAAGCACCATGTCCTTACCGGTCTGGGGGTCGCCGCCGAGCACATCGCCTCCTCACGCACGCTGGAATTCGTCGAGGCGTTCGCCAAGGCCACTGACCACCAGGGCGTGGACGTGGTGCTCAACAGCCTGGCCGGCGACTTCGTCGACGCCTCGCTGCAACTGCTGCCCCGCGGCGGCGCCTTCGTCGAGATCGGCAAAACCGACATCCGGGTGCCCCGCCAGATCACGGATGCCCACCCCGGCGTCACCTATCGGGCCTACGACTTGCACGCGGCCGAACCTCGCGACCTTGAGCCCGCATGGATGGCCCTGAGCGAACTCCTCGCCACCGGAACCCTGCCGCCACTGCCCACCACCAGCTACGGCCTGCTGCAGGCTCGGCAAGCGTTCCGGGACATGAGCCAGGCCCGCCACACCGGCAAGATCGTGCTGATTCCCCCAGCCCGTTGGGATCCCGAGGGCACCGTGCTGATCACCGGCGGCACCGGCATGCTGGGCGCGGTATTCGCCGAACACCTCGTCACGGGCCACGGAATGCGGCACCTGCGGCTGGTATCCCGCCGCGGGCCCGACGCCCCGGGCGCCGCCGAGCTGGAGCAGAAGTTGACCGAATTGGGAGCTGAAGTCACCATCAGCGCCTGCGACACCAGCAACCGTGCCGAGCTGGCCGCGCTGCTGGAGTCCATCCCCAGCCGACACCGGCTCACCGCGGTCATCCATGCCGGAGGCGTACTCGATGACTCCGTGGTGACCGAATTGACCGGCGCCCAGCTGGATACGGTGCTGACGGCCAAAGCCGACGCCGCCTGGCACCTACACGAGCTCACCGCCGACCATGACTTGGCCGCGTTCGTCCTGTTCTCCTCGGCGGCGGGCACCCTGGGCAATCCCGGCCAAGCCAACTATGCCGCCGCCAACGCCTTCCTCGACGCCCTGGCCCACCATCACCCCGCGGCCACCAGCCTGGTTTGGGGCTACTGGCCGGGCGAGTCAGGGATGACAGCCCACCTCGGCGCCGTCGACCGGGCCCGGGTCACCCGGACCGCCTGGACCCCGATCACCACCGAACGCGGCCTGGCCCTGTTCGACGCCGCCCTTGCTCACCAACAAGCCAACGTGTTACCGGCGCCGGTCAACCCACGCAGCCTCAGCCAGCTCGCACAACGCCATGCCCTGCCGCCGATACTGTCCGCACTGACCAACGCGCGGCCGCAGGCGGCAACCACCGCCAGCCCGCACACCCTGTCCGCGCGACTGGCCAGCCAGACACCCGAGCAGCGCCGGCAGACACTGATAGATCTCGTGGTCGCCAGCACCGCGACCGTGCTCGCTCACCCCGACCCGGCCGGCCTCGACCCCGACCGGCCCTTCACAGACCTCGGCATCGACTCACTAACTGCTCTCGAGCTGCGCAATGCCCTCGCCCAGCACACCGGCCTCACCTTGGCCCCCACCCTGATCTTCGATCGCCCCACGCCCACCGCCATCGCAAACCAACTCGGCCAGATGTTGATCCCAAGCGAGGAAAACACCTGCGGCCCAGCCGATATGAGGGAGGCTGAGATTCAGCGTCTGATCGCCTCCATCCCGGTCAGCCGGCTCAGAACCGAAGGGGTGCTGGACCTGCTGTTGGAGATGGTGGGTCAGGGCCCTCAGGCCCGCAACGCCCACGAGGTTGCCGTCCCCGAGATGGACCTCGATGACCTGGTCAACCTGGTGCTGGACGAGGACTGACCAGATCAAGCCGGCGCCGCCCGCGTAGCTTCCAGCCGAACGCGAATGTTGAACGGATGCAGTCAGCTAGCCCGTACGTACCTTTACTTGCGCCCGCGCCGGCGGGGCCGGGTCGGTGCTGTAGGGCACGATGAGCGGGAAATCCTCACTCACCGAGATGATTTCGTGGCTTCGGATGATCGTTGCGACAGCCAACGTGGCTTCGAGCATGGCGAAGTGGTTACCGATGCAAGAGCGGGGCCCGGCGCCGAACGGAATGTATTGCCAGCGGTCGCGGCCGGCCGAGTTCTCCGGACTGAAGCGATCAGGGTCGAATTCCAATGCACGGTCCCATATTTCGCGGTCTCGCTGCAAAGCAAAAATTCCGACACTGCACATGGTGCCGGCCTCGACACGATAGCCGGCCACCTCGATGTCTTTGGTGGCCACGCGCGCAACACTTGCGGTAGGCGGGCATAGCCGCAAGGCCTCCTGAATCACCCGGATCGTGTAGCCCAGCCTCGAAACGTCGTCAGGCGTCAGCTCCCGGTCACCGATAGCAGCAGCTTCAACGCGAACCCGCTCTTGGATATCGGGGTAGCGGCCGAGCGCCCAGAGCGTGCAAGTCAGTGCCATCGCCGTGGTGTCGTGCCCGGCATAGATGAAAACAACGAGTTCGGCGTGGATCTCCTTATCAGACAGCTTGCGCCCGGTGTCGGGATCGCTGGCTGCCATCAACGCGTGTACCAGAGGCGCGTCGCGGTCGGGGTCTTCGCGGCAGGCCTGCAGGATCGCCTTCGCGAGGCCATGCAGGGTGTTTTTGGCGGCAACCGCCCGGCGGCGCGCACGAGTCGGTAGCCATCGTGGCGCCCGGATCGGTTTGGTTGCCCGCTGGGTCACATAGCCCAGCACGACACGCAACGGCTCATCGATAGCTTCGGTGTGTTCGTCAAGATCGAGACCCAGTATTGAGCGGCCCAGCGCGCGCATGGTAAGCCGGCGGCACTCTGCCTCCAGATCGATCTCTTCAGCGTCTTGCCAAGTGGCAGCGATTGTTTCAGCGGCTTGGGCCATATGGCCACCAAAGGCGCGGACCTGCGATCTGGTGAAGGCCGGTTGTAGTGCGCGCCGCCGCGGCCGCCATTTTTTGTGCCGGAGCGCAAGGAGTGCGGGTCCGAGCAGTGCACACAACTCGTCCTGAAACAGCGTTACATCGGTCCACGACCCCGAGGCGCTGAGAACGTCGCGCGCGGCCTGCGCCGAGGTGACCAAGACAATATCGGGAAACAGCCATTTCGGCCCCAGCTTCAGCCGGGTGATCTTTCCACCGGTATCGCGCAGTCGTTCGATGCCACCGTGACACTGGGCGATAGCCGCCACCTGTTCCCTGACCGACAACGGATTTCTCGGCACCAGCGGCAACGCCGCGATGTCGGGGCTTGTGTCGGTGTTAAGCACGATCGGAACCTGCCACTTCGGACGGCCCCGGGAGTGCGAGCGCGATCAGTTCTTCAGGGCTCAGCGCATCGATGATGCCTTCGAGATTTTTTTGGTGACTTTGACGGTCCATCCCTTTGCGATCCTTTCGATCGGTTCGCGGCGTCGCCGTTTCGGTAACCATCAATAACAACTTGTCAAGCAGGCCTGCGTCTTTGAGATCCTCGATCGGGATCGTTCGCAGGGCCGACCAGATCTCTTCCGCTTCGGTTTCGGAACTCACTTGTCCGCCATCCCCTGATTCAACGTGATTGTCGAGCCTGAGTTGTTGATTGAGATGTTGCGTCAGTGTCGCGGGGGTCGGGAAGTCGAAGACGAGGGTGGGTTGCAGAGTGAGTCCGGTGGCGGTGTTGAGCCGGTTGCGCAGTTCCACTGCGGTCAATGAGTCGAATCCCAGCTCCTGGAAGGTGGTTTCGGGGGTGACGTCGTCGGCATTGGGGTGTCCCAGCACGAGCGCGGCCTGGGCACAGACCATCTGCACCACCAGCTCGTGTTGCTGGTCGGGATTCAGGCCGGGTAGGCGTTGCGTCAGGAGCGGCTGGGATTTGGCGGGAATGTCCTCGACGCGCCGACGCACGGATCGGCGAGTGACGAGCTCATTGAACAGCGCCGGCAGATCCGCACTGAGTGCCGGGTTGGCCAGCGTGTTGTGGTTGAGGCGGGTGGTCACGACGGTGGCAGCGTCGTTGATCAGTGCGGCATCGAACAGTTCGACGGCTTGCTCACCGGTCAGGGCGGCCACGCCGACCCGGCTCAGCCGGGCCACATCGCTGCAGTCCAGGTGCTCGGTCATCCCGCTGGCTTGTTCCCACAATCCCCACTGCAGCGAGATACCCGCCAGCCCCTGGGCTCGCCGCGTAGACGCCAAAGCATCCAAGAATGCGTTCGCTGCCGCGTAATTGGCCTGGCCCGCGGTGCCAACCAGACCAGCCATCGACGAACACAACACAAACATCGGCAGAGCCAGATGAGCGGTGGCCGCATGCAGATTCCACGCGCCATCAACCTTGGCCCGCAACACCGTATCCACCCGCTCCGGCGTCAACGACCCGATCACGGCATCATCCAGGCTCCCCGCGGCATGAATCACCCCCGCCAACGGTGGGCCCTGCGCCTGCACCTGCGCGACCAACGCCGCCACCGCGTCGGCATCGCCTACATCACAGGCCACCACCTCCACGCGGGCACCGTGGTGGGCCAGTTCGGCCGTCAGCTCGCCCACTCCCGCAGCCCGCCGCCCCGCCCGACTGACCAACACAAGATGCCTTACCCCGTAACGCATCACCAGGTGACGGGCCAACACCGCACCGACCATCCCGGTGCCTCCGGTGATCAGCACCGTGCCCGCTGCCAACTGCTCGGCAAGCAACCCCGGTGCGGTCAGGACCACCTTGCCAAGATGGCGGGCCTGGCTGACAAACCGGTACGCCTGCCGAGCGCAACGTACATCCCATGTCCGCACCGGCAGCGGCCACAGCCGTTGGTTCTCAAACAATTCCACCAACTCGGCCAGCATCTGCCCGATCCGGCGCGGGCCGGCCTCGACGAGATCGAAGGCCCGATACCGCGCAGCGGGATAATGCGCTGCGATGAGCTGCCCATCTCGGATATCGGTCTTGCCCATCTCGATGAACCGACCACCCGGAGTCAGCAGCCGCAATGAGGCATCGGTGAACTCCCCGGCAAGCGAGTTCAGCACCACATCAACCCCGCGGCCACCGGTTGCCGCCAAGAACTTCTCTTCGAAATCGACGGTGCGCGAATCCGCGATGTGATCATCGTCAAAACCCATGGTGCGCAACGTGTCCCACTTGGCTCGGCTGGCCGTGACAAACACCTGCGCCCCCCACAACCGGGCCAGTTGCACCGCGGCCATACCTACCCCACCGGTGGCGGTATGCACCAACACCGTCTCCCCCAGATCCAACCCCGCCAGATCCCTCAACCCGTACCACGCGGTCAGGAACACCGCGGGCACACTGGCAGCCTGCGGAAACGACCATCCCGACGGGATCTTGACCACCATCTGCTGATCAACCACCACCTGCGAACCCGCCCCGTCCACCAACCCCAGCACCGAGTCACCCACGGCCAGCCCACTCACTCCCGCGCCGACTTCAACGACCACCCCGGCCCCCTCCAGACCGAGCACCGGCGATTGGCCGGGGACCATCGCCAATGCGACCAGCACATCCCGGAAGTTGACCCCGACGGCAGCCAGGGCAACCCGCACCTGCCCCACTCCCAAAGCCGTCCGTCCGTGCGGGTGGGGCCGCAGCACCACCTCCGCAACGGCGCCCCCCACACCGGCGGTCAGCTGCCAGCCCGCATCCGGCAATGTCAGCGCGGGTTCGACCGGAGTCAGCCGGGCCGCATAGCTGATGCCGGCACGCACCATCAGCTGAGCTTCACCCAGGGCGATCAACGCCGCCACTTCCACTGGCGCATCGGCATCGACGAGCACCATCCGCCCCGGGTTCTCCGTCTGAGCCGAGCGCACCAAGCCCCAAATCGCGGCACCGGCCGGGTCGGTCACCGGCTCGCGCGGTCGCCCGGCCGCACCACAGGTCTGGACGACCAGCACCCCGGCCCGTTCCGCGGCGAGCCAGGTTTGCAACACCTCCAACACCGCGTGCGTGCCTGCATACACCGAATCCACTACCGCGGCGGCAGGGTCGGCTGCCCAGCGCCACACCACGACCGTCTCGGCGGCGTCGCTGGTGCCGGCGCTAACGAAGTCGCGCCACTCCAGCGCCACGCGAGGTTCAACGACGTTAGTATCCAGTGTGATTGGCGACCACGCCAGCTCCAACAACCCGTCCGCCCGCCCACCGCCGGCCGCGCTCTGTAACTGATCGCCGCTGATCTGACGGGTCAACAACGATCCCACCGACAACACGGGTAAGCCGGCGCCATCCGCAAGCGCCACGGCCAGCGCGTCCTTACCGCTAGGAGTTATCCGCACTCGCAATCGTCGGGCACCGGCACCATGCAGACGCACCCGCTGCCAGCAAGATGGCAGCAGCACCCCGACATCCGGGGTGCCCCAACGCCTAACCGAGACCACCGCATGCAGGGCGGCATCCAACAGCGCCGGATGAATCCCCATCGCGGCCACATCCACACCCTCAGGCGCGATCACCTCGGCGAACA
>NZ_VTZN01000225.1 GCF_008370645.1 Mycobacterium simiae
TCGACCTGCAGGCCATCAATGCCGGTAAGTCGCGACCCGACGGGATCGGCAAGACCCCGATCAAGAAGATCGGTGTGCTGGGCGCGGGCATGATGGGCGCCGGCATCGCCTATGTCTCGGCCAAAGCCGGCTTCGACGTGGTCATCAAAGATGTCAGCCTAGAGGCGGCGCAAAAGGGCAAGGGCTACTCCGAAAAACTGGAAGCCAAGGCGTTGGAGCGGGGTCGTACCACCCAGGAGCGCAGCGATGCCCTGCTGGCACGCATCACCCCGACGGCCGACGCGACCGACTTCGCCGGTGTGGACTTCGTCGTCGAAGCCGTCTTCGAGAACCAGGAGCTCAAGCACAAGGTGTTCCAGGAGATCGAGGACATCGTCGAGCCGAACGCTGTGCTGGGGTCTAACACCTCGACACTGCCGATCACCGGTCTGGCGACCGGCGTCAAGCGGCAGGAAGATTTCATCGGAATCCACTTCTTCTCACCGGTCGACAAGATGCCGCTGGTCGAAATCATCAAGGGCGAGAAGACTTCTGACGAGACCCTGGCCCGGGTGTTCGACTACACGCTGGCTATCGGCAAAACCCCGATTGTCGTTAACGACAGTCGCGGCTTTTTCACCTCACGGGTCATCGGCACCTTCGTCAACGAGGCGCTGGCGATGCTGGGCGAGGGCGTGGAGCCGTCCAGCATCGAGCAGGCCGGCTCACAGGCCGGGTACCCGGCCCCGCCGCTGCAGCTGTCCGACGAGCTGAACCTGGAGCTGATGCACAAGATCGCGGTAGCTACCCGTAAGGCGACGGAAGATGCGGGTGCCGTCTACACGCCGCACCCGGCCGAGGCGGTCGTTGAGAAAATGATCGAACTCGGGCGATCCGGCCGGCTCAAGGGGGCGGGCTTCTACGAGTACGCCGACGGTAAACGATCCGGCTTGTGGCCGGGCCTGCGGGAGACGTTCAAGTCCGGCTCGTCGAACCCGCCGCTGCAGGACATGATCGACCGGATGCTGTTCGCCGAGGCGCTGGAAACCCAGAAATGCCTCGACGAGGGCGTGTTGACCTCGACGGCTGACGCGAATATCGGGTCCATCATGGGTATCGGGTTCCCGCCGTGGACCGGTGGTAGCGCGCAGTTCATCGTCGGCTATCAGGGGCCGGCCGGTATCGGCAAGCAAGCCTTTGTGGCCCGGGCGCGTGAGCTGGCGGCCAAGTACGGCGACCGTTTCCTGCCGCCGGACTCGCTCACCTAAAGCACCGCGAGCAGTCCCCGCAGGGAGGTACCCCAGCAGAATCGCCCTTTTGCCTAGCAAGATGGGCGATTTTGTGTCTGCTCGCGCCAGTGCCGCGCAGCTCTGCCGTCGATTTTCCGAGCTAATTGCGGGCGCCTGCGAGTCGACGCCATTGCTCGCGGGGGAATTCTCGCCGGTCGGCTGTCAGCACCTGGACGCACACATGGTCGGCGCCGGCCCCATGATGCTCGGCGATCCGCAGCATAATCGTTTCCTCGTCGCCCCACGCGATGATCGCGTCGACGAGGCGATCGCTCACATGTGCCAGATCATCTTCGCAGAACCCGCTGCGCAACAAATGGTTGGCGTAGTTCGGCAACGCCAAATATCCTCGCAGCCAAGCGGTTCCGATGCGGCGCGCCTCGTCGGCGTCGTCGGTCACGATTGCGGTCTGCTCCGGCAGCAGCCACGGCCCCTCGCCCAAAATCGCACGGGCAGAAGCGGTGTGCTCAGGCGTGACCAAGTAAGGGTGAGCGCCGCGGGCGCGGCGTGCGTACAACTCCAGCATCTTCGGGCCCAGCGCGGCCAGAACCCGCCGCGCGGTGGGCACCGGCGGCCGGGCGGCGTCGAGTCCGTCCAGAAATGACGCCGTGCTCAGCGGTCAGCGCAGCATAGGATGCAGCGACCTCGTCGGCCGAGTGCATCCACAGATTGAGGATCCCGGTGGCGACGACGGTTTGCTTGGTTGCCGCGAGCAGGCGACCCACCGCGTCCAGCACGGGACCGCCGACGTCGGGAATCCACCGCGCGGTAAAGCCCAGTTCATCCAATTCCGCTGCCGCATCGGCGGCTTCGGATGCGTCGCCGTAGCGCAGTTGGCTGCTCCACACCCCGAGACCGGCCAGCTCCATCCGGCTCTATCCTTTCCTGGCAGCTGCGACTTCATGCCCATGCTGCCACGCTCACGCGGGCGAGTATTCCTTGAACTGCGTGGAATCGTGCAGCCGGGCGCGGGCTAGAGTCCCAGCCATGCGCTTTGGTCTCTTCATTCCGCAAGGCTGGCGAATGGATCTCGTTGGCATCGAAACCGAGCAACACTGGTCGGTGATGCGCGACTTGGCGAGCTACGCCGACAGCAGCCGCTGGGATTCGCTGTGGGTCTACGACCACTTCCACACCGTGCCGCTGCCCACCGACGAAGCCACCCACGAGGCGTGGTCCCTGATGGCGGCCTACGCCGCGACCACGTCGCGAATCAAGCTCGGCCAAATGTGTACGGCCATGAGCTACCGCAATCCGGTATACCTGGCCAAGGTGGCGGCCACCGCTGACATCATCTCCGGCTGCCGCACGTCCAAAGATAACCACCAGCAGACACAGAATCGCACGAGCGCTGGGCGTTTCGTGCGATTCTGTGTCTGCTCGCCAGATCTAGATCGCCGGGCCTAGCAGGTCGTCGGCGTCGCGGATGATGTAGCCATAACCCTGTTCGGCCAAGAACCGCTGCCGGTGGGCGGCGTATTCGGCATCCAGGCTATCGCGAGCCACCACCGAGTAGAAGATGGCGCCGCCTCCGTCGGACTTCGGTCGCAGCAGCCGGCCTAACCGCTGCGCTTCTTCCTGACGGGATCCGAACGTGCCCGAAACCTGCACCGCCACAGAGGCTTCCGGCAAGTCGATGGAGAAGTTGGCCACCTTGGACACCACCAAGGTGGAGATCTCGCCGCGGCGGAAGGCGTCGAACAGCGCCTCGCGTTCGCTGGTCTTCGTCGACCCTTGGATTACCGGGGCATCCAGCTCGGCACCTAGCTCGTCGAGTTGATCCAGGTAGGCGCCGATCACCAAAGTCTGCTCACCCGGATGACGCTGCAGAATCGATTTGACCACAGCAATTTTGGTGTGCACTGTCGAGCACAGTCGGTAGCGTTCCTCGGGTTCGGCGGTGGCGTATGTCATGCGTTCGCTATCGGTCATGGTGACCCGGACTTCGACGCACTCCGCCGGCGCGATCCAACCCTGGGTCTCGATGTCCTTCCAGGGCGCGTCATAACGCTTTGGGCCGATCAGGGAGAACACATCCCCCTCGCGGCCGTCTTCGCGGATCAACGTTGCGGTCAAGCCCAACCGCCGCTTGGATTGTAGATCGGCGGTCATCCGGAACACCGGCGCCGGCAGCAGATGCACCTCGTCATAGATGATCAAGCCCCAGTCACGGCTATCGAAAAGCTCTAAGTGCCGGTACTCGCCTTTACTGCGCCGGGTGATCATCTGATATGTCGAAATGGTGACCGGCCGGATTTCCTTGCGCTCGCCCGAGTATTCGCCGATCTCGTCCTCAGTCAGCGAAGTGCGCGCTACCAATTCGCGCTTCCACTGCCGGGCCGCCACGATGTTGGTAACCAGGATCAGCGTCGTCGCCTGTGCTTTGGCCATCGCGGCCGCGCCGACCAACGTCTTACCCGCACCGCACGGCAGCACCACCACCCCGGAGCCGCCGGCCCAGAATGAGTCAGCGGCCAGCTGCTGGTAGTCACGCAGCTGCCAGCCATCCTGCTGCAGGCTGATCGCGTGTGCCTCGCCATCAACGTAACCAGCGAGATCTTCGGCCGGCCAGCCGATTTTGAGCAAAAGCTGCTTGACCCTGCCGCGTTCGCTCGGGTGGACGACAACGGTGTCGCCATCGATCCGGGCGCCGAGCATCGGGGCAATCTTCTTGTTGCGCAGCACTTCCTCGAGTACCGCGCGGTCCAGGCTAACCAGTGTCAGGCCGTGCGCGGGATTCTTGATCAACTGCAACCGACCGTAGCGGGCCATGGTGTCAACGATGTCGACCAGCAGCGGCTGCGGCACCGCGTAGCGGGAGTGCGATACCAGCGCGTCGACGACCTGCTCAGCGTCGTGGCCGGCAGCGCGGGCGTTCCACAGCGCCAGCGGCGTTATCCGATAGGTGTGCACGTGCTCGGGGGCGCGTTCCAGTTCGGCGAACGGCGCGATGGCGGCGCGTGCGGCCCCGGCAAGCTCATGGTCGACCTCGAGCAGCACCGTCTTGTCGGACTGCACGATCAACGGCCCGTCAGTCAAGGGCGCCGCTCCTCTGTCTCGCTGCGCTCTGCATCGTCGCCGGCGCGGGTCATGGGATCCATTATTCAGTCGTCGACCGACATCACCGACGTGATGCGATGCACGGCGAACTCGCGCAGCCGCGCCGCTGACGAGTCGAAGGCGACCAGCTGACCACCCCGGATCACAATCGGTGTTACCACCCGCTGGGTAGCCACGCCGGCGGCGTCGAGGTAGCCGATCAACACCGTGTCACCGTCTTTGGCCGCGCGCTGTAGTAGCGACATGGCGACGGCCGGGTCCACTCGGATGTTGCCGAACGGCGCAGCGGTCACCCTACGTAACACCGCGACGACCGCGTGCAACGTCTCGGTGCTGGGCCGCGGCGGCGGGCGGTAGGGCCGGCGTTGATTAGGCGCGGGCACCCGGGCGCCGCGCGGGCGGACGTCGACAATGGCGCCGGTGGAATCTTCGGCTGCCGGGGCGAAGCCGGCATTTCGCAGGGCGGCCAGCACCTCGGCGATCGGAGCGGGGGACACCGCCACCGTCGGCGCCAAAGCCCGCAGCTGTAGGCCCTCGGCCGCGGCCACCGCGTGGGCCAGCAGCGCGGGGTCCTCACAGCGCACGAACGATGCTGCCAAGCCGATCCGGAGTTGCCCGTGCCGGCGTGCGACATCGTCGATGAGGTAGGTGAGCCCTTGCGGAACAGGTGTCTTGGAGTGGTCGGCAAAAAAAGAATGCAGAAAGTCACGGGTCTTGCCGACATCGAGCGCATGCCGGATGGACTGCTCGCTAACGCGGTACACCATTGCCGCGCCGGCCGATTCGACGGTGGCCACCGTGGCCAGTTCATCGGCGAGACCGCGGCGCAGCGGTCCTGGCACTACCACGGTCAAGTCTGCCTGCAGCAGAAAGTGGTCGATCGGTTTGGGCAACGCCCGCGTCATGGCGCTGATTACGGCGCCGGCGTCCCCGTCGTTGAGCAGCGCGCGGCCAGCCGTGCTGATCGCGCCGCGCCCAACGAGACCCAGCGCGTGCGCCTCGGTCAGCAGATCCGCCAGCGGCTCCGGCTGCAGCCGGCGAGCCCAGCGCGGCCGGCGCCAGATCAACGCCGCCGAGGCCGTTGCCTCATTAACACCAGAACCGGCGGGCAGCTGGGCCAGCATGTCCAGCAGCAGCCGGCGGTCCAGCGGCGCGGCTGTCGAAAACAGCGAATCACTCAAGGCGCCATATGGTTTGGCGTCCGGGCCGCGGCTGCCGATCAACGCCGGCCGGCCCGGCAGGTCGAGCCAGGTGCAGGCCAACAGGTGCCACCGCTCGGCGGCGGACATCGCAGTGAACCGATCGG
Organism: Mycobacterium simiae; assembly: GCF_008370645.1. Taxonomy (GTDB): domain Bacteria; phylum Actinomycetota; class Actinomycetes; order Mycobacteriales; family Mycobacteriaceae; genus Mycobacterium; species Mycobacterium simiae_A. Next base: position 5,635 of record NZ_VTZN01000225.1, read on the forward strand.
CGGTGGGCGTCGGCGCCCAATACGGTCCTTCACCGTGGAGTGGCAGGGGATCCGGCATGCCGTTGCCGATCAGTCCTGCCGCGGCCACCACCTCGAGGATCAGTCCTAGTCGAGGTTCCTCGATTCCGGTCGTCTTGGCCAGCCGCTTGAGTTCACGCACGCCAAGCCCGCCGCTACGCAGCTCGGGAACCGGTGCCACGCTGAGGTTTTGTAGCAGTACGTCGACTTCGCGCAGCAGGTCGATGACAGCGCCGGCCGCGGCGGCGTCGACGTCGTCCGGCGTGGTGGTAACAACCACCGGATCCGGTACGGTCAGCTGTGTCGGACCTGGTTCCTCGCCGCGCAGCACCTGACCCACCTGGCGGGGCAGGATCACCGTCTCGGCATCGATGCGCCGCAGTAGCCCCACTGTCAGCAGCCGCGGCACCGGCCGATCCGGCGGGGCGCCCGGTGCGGCGTCGCGAGTCCGCCCCATAGGCGATCCTTCGAGCAACCTGTCCAGCACCGCGCGCTGGGCCTTGTCGAGCCCGGCGATCAGCCCGGCGATCTCGTCGCCGGTGCACGAGGCGTCTTCGAGGATCACCTGACCCGGATGCCACGGCAGCGCTGAGCCGGTATCGGCGGCGATCCGGACGGCGCTTTCGCCCCAGGCCAGGGCTCGTTGCTTCAGGGCTGCCAGCGCGTCGGTGACTTCGGCTTCGCTGGCGCGGTCGGCGGTCAAAGACAGCAGCTTGGCGAGCGGCACCGGCGCGGTGTCGGCCTGCAGCACCAGCAATGCGTCGAGCACCGCCAGCCGTAGGAAGTCGAGGTCATCGGTGGCGGCCTTGACCGACTGTCTGGCCTGGGCCCGTGCGGCCAGTGCGGCGAGGCTGCCAGGTGGTGGCTGGGCGAGGTCCGGCCGTAGCTCCAGGAGCAGGATCAACCGCTCGTCGGGTAGGTCGGCCAGCC
>NZ_VTZN01000226.1 GCF_008370645.1 Mycobacterium simiae
GGTGTGCCTCAGGCCGTGCGGTACCAGCCCTTCGATCCCGACCTCGGCGCAGGCGTTGTCGAATGCCCAGCGGTATTCACCGAGGGGCAAGAATCCGCCTTTACGGCCGGGGAACACCAGCGCGTTCGGGTTGGTGGGCAACTCGGCGTGGAGCCTCTGCCAAACAGGCTCAGGCACCGGCACGTGACGATCCCGTTTTGTCTTGGTGGTCGACTCAACGATGCCCTTACCGGTCACCGCTGTGGCGGACGATCTGACAGTCAGCACTCGATCCCCCACGTCCTTGCGCCTCAGTGCGACGGCCTCACCGAACCGCAAACCACAGTAGCCGAGCACCAATGTCAGCGTTTCAAACCGACCCGTGGCCCTGGCGAGCATCACCAGTTCGGCATGGGTCAGGTAGCGATGCTCGCGCTCGGCCTGTTCGGGCAGATCCTGGTCCCGCTTGATTTCAAGAGCGACGTTCTTGGCAACTCTGCCGGTCCGTTGCGCGTACTTGAGGAGAGCTCCGACCAGCTGGTGCGCCTGAGTGATGCGACTTGCCGACAGGCCCGTGCCTCGCTGGGAGCCGTCCACCGACAATCCCCCGAGCCAGGTCGAATACGACGCATAATCAATACGCTTCAGTGGCACGTCCGCCCACTTGGGAAGGACCACGGTGTCCAGTAGCGAGCGATAGCCCGCGACGGTCTTGGGCTTGCGGTGCTGCTTGGTAGCGAACCACTGTTCGGCCACCGATCCGAACGTCTCGGCGCTCCTGCGTGGATCGACATATTCGCCGCGCTGCACATCGGCAGTCAGTCCGTTGAGGTAGCTCTGCGCGTCGGGTTTGCGCTGGAAGCTCTTGCTGTGCTCCACTCCGCTGCCGTCAACCCACCTGACGCGCCAGCGCGAAACCCTGCCGTAGACGGCAGACCGCTCGGTTCGCATCTTCCCGTCCGGCCCTTTGACCCGCTTATGCCAGCGGTCGTCAATCCCCGCCCGTTGATGCCTGGTTGCCATCTCACCGAGGGTACCGCAGCGATCCGTTGTACTGCATCCGCTTTGGCTTGTCTGGTCGCCGGCATCAACAAGACAGCCTGGCTATGTCTCGATGGGCCGGACACCGATGAGGGCGGCGAGCGCCGCAATGTCGCGGTCTCTGTCGTAGCCGCGAAGCAGTTCGACGTAGCGCGGTTTATCGAGTTCCCAGTCATACTGTAGCTCGGTGGGATTCTGAACCGTCGCGTACACCAAATCAGCGAGAAACCTTGTGGTGCGCCCATTTCCATCGGTGAACGGATGGATTCGCACAAGCTCTGCATGAACAGCAATACCCAGTTGCCGACCGGTCCAGTCACCGGTGTGCACCCATCGGTACGCAATGGTGTCGAGCGCGTTGCGTACCTCGACGGCGACCTGCTCCGGTGCGACACCGATGTTGAGTTCATGTCGTCGCTACCGCCCGGCCCAGTCCCATACCGGACCAAACATGCGCGCGTGGAGATCGCGGACGAAATGGTCACTGAGAAGCTCGTCAAGCGACAACGAGCCGTCAAGAGCCGACGGCATCAATAGATCGAAAACCTGGTCCTGAAGGCCCTGTTCGAGGTCATAAACATCAGCGCGCGTGATCGGCTTGTCCAACACCTCGACAACGGCCTGACTCCAATCAATAGGCCACCACGCCGGAATCGCCGGGTCACGAACACTCCGAAGCCGGCTCGCCGCAGGAAGGCAGGTGTATCGAGTAGAAGCGAGCTGCCCAATCGGTTCTTCAACTCGTGAGACCCCGGCCTCAAGCAAGTTGCGAGGCCGGGGCCATTCGACTAGAGCACAGACCCGCAGGTCATCTCCAACGCTGGTCCCGAAGCCGTTTGTTTCACCGGCCGCATCAGAGTGCACTTTGCTCAGTGTAAAGGGGTGTGCTCAGTCGAGCGCCGGCCACACGCCGCCGGTGAACAATGCCGTCCCCGGAGCGACACGACCCGATAGCCGGACCAAGAGACGCGCGTGCCAGGGCGCCGCGGGGCCGTTGTTCTGCAACAACTCCGCGAACCCACCGCCGGATCGGACCTGGTGGGCGTAATCGACAAGGAGGTCCGGTACCCAACCCACCGGAGCACCGTCAGTCGCTGCGAGGAGCAGAGCTCGCGGGTTCGCCACGTTCGTGGAGTCGTCCGTGAGATTGAGGTGGTCGCCGGCCTGCAGCGATTCCGCCACAGCTTCCGTGCCGTGCTGGCGTACTGCATAACTAACCCCGCGAACGAGGAAGATCGCCTCAGTTTCACCGCTGTCGGCGACGGCGGGTGACTCGGCGAGGAACACGCTGTCGCCCTTTCGCTCGCCGCCGCTGCGGCTGAGTATGTCGAGCCGGGATGCCTGGACTGTGAGCCCGAGCCAGCGCACGTATTGGGGATAGTCGGGTCGTTTGCGGTCCATCACGCGTAGGTCGAAGAACGGCCACAGCCGGTCCGATTCATAGACACGGTTGAGGTCCGGGAACCCGATGAAGGGGTGGAATCCCGCAACAGACCCGCCTACTCCTTCCAGGTACTGGAATCGGTAGCCGGCCGCCCGATAGTCCAGCACCCCTACCCGTGTGATGACACGACGCTGCCGATTGCGCCAGGCAACCGCGAAGCGTCGCACAGCACGGCTCGTCGGCGGTGAGAGCAACTCAGCGCAGGACATCAAGCAATCTCCCTCGGTTGACCATGATCAGCTCGACGGTGAAGCGGCTCGCGATCTCAGACATGTCGGGTGCGGCGGCGATCACGCTCGCCACCGAATCCTTGTCCACCGCCATGATGCGCTCGCGCCAGTGCTCTCGTGTCGTCGACTGGCAGAGCGTGGCTGCGGCGTGAGCCAACTCGACCAGGGTTTGCCAGCGGGTACCCGGACGATGCTCGAACCTGTACGCCTTTCCGCGGCTCGCCCAACGCGGAACGGTCCCGTCGTGCAAGTGCTGAGCGCGGGTCTCGTCGGTCAGCGTGAATCCCAGGCTGGCCGCGTGGTCGAACGATGGGCACAGCGCCTCAGCCTCATCTGTCTCCGGCGGCGGAACGAGTACGGCCCAGTTGCGATCGTGACGGTCACTGTGGGCGATCAAAGCGTCGAACACGAGGTAGCCGGCGAAAGCATCGAACGCGCGGAACGTGGACGGGAGCGCTGAGTCGGGAGGTGTTGCGAACCGCGCAAGCGCCTGCTGGATCGTCTCGACGTTGTGCCCTCGTTGCCCGGGATCGTCCGGGTCGTAGTTGAGCACAACCTCGGGCATCAATGCTTGCCCGGCCTGCAGTTCCCAGTTCGGCAATCGCACGTCCTCAACCAATGCACCACGCACGCCGTCACGGAGGGCCAGCTCGACCGGTGCCGCAGGTATCCCGACGAGCCGGGCCAACTCGCTGGCCAGCTTCTCCACCACGTCTTCGCCGAACGATCGATCACGCTGCGGTCGGGCCGGCTTGAACAGCCACGTGCGTTTCTGCGAAGAATGCTTGAGCCAATCGTGCGGGTGCTGACCTTGGGTCTCCAGGCCGGCGACAGACCAATCGTCAACGCAAACGACCGGCCAGGAATCGAGCACGAACTCATTGTGCCGGGGCCATCCGCGCAGACGGCGTATTGATCAGCACGCCCCATCTGGGTGCTGACAGTGTTGGACGTGCGCCACCCTGTCAATACCGCAGTAAATACCGCAGTGGATTCGCTCTTCCTCAACCGCAACCAAGGCAGCCAATCGCATATTCGCAGGTAAAGCTGTTTTCTTTGGTACGTATCACTCGTGGCAAACGCCACAAACGCCGAGAAAATCGGATTTTAAGTCCGCTGCCTCTGCCCCAATTGGGCTATGGGGGCCCGGCTGCGAATCTAGCGTGCGGACGCCGGGTCCGGGACCCCCCTCCCCGGCACGAACCCGAGAAAACACCGACGTGCGCAACGGCGCGGGTTTGAGTAGGATCGCGCGCCGCGTGCCTGACTATTGTGCCGATCGTCGGAGTCATATGACACGGCCGTATCGCCCGCAAGGAGCTTGTTAAAACTGCCCGCGTCGGCGTTAAGAGGCCGTAAACGTCCGTCACCCTACGCCTTTCGACGCCGAATGTGGAGCCGTGGCTGGTTAGCGTTACGCCAACACACAGGGGTCGTTACGCAAACACACAGGGTCGACCCGGGAGCCAAGAGGTCGCCATGGTTCACACAAGGAGCAACAAATGTCATTTCTGCAGATAGTGCCCGAAGAGTTGACAGCTGCGGCCACGCAGCTAGGCGCGCTCAGCACCTCATTGACCGCGCAGAACGCGGCCGCCGCCGCGCCAACCACTGCTATCGCTCCCGCAGCCGCTGACATGGTGTCGGCGCTACAGGCCACGCTGTTCACCGCGTACGGCGCCCTCTACCAACAGTTCAGCGCCGACGCAGCCGCCATCCATGACCAGTTCGTGAGCACCCTGGGCATCAGCGCCGGTACCTACGGCGCAACCGAATCCCTCAACTCGGCGGCGGCCGCTTCACCGTTCGACGCCATCTCCGGCGCCGTCTCCGGAGTCACCGGTGACTTCTCGAGCATCCAGCAGGCGGTCAACAGCGTTATCCCCGCCGAGTTCTCTGGCGGCATGGCCAACATCGCGAACATTGGAGTCGGGAACTGGGCCTCGGCCACGTCCAACCTGCTCGGTTTGACCGGCGGTGGTCTTCTCCCGGCCGAAGAGGCCGCTGCGGCCGACTCCTTCCTCGGCGGTGAAGCCGCCTTGGGCGAACTCGGTGTGGCGGAGGCGGCGCTGGGCGGGCTCGGCGGGGCTCCGATTGCGGCTGGTTTGGGCGAAGCTTCTGCAGTCGGCCTGTTGTCGGTGCCGCCCAGCTGGGCCGGTCAAGCCACGCTGGTGTCAAACACGACCGCGCTGCAGGGCGCGGGCTGGACCGCCGCCGCGCCACAAGCCGCTCCCGGTGTCCTCTATCCCGGCGTGCCGGGGTTGGCATCGGCCGCTCGCAATAGCGCCGGTTTCGGTGCGCCGCGCTACGGCGTCAAACCCATCGTCATGCCAAAACCGATGAGCGTCTAGGCGGGCCCGGCGTTCACCCAAGCCGCACATAAGCCGCACCCAAGCCGCACATAAGCCGCACATAAGCCGATAAGCGCAAGCAAGCCAAGAGAATAGGAACAACATGGATTTCGCAGCTTTTCCTCCTGAAGTCAATTCCGGGCTGATGTACACCGGAGCAGGCGCGGGACCGCTGCTGGCCGCTGGGTCGGCCTGGAACGGTATGGCCGTTGAGTTGTCCACCACCGCGGCCTCTTTCGAGTCGGTCGTTACGCAGCTAACGAGTGAGCTGTGGCTTGGTCCGGCCTCACTTTCGGCTGCTGCGGCGGCCCAGCCCTATATTGCCTGGTTGACCTACACCGCCGCGGCGGCCGAGCAGGCCGGCATGCAGGCCATGGCATCCGCGGCCGCATATGAGGCGGCGTTTGCCGCGACGGTTCCCCCGCCGGTGATCGCGGCCAACAGGGCTCTGCTGGCCGCACTGGTCGCGACCAACTTCCTGGGTATCAATACCCCGGCCATCATGGCCACCGAGCTCCAATACATGGAAATGTGGGCTCAGGATGCCTTGGCGATGTATGGCTATGCGGCGGCATCGGGAGCTGCCGGGGTGTTGACTCCGATCAGCCCGCCAGCGCAGGCCACCAACCCTGCGGGGGTCGCTGCCCAGGCCGCCGCAGTCGGCGCGGCTGCGGCGTCCCCGGCCGCGCAGTCGGTCGCTGACCTGATAACCCTGTTGCCCAACGCGATTTCGGGGCTGGCCTCCCCAGTCACATCGGTTATGGACGCGACCGGACTGAGCGGAGTTATCGCGGACATCGACGCCTTCTTCGCCATCCCGGCCGTATCAAATGCCATCAACGGCGTAGTCAACACAGCGGCGTGGTATGTCATGGCGACGGTTCCTAACGCAATATTCCTCTCGAACGCGCTGGCCCCCACGGAAGCAGCCGTCGAAGCTGTGGAAGGCGCAGCCGGCGGCGCAGCCGGGGCCCTAGGAGTTGGGCTTGCGGAATCGGTGGCACCCGCCGCCGGCGCTGGGGTAGCGGCCGGTATGGGTGAGGCGTCTCTGGTCGGCAGCCTGGCCGTACCGGCGAGCTGGTCTAGCGCCGCCCCCGCGACGGTTTCCAGCGCCAGCCTGCTATCCGGCAGCGGCTGGACCGTCCCCGAAGAAGGGGCGCCGGTCTCCGGAATGGCCGGGATGCCCGGCATGGCAACGGCCGCCAAGGGCGCCGGCTCCTACGCCGGACCGCGCTACGGGTTCAAGCCGACCGTCATGCCCAAACAGGTCGTCGTGTGACGCTGACAAGAACCCGCGAAAAGGGAGGACATTTCACTCGTTTAGGTCCAGCAATTAACCAACAGGCCGTAATCTGATCCGTTATGCGGCTACCGCCGCACTAATGCAAGTGCTATCCCTTCTACAACTGCAGACTTCGAGACAAGGAGACAGC
>NZ_VTZN01000227.1 GCF_008370645.1 Mycobacterium simiae
GCCCGACAACTCGACGTTGGAGGCCCTAACCCAGGTTGGCCCGCACGCCTTCCTCGACCGACTTGGCCAGATCGGGGTCGACGTTGCGCCAGTACTCGAACACCCGTGACAGCACCGGCTCCTGCACCCCCTTGGATACATGCCCAATGATGTTGTGCACCAGGCGTTCTCGGGCGGCATCGTCGAGCACCTCGCGGACCAGGGTGCCGGCTTGACCCCAGTCGTCGTCCTCCGCGCGCAGCGTGTACGCGGCGCGGACCATGTCGCCGTCGGCCATCCAGCGCACCTCGGCGGCGCGCACCGGGTCGGCTTGCGGGCCACCAAACGAGTTGGGCGCATAGACCGGATCCGACACATTCTTGATCCGCATAGCACCGTCTTTGGAGTAGCTGTTGACCTCCACATGCGGCGAATTCACCGGAATCTGTTTGTAATTGGTGCCCAACCTGGCCCGGTGCGCGTCGGCATAGGAGAACCCGCGGGCCAGCAGCATCTTGTCCGGGCTCAGTCCGGTGCCGGGCACGATATTGTTGGGCTCGAACGCGGCCTGCTCCATTTCGGTGTGATAGTCGGTGACGTTGCGGTTCAACGTCAGCTTGCCGACATCGATCAACGGATAGTCGCCGTGCGGCCATACCTTGGTCAGGTCGAAGGGGTTGAACCGGTAGGTCTTGGCCTCCTCGAATGGCATGATCTGCATTTTGAGCGTCCAGCTGGGGTAATCGCCGCGCTCGATCGCTCCGTAGAGGTCCCGCTGGTGGTAGTCGGCGTCCGCACCGGCCAGCCGGTCGGCGTCCTGCTGGGTCAAGAAGTCGATGCCCTGGTCGGTGATGAAGTGGTACTTCACCCAGAAGATCTCACCGGCAGCATTGATCCAGCTGTAGGTGTGGCTGCCGTAGCCGTTCATGTGCCGCCAGCTCTTCGGGATGCCCCGATCTCCCATTAGCCACGTCACTTGATGCGCAGACTCTGGTGAGAGGGTCCAGAAGTCCCACTGCATGTTGTGGTCGCGCAGGTTGTTGGCGGCTCGGCGCTTCTGGGAGCGAATGAAGTGCTGAAATTTGAGCGGATCACGGATGAAGAAGATCGGCGTGTTGTTACCGACCATGTCGAAGTTGCCTTCCGACGTGTAGAACTTCAGCGCGAACCCACGTGGATCCCGCCAGGTGTCCGGGCTGCCGCGCTCGCCGGCGACGGTAGAAAATCGGATCAACGTCTCAGTTGTGGTGCCGGGCTGGAACACCGCGGCCCTGGTGTATCTGCTGACGTCGTTGGTCACCTCGAAGTGGCCGAATGCGCCACCGCCTTTGGCGTGCGGCTGGCGTTCCGGAATGCGTTCCCGGTTGAACATGGCCATCTGCTCGATCAAGTAGTGGTCCTGCAGCAGGATCGGGCCGTCGGGCCCGACGGTCAACGACTGGTCGTCGCTGGGGGCGGGGGCACCGGCGTCGGTGGTGGTGTAGCGCTCCGTCATTTCGCTATCTCCTCGTCAGTTGGGCTGATTCAACGGAAAATACGCGCACAGGGTGATGAGCGGGTTTGGGAGAAAAGAACTTTCAACCGGCCACGGCCTAACCCGGCATCCCACAGCGGGACGCCGGGGCCGTGGTCGCGCGACACGAAGGTCACGCGACCCAGTATGCGCCGTTTCGCCGAAACAGTTACGGCCGTAGCGGCGCAGGGCTGGGGCTAGGGTTACTGGGTGTCTGAGGGGTGCCGGGACCCACGGTCCCGGCACCCGGGCCACCCGGGATCATCCCGGGCGGCGGCGGCCCCGGGGGTCCGAACTGCCATCCCGGCCATGGACCGGGACTACCCGGGCCACCAGGTCCTGCGGGCCAGTACATGTCGTACTGATAATGACGATGGTGATAGCACCTGCCATATCCGACCGCGATGGCGCCGGCGAAGAAGAGCGATGATGCGATGAAAATGACGCCGGCGACGATCACCACCCACGCCGCGGCCTGGTAAAGCCTCGGCAGCTTTTCTTTAGGCGGGGGTGGCGGCGGGGCAGTGGAAGCAGGATGCGGTGGGGATGCGGATGCGGGTATTTCGCTCATGGTTCGAATATTGCTCCGACCTATCACCACTGCAAGGGTTGCGGTCCCGCGGTCCTGATTTGATGTGCCCGGTGCTCAAGAAAGCACCGGGCCGGTGACGGCGGTTCAACGACCAGGTGTCGTAACCGGAGACGGCAGCTGGCTGGGTTCGCCTGGTGTTACCGGGATGGTTCCATTCATTGGCCCACCCGGCCGATGCATCATCGCGTGCGGCTTGTGGTGACGGTGGTGGCCGCCGCCGCCGTAGCTGCTTTGCATGCCGAGCCAGAACCCGCTGAAAAAAATGACGGCGACGATGAACACTACTCCGGCGACGATGGCCACCCACGCCGCCGCTTTGAAGACCAGAGGAGTTTTGTGCTCCGGCGGAGTCGGCGGCGGCGTTGCCGCTACCGCGGTTGACGTAGGGGCGGTTGGGGGTTCAAAAGTTTCAGTCATAAGTTGGATCATGCCTGGGAACCAGTGGTGGCAGCTATGCGCAGCTTATGTAGCAGCTGTGAGCTAGAGGCCGGGGCTACTCGGGCTTGTATGGGTTGACCGCAAACTGAATCACCCGATAGGGAGCGGTCTGCCGGACGCGGGTATCCCACTGGCTGACGAAGATTCGCAGCTCATCGAGGGTCGACCCAGGCGAAATATAGCCGCCGTAGGGCTGCGCCAGCCGATTGTCGAACGGCGGGGGCAGGCTCTCCGCCGGATCGGGCCACTCGTCGTGTCGCACCACCGTGGTCACTGGGGCGTCGCCCAACGACGTCGGGTCGCTGGCCACCCGGATCTCCATGTCGCCGGTACTGGCGTTGAAATAAGACAACACCGTGACGCCGTCGAGCTGCCTGATGCTCATCTCGCCGACCTTGTCGGGCCACAGCGGGGTCGGCGGCTTGTTCCAACCTCCCCCAGGTCCGGCGGCCCAGCCTTGCCACCGGGACCGATCGGTGAACGCTTCCGGCGTGGCCCGATACAAGACCAGCGGTTGCCGTCGGGTGAAGCTGTTGGACACGATGTACACCCACCCGGTCGGCGAATCGGGTGTGGGAACCGGGTCGTAGAACCCGCTGACTTGCGTCTGCCCGCCGCCTCGGTAGGAGGCGTCACGCCGGGAACCCGGAACGGTCTGCCAGCTGCCGCGGGCCGGTTCGGCAACCACCAACCGCGAATTCAATGGTTCGAGGTCTTTCGTGGTGGTCACCATCAAGTAGTTACGGCGGTTGATCTGCACCACCCCGGCGGGCAGCTGCGAGGTTTCCGGCGGCGTGGGATCGGCCAGCAGCGGCTTGCTGATACCGGTGACACCGGTGTAACGCACCCCAGCCGGATCGTCGACCGACGCAGTGTCGACGTGCAGCGCGATCGGTGCGTAGCCCTTGCCAAACCCGACGCCTTGCCCGGGAAAGCTGTCGCCGCAAACCTGCAGCAGCTGGCTGGGAAACTCGACGAACTCGCACAGGTCGGTGGCGCCGATGCCGTAATCACCGGTTGGTGTTCCGGTGCCGGCGGTCGGCCCGAGTCGCAGCACTTGACCCGGCGCCAGCGGCTGCAGGATCGGCGCGGGCGCGGGCGCCGGCGGATCGGCCTTAGCTATCCAGAAGAATTGCGGCACAAACAAACCCGCTAGCAGCCAACACCGCGTCAGCCAGGCGGGGTGCACCGGCGGATCACAGCTCGGCGGCCAGCAGCTCGGCAATCTGGATGGTGTTGAGCGCCGCCCCCTTGCGCAGGTTGTCCCCCGCAATGAAGACGGCCAGACCACGCCCGTCGGGGACACCAGGGTCCTGCCGGATACGCCCGACTAGCGACTCGTCGATGCCGGCGGCGGCCAACGGTGTCGGCACCTCGATCACCTGGACGCCCGGTGCGCGGTCAAGCACCTGACGAGCACGGTCAGGCGAGAGTGGCCGGGCGAACTCGGCGTTGATGGACAAGCAGTGCCCGGTGAACACCGGAACCCGCACGCAGGTACCGCTAACCGCCAAGTCGGGAATGCCTAGGATTTTGCGGCTCTCGAACCGCAGCTTTTGGTCCTCGTCGGTCTCACCCGATCCGTCGTCCACCAAAGACCCGGCCAGCGGCACCACGTTGAACGCGATCGGCGCGACGTACTTGTGCGGCGCCGGGAAATCGAGCGCGGCACCATCATGCACCAGCGCTTCGGCGTCGTCGATGACTGCGCGCGCCTGAGCGGCCAGTTCGGCCACACCGGCCAGCCCGCTGCCGGAGACCGCTTGATAGGTCGAGGCGATTATGCGCACCAACTGAGCCTCGTCATGCAACGCTTTGAGCACCGGCATGGCGGCCATGGTGGTGCAGTTCGGGTTGGCGATGATGCCCTTGGGGCGGCGGTGCGCGTCCCGCGTGAAGTTGACCTCCGACACCACCAACGGCACCTCGGGGTCTTTGCGCCACGCCGAAGAATTGTCGATCACCGTCGCGCCCGCCGCCGCGAACCGCAGCGCCTGCATCCGTGACATCGCTGCCCCGGCGGAGAACAAGGCGATGTCCAGCCCGCTCGGGTCCGCGGTCTCGGCGTCTTCGACCTCGATTTCTTGACCGCGGAACGGCAGCTTGCGGCCCTGGGAGCGGGCCGAGGCGAAGAACCGCACCTCAGTCGCCGGGAAACCGCGCTCATCGAGCAACGTGCGCATCACTTGGCCCACCTGACCGGTGGCGCCCACTACTCCGATCGCAACCATCTATCTGCCCGTCCCCGCATATACCGTGGCCTCCTCTTCACCGCCGAGGCCAAAAGCCTCATGCAGCGCCACCACCGCCTTGTCCAGCTCGGTGTCGCGGCACAGCACCGAGATCCGGATTTCCGACGTGGAGATCAGATCGATGTTCACCCCGACCGCGGCCAGCGCCTCACAGAACGTCGCCGTGACCCCGGGATGGCTGCGCATCCCCGCACCGATCAGCGACACCTTGCCGATATGGTCGTCGTAGAGCAGCTGGGTGAACCCGATCTCATCTCGCAGCGAGTCCAGCTTGGCCACCGCGGTGGGACCGACGTCGCGCGAACAGGTGAAGGTGATGTCGGTCTTGCCGTCCTCGATCTTGGAGATGTTCTGTAGCACCATGTCGATGTTCACGTCGGCGTCGGCGACGGCCCGGAACACCTTGGCCGCATACCCCGGGATGTCGGGCAGCCCGACAATCGTCACCTTGGCTTCGCTACGGTCGTGCGCAACTCCGGTCAAAATGGGGTCTTCCATCGGCATGTCCTTGATCGATCCGACAACGACGGTGCCAGGCTTGTCCGAATACGAGGAGCGGACGTGCACCGGAATGTTATGGCGCCGTGCGTATTCCACACAACGCAGCATGAGAACTTTGGCGCCGCAGGCCGCCATTTCGAGCATCTCCTCGAAGGTGACCGTGTCGCGCCTGCGCGCGTTGTGCACAATGCGAGGGTCGGCGGTGAAGATACCGTCCACGTCGGTGTAGATCTCGCAGACGTCGGCCCCCAGGGCCGCGGCCAAAGCGACCGCTGTGGTGTCTGAGCCACCGCGGCCCAAGGTGGTGACGTCCTTGCTGTCCTGACTAACCCCTTGAAAGCCGGCGACCAGGACGATCTGCCCCTGCTCGAGCGCGGCTTGCAGCCGGCCAGGCGTGACGTCGATGATCTTGGCGTTGCCATGAGTTCCCGTGGTGATCACGCCCGCCTGCGAGCCGGTGAACGACCGGGCGTTCGCGCCGAGGGATTCGATCGCCATGGCCACCAGCGCGTTGGAGATGCGCTCACCGGCGGTCAGCAGCATGTCCAGTTCCCGCGGCGGCGGGACGGGGCACACCTGCTGGGCCAGGTCCAATAGGTCGTCGGTGGTGTCACCCATCGCCGAGACCACGACGACCACATCATTGCCCTGCTTCTTGGTCTCGACGATGCGTTCGGCGACGCGGCGAATCCGGTCGGCGTCGGCCACCGAGGATCCGCCGTACTTCTGCACGACGAGCGCCACTGATCTTGTCCTGTCTCGGATTCGAGGTACTGGTCCTGGATTAAGTCCACAACAGGATACGTGGACGCGCATCGAGTGCGCGCTCACGGCTTTGCGTGTGCGCTCAGGGTGGGACTTTCGCGATTTCCTCGCCCTTAACGCACACCCAAAGCCGTCGGTGCACACTCGGCGACCGGCGCCGCGGTTTTGGTGATCAGGCCATTCGCGGTAGAGTGCACAACGTGCAGCGGGTGCTCCTCCTCGGACGCCGCGACGGGGTCTGATCCAGACCGGCTTCCCGTCGCGGGTGGCCGCGATGCGCCGGTCTGAGGTTCCTTCACACATCCCGGAGCAACTACCGTGACTTCCCATCCCGACGCATATCGGTCGGCG
>NZ_VTZN01000228.1 GCF_008370645.1 Mycobacterium simiae
TGCCGGTCTGGGTCATTCGCGTGTCGTCGGTAGCGCGAGCAATACCGAAGTCAATTAGATAAGTGAAGTCGCGGTCATCGATCAAGATGTTGGAAGGCTTGATGTCACGGTGGATCAGCCCGACCTCGTGAGCGGCATGCAAGGCTTCGGCGACCTGATCGATGATGCGTACCGCCCGCGCCGGCTCCAGCGGGGTGTCGGCGAGCACGGTGGCCAAGTCGCGTCCCTTGACCAACCGCATGCTTATGAATAGTCGATCGTCGATTTCCCCGTAGTCATAAATCGGGACAGCATGCGGGGTATCCAATCGCGCTGCCGCATGGGCTTCGCGGCGGAACCGTTGCTGGAAGCCTTCGTCGTCAGACAGATTTGCTGGCAGGGCTTTAATGGCCACGACCCGGTCGGTGACCGTGTCGTACGCGCGCCACACTTCGCCCATGCCGCCCCGACCCAACAACTCGATAAGGCGATATCGGCCGAACGGCGTGCCCTCCACCGGCTCACCATACTTAGTCAGCCGCAGGCAACGGCGGGGCCCCGGGGCGCGGCCTCGCCCGGGGCTGCGCCGTTTGAGGTAGGCTGAACTGGCCACTCAGTGTTCCCTCATTCGGGAGGGAGCAGGTGGCGTCCTTACTCGGAAAGGAATTTTCTATGCTGAGTCGTCGCGCGCTCGAATTCGCCGCTGAAATCTCCTCCCACGATTGGTCCGATGCTCCCTACCGGTTAGACCGGGCAGGCCATCAACGACGCACTGACAGTCGCAGTCGCAACAGTGACCAGAAGCCCCTGAACACTGAGGAGACCTACCACGTTCTCACCAACGTGGTGTGGGTGGTCGCCCAGGTCCTTCAATACGAAGATCCGAACTTTGACGTGTACGAGTTCGCCGTTGCGTGTGGTGTTCCGCGGTCAATTACTCACCGCACCAACGGTTCTCGTAGTGGCGTACTATCCAACGGCCTTCGCTGGGTTGATTCCGAGGCCAAGGTGGCCAAACCGCCCGGGGCGACGCTGTGGCGAGTGCAGCTGCAGTGCGAAGTAGCCAACCTCGTTGTGTTCAAACGGCTTCTGGCTCAGGCCGTCGGGCTCGATCCTGCCATGGCACCGGAAATTGATTCTGTCGGCGGCACTATGCGAACCGTCACTGTCGCGGTGCGCGCATGGGATGAGTTCGCGGCGGGGGAGCGCGCGGTCGCTGCGGTGAGCACGGCAAGCCTCGAAATCGCCAACGGCACCCCCGCGATCGTGCTGGCCATGGAGGAGATCACGTCGGTGGAAAACCTTGGTGCCAGGTCCGCTCAACGGCCCTAAATGAGTAACCGCACGGATACCGGCATGGGTCTGGACGGGGGTGTGAGAACGGCGGCGGCGCCAACATCAGCCCGGGCGGGTGGTTGGCATCGGCCAGCCATGGTGCGGCGCCAACCCGCCGGGAGCCGGACGCGTCCCAGAACCAGTCTGCAAACTGGGATGTGCCGCAAACGAGACAACAACCGATCACTCCCAAATCTCTAGTTTTGAGAGTCGCCGATTCCTCAGTCGCCGACCGCAGCCACCATCTCGGCACGCATCTCGTCCATGGCGCTGTCCGCGCGGTCGTCAATGGCGTTCACCTGGCTCGTCGGCGTTGATGAGGTTGCGAGAAAATTCAGCGTAACTAGTCCCCGTAGCCATCGAAGATCCGTTTGCCTATCCACATGTGAGGCCGTATTCACGGACCAGAGACCGATTGGTTTCCCGCAGCACATCGACATCGTCTTGAAGCGAAGCGATCGTGCGGTTTTTCTCGCCGATGTCGAGCTCGACTTGGGCTATGCGACTGCGCAGTTCGATGACCAGGGGGTGCTGATCGAGCAGAGCGGGGCCCAACGATGGTCCTTGCGCTCCGAGTCGGCGCTCGAGCACCTGCACTTTCTTTTGCAGCTCGCGGTTTCGCTGCTTTGCCGTTGCGAGTTCGGCTATCAAGCTGTCGTGGGTGATTCGATCTTGGGGGCGCAAATGGTGGTCTGCGCGCTGTCCGCCCGCGGCCTCGTCGATGAGGGCTGCGAGGTCCTTATGCCGTTGCAGGAAGTTGCGGTGCACACCGGCTCGGCTGATGACAGCCCGCCGGCTGATCCGCCGGTCTTCGCGTCGGAGATCGGCGACTGCTTTGAGAACGGCGGCACGCTTTGCGGCTGAATCTGCCCGGCGTGCCTCGGCCAGGCGCGAGATCCGCTGTTCGTAGCTTTGAATGTCAGTCATCGATGAGTGTTCCTAGTGCGTCGACAACGTGGCGGCGGTCGTCGATGTGCGCCAGCAGCGCGTCTTCGCCGTTTTCGCGACGCCGTAGCGTGATGTCGACTTCGACCACGGCACGGGCTTTGCGCAGGGTGACGGATGCCTCCTCGATGAGGGCTCGCTGTTCGGGGGTGGCGCGGGCAAGTGTGTCTTCCTGGGCCCGGATGTGGTGTTGAAGCGCTTCTAGTTCTTCGTCGCTAGGCCGAGCGTCACGTTTGGCCCATTCGGCCGCTCCATCGAAGGCGTCGATTCGGGCTCGGATGGCCTTGAGGTCGAGTAGGCGGCGTCGCATCTCCGGTAGGTAGGACGGGTCACTGCCGAATGAGGCGCATCCGAAGCATCGGTGCCGGATCGGGCAGCCGTAGCCTTCGGCGGCAACGTTTTGCGGGTTGGAGCATTTTCCGAATGGCACTGCGATGGTGGCCCGTTCGTCGGCGAGCCGATGGTCGCGTGTCATGCCTCCGAACTTCAAGGAATCACCCTCGATGATGAGGCTTCCGACGGTCTCCGCCGCTTCCCGGCGGCGTTTCTGCGGAATCCGGTAGTAGCCCATGGTGGTCGAGATCCGCTCGTGGCCCATGAGCGCCATCAATACATCCGGCTGAGTTCCGGCGTCAGCATGGCGCTGGGCGTAGGTGTGGCGAAACGAGTAGCCCGAAATAAGTGTCCGATCGAACGGAAGGGGTTGTCCGTCTTCGCCGATCGTGTCGGAGTCCAGGCGGGGAAGCGCGTCGATCCACTCTCTTAGCCGCACCCCGAACAGTGATGAGTCCATTGGGTGGTAGCCGTGCGGGTTCATGCTCGCGCGGGGAAACAGCCGCAGGTGTTCAATGGGTGTGTCCGGGTACCGTTGTCGCGTTCGTAGCTGTTGGTCGCGGACGGTGTCGACGACGGCACCCAGAACGGGCAGTTTACGTTCCTGGCCGCCAGTCACTTTCGTTTCGGTGTAGATCAGGTATGGGCCACGTTCGGACTCTGTGTCGAGGCAGTCGTACTTCAGTGACACGAGTTCGCCCGGGCGACGGCCGGTTTCGGCGGCGAGGCGCACAAGGGCAGGCAGGTGCTCGTTGAGGGCGCGCAGCGCTCTCAACGATTCAGCGGTGAACATCTGCCGGATGATCGTGGTCGGGAGGGCGGCGCCGGCATCGTCTTTCTGAGGATTTTTCACCTGTGGGACGAGCAGGTCGTTGGTGATCATGAAGGATCCGGCGAAGTGCTCCATGCGGCCGGTGTCGCGGCCGTAGCGCAGAATCCGTTGCACCGCTAGGAGGCACTTGTGCTGCAGGGATTTGTTCCAGGGCACGATCGTTTTGCGGTTGTACCGTGCGCGGTATCTTTCGGCGCCTTGCTCAACGAGAGCTGCCAGATACCGAGCAAAGCCGGTAAGAGTCGAGCGGTCAAGGGCGGCGACGTCATTCCCGGTGTCAGCGGCGTTGGCACGCAGATAGTCAGAGAAATAGTCGATCTCGTTGAGTACGTTGCGGAACATGGCAAAGTTGCTGGTGCGGTTGAGGTTATCCCAGCACCAGGCTTGTGTGATTTCGCGAAGCCAGATTTGCGAGATCTCTCGGAAGTCGGCGACGCCGTTTTTGCCGAACACGACGCCGGGCCATACGTCGGCGTCGCGGAAATCCTCGGGACGTTGATCGCCGTACTCGACGGTGGTCAAGATCGTTTGCAGTATTTGGTCGGCGCCTCGGGGCCAGGGGGAGGGCACCTGGGTGTGGCGGGCCGACTTGAGATCCGACATCTGCGAGTAGCGCACCCAGTCGACCAGTCGCTGCAGGTGATCCAGGCGGGTACGCGATCCTCGGCGCGATCGGTTATAGACGCCGAACAGGATCTGGCGCCTGACGTGTGGATGAACGCCGCCGAACAACACGCGCCGGCTGTCGCTGACTTGCTTGGCACGCCGTGACCATTCGTCGAGATCCGCTCCCGAATTGGCCTGTCTAAATCGTTGCCACCGCTGACCGTGAGCCTTACACAGGCGCGTGCCCGGAAGACAGGCGCCGCGGTCGCATGCGGCGACCCGGCACGGGCCGAGGCTGGGTAGCGGGCGCAGGCCGGCGATCACGGCGTCGCGGTCACGCTTACTTCGCGTCACGGCGTATGAGTGAGGCCCGCACAGGCCTTTGTTCTGGGCGTCCCTGCCGCAGCGCACGCCTTGGTGGTTCACCAGGCAAGCGGTCGGGCGCTGGTTGTAACGCAGACGTTTGGGTGGTTGGCGATCGAAGACGTCCCGGTCCGGCTTGCCCCTTGCCTGCCATTGGGTCTTGCAACCTTCGCACAATCCGTTGTTCTGCTGCCCCCAGGCGGGCCGGTCGCAGGTGTCGACTGCGCAAGTCCTCCACCCCAGGGTGGCGTGTGTGGGTGATGGCAGCAGTTGCAGAAGAATTGGATCCCACCCTGCCGTCTGTAGCCAGTGATCGAATGGGCTGTTCGACGAATCGGCTCCATTGTCTGCAGGCAGGAGAACAAGCGCGCCGCGAATACCCTTCATGAGGTGGTGGGCGTTTCGAGGTGTTGGGACAACGCGCCCGCCTCAATTGCCGTGCGCTGTCGAGTCATATCGGGGTGCAGATAGGTCTGCGTCGTCTGCAGGTTCGCGTGTCCGAGCAGCTCGGCGACCACGTCAAGCGATTCTGTTTGAGCGGCGCCGGTCCCGAAGGTGTGACGCAGCATGTGAGGGCTGACCTTGTGCCCGGTGCGGCGGCTGAGTCTGCTCAGGAGGTCGTTGGCAGCGTGCAGTTTCATAGGTTCACCCAAAGGAGCCCGGTACAGGTTGACGAAGACGTAGTCCGATTCGCGAGCCTGCCGGCATGCATCCCTGTCCATCCGGTAACGCTCGTACATGGTGATTAGAGCGGCGGTGACCGGGAGTGCCCGCGGTTTCTGGTTTTTGACCTGGGCCTGATTGCTGTTGACGCGCGGTACGACATGCAAGTGCGGGCCGTCGATCTGGCAGCCCAGGGATGTGGAATCAGGTAAAAAGTGCAGATCCGACAACCTCAAGCCAAGCGCCTCGCCTCGGCGAAGCCCGGTAGTGGCGAGCATTGCCACCAAGAGGGCATCGCGGGCGTTGAGGCATTCGGCCAGGAGGTTCTTCACGACCGCAACCGGGGCGTCTCGTCTGCTGCTGCCGCGCTGAGGCTGAAGGCGGTGGCGGCGGCGCAGGATCACAGTGGTGGACAGCTGATGCCGACGGTCGCTCGGTCCGTAGTTCTGGACCGGCGCCATCTCAAAGAGTCGGTTGAGCTTCGACTCGACCGATACCCCCTCTGCTGCTGCGAATTTGAACATCTCACATACGGCGTAGGTGATTAGGTTGATTCGGTTGTTGTTGCGTGCCGGGTGGTGCCCGGGGCCAGCCCATACCCGTCGCGACGCATGAGGGTGTCGCGGAGACGGTGCTATCCGCAACCACATTTGGAATGCCGTGATGTCGGGATCGGCCCAGTTCGCCGAGCGGTCGGCGCAAAAGTTGTAGTACAGCGCGATGGATTCGGCGTACTTGCGTGTCGTTGACTCAGCCCGGCCTCGTGCAAATCGCATGAACTGCAGGAAGTCGTCCGCAAGCTCGACGACGACGTAGTCGCGGTCGTCGATCACCGACCAGTAGCCACCGGCATCGGTGCTGAAGTGAAAGGCCTTGTACATCAGCGTCAACGCTAGATCCGAGCACCGACGGGACAACGCGCCAAACGTCATTCTCCGCCCGTGCTGTGCATAGCTTGTTACCTGTGCACTGCACAGCGCGACAAAGGCTCAGGAAGTGCGTGTGGTGCTGGTTGTTGGACCCCTTCGAAAGGCAGCTGTAGAGGACCATGTGGATGCCGTTGAACGCCAGGCAGATCCGCGCATCGGGGGTGCGGGCGTGATGGACGCTGATGTCGGCGCGCTGTTGGCCCGCGATGACCGCCACGCTGTGGGTGATGATCGCCGGCGGGGTGCGGTGGGTGGCTGCTACCGAGGTGGTCATGGTGGTCTCCGTTCTGGTGTGCTGCGGTGGGTGCGCCGGTCGGCGCTGGGGTGC
>NZ_VTZN01000229.1 GCF_008370645.1 Mycobacterium simiae
TCATCAGCGGCCGCAGCCGCCGCCGCGGTCGTCGGGGCCGCGGCGGCGGCGGTAGCGTCGCCGATTGCCGAGCCGATGCCGGCAAGCTCCGTAGCGGCTGTTGCAACTATCTCCGGCGTTACGCTCACGAACGACATTTCATACCCTCCGCCAGCCCAATAATCGCGCACTACGTTGTTATTCTTTATCCGATTGGGCCTATTCGCGCAACGTTTCTTACAATTTTTTAATTCGCTATTTGAGGAATTTGTCGGCGCGTGAGATTCCCTGGTCGTCGAATTGTCGCGGACTGGGTGAATGAAATTCTCAAGCGACTTCTTCGACGCCGACAACTATCCCGACATCACGGTCACCGTCGCGGCGATGTAACCAGGCGATGGAATGAAGTACAGGTTCGGGCCGACCGCACCGTGCGGGGCGCTGCAGGACGGTGCGGACCGGATCACCGCAACCGCCGCCGTCGAGCGCGAGCGTCTGGGGGTCAGCGGCAACATGGCGGGAATGGCCGGCAAAACGACGACCCTGCTGGCGGACACGGTTTTCCGCCCCTGCGCCGATTTGTGCTCATCGCGGCTCCGTTGCCGGTAGGATGGGAGCAATTATCGCCACAATATTGAGATGCGCGCCGGCACGGGTGTGTGTCACAGTCGGATCTTGTGACCGTGATTGTTCGAAGTCCGACTGAGGACGATTGGCCGGGAATGTACTTCCTGGCCGCAGCTAGCTTCACCGACTTTGTCGGTCCCGAGGCGGCGAACGCGTTGCGTGCGTTGGTGCCCGACGACGGGGCCGTGGTGGTCCGGGACGGTCCTGACGTCGTCGCGATGGCGCTGTATCTGGACCTGCGGCTGACGGTGCCCGGTGGGGCCGTGCTGCCAACGGCCGGTCTGAGCTTCGTCGCGGTCGCACCGACCCACCGCCGGCGCGGGTTGCTGCGCACGATGTGCACCGAATTGCACAATCGCATATCCGCTTCCGGCTACCCGATGGCAGCCCTGTTTGCCAGCGAGGGCGGTATCTACGGCAGATTCGGCTACGGGCCCGCCACCATCCTGCATGAGCTGACTGTCGATCGGCGTTTCGCCGGTTTCCATGCCGACGCATCGGGTGCTGGGACGGTCCGGTTGGTCAGGCCCACCGAGCATCGCGGTGCGTTTGAGGCAATCTACGAGCGCTGGCGCACGCAGGTGCCGGGCGGGCTGCTGCGCCCGAAGGTGCTCTGGGACGGCCTGCTGACCGAGCGGGATCCTGCGGAGCGCGAGTGCTATGCGCTCGTGCATCCCGATGGCTACGCGCTGTATCGGGTGGACCGTACGGATCTCAAGCTGGCGCGTGTTGGCGAATTCAGGGCCGTAACCGCCGACGCGCGCGGTGCGTTGTGGCGGGCTCTGCTTGGGCTCGACTCGATGGAACGGGTCAGCATCCTCACCCGCCCGGATGACCCGTTGCCGTTCCTGCTCACCGATACCCGACTGGCCCGCACCACCTGGTGCCAGGACGGACTGTGGCTGCGAATCATGGATGTGCCGGCCACACTCGAGGCGCGCAGCTATGCCGGGGAACTCACCACCGTGCTGGAGGTATCGGGCGCGGGCCGATTCGCGCTGGAGATCGGTGACGGCCGTGCCCGTTGCACGCCGACCGATGCGGATCCGGAGATGGTATTGGGCCGCGATGTCCTGGGCAGTCTGTATCTGGGGGTGCACCGCGCCTCGACATTTGCCGCGGCGAACCGGTTGCGCGCCAAGGATTCCCAACTGGTGCGCCGTTTCGACGCGGCGTTTGTCAGCGATGTTCCCGCGGAGACTGCTTTCGAGTTCTAACCGCACTCGCTGACATCGAATTTGCGTGGGTGGCCAATACCAGTTCGTCGTTGTCGACGATGACCCACACCGGGGTCGCCAGCGGCCGGGGGCGACGAATTCGGACATCCCGGTGCGGTTGCCTTCGCAAAGTAACGCGAAGACTCTGCTGGAGAGTTCGGCCAGTGTGCTACAGCCTGGCCAAATCGTAGTCAGCGATGCGGTCGATGAGGACCTGCAGCTGATCATGCGTGGACCCCAACGTGTGCTCGATCGCGGTAAGCCGGGCCGCATAGTGGCCGACCGGATATTCCGCGGTCATCCCGATGCCGCCGTGCAGCTGGATCGCCTCTTGCCCGATGTGCCGGCCCGATCGGCCGATTTGCAGCTTGGCTCGTGCGGCGATCAGTGGGTCGAAGTTGCCGTCGGCGATCGACATCGCGGCATAGAGGTTCATGCTGCGCGCCAACTCCAGCGACACGTACATATCTGCGGCACGTTGGGTGAGTGCTTGGAACTTGTTCAGCGTGACGCCGAACTGCTTGCGTGTCTTGAGATAATCGGTGGTCAGGCGAAGCGCTTCCTCCATGGCGCCGACCGCTTCGGAACACAACGCGGACTGCATCCGGATGATGGCCCTACCGATGGCAGCGCACGCGTCGACCGCATCATCGCCGAGCGGTTCGGCAGGCGCGCGGTCCAGGTCAATTTGCGCGCCGCGCTGGCCGTCGAAGGTCCGATAGGCGTTACGGGTGACCGCATCGCCGGCGACCAGAAACAAACCGGTGCCGCCGGCCGGCAATGCGGCGCTGACCACCAGCATGTCGGCGCAGTCACCGGCGAGCACCGGATTCTTCCGCCCGGTCAGCATCCACGAATCACCTTGCTGTACAGCATGTGTCGTGACGACATCGACCGGCTTGCGGATGCCCGGTTCCAGGTGCGCGAACGCCAGCAGCCGTTGGCCAGCCGCGACGTCGTCGAGCGATTGCCGCTGCGCTTGGGTGCCTAACTCGGCGATGAGCGCCCCGGGGGCCAGTGCGGCGTGCACGACGGGTTCGGGCGCCAACCGCCGGCCGACCTCGGTGAGCACGACCATGATTTCGATCTGGCCCGCCTCGTCCGCGTCGAACCCGAGCCCAAGAATCCCGATGTCGGCCAGCTGACTCCAAACTTCGCGGCTCCAACCGAGTTCGGTATCGATCACCTTGTTGCGGCTCTCCACGTCATAGCCGCGGGACAACATGTCGCGGGTGGTGTCGCGGAGCAGCGTCTGTTCTTCGCTCAATTGAAAGTCCATGGCTGCCTCACAATCCAAGAATGGTGGACGCGATGATGTTGCGTTGCACTTCGTTGCTGCCGCCGTAGATCGAGGTCTTGCGGTAGTTGAGATAGTGCGCGGCGCTGGTTTGTGCCCAGTCCGGTGACGCGATTTCGCTCGCGCCGACCGGCAGCGCATCGGCCCCGGCCACCTCGACGAGCAGCTCGGTGGCGATTTGCTGTAGTTGGCTGCCGCGCAGCTTGAGCACCGATGAAGCCGGATTGGGCTTACCGCCCGAAGAGCTGGAGACCACCCGCGCCTGCGTCAGTTCCAGTGCCAGCACCTCGTTTTCGGCCTCGGCCAGGCGCGCGGCGAACAGCGGATCGTTGAGCAATCCGTTCTCCGCTGCGTGCCGCTTTACCTCGGCGAGGCGGACCTTGGTTCGACCGACTTGGGCTATGCCGGTGCGTTCGTTGCCCAGCAGGAACTTTGCGTACGTCCAGCCCTGATTCTGTTCGCCGACAAGCTGATCGGCGGGCACTCGGACATCGGAAAAGAACACCTCGTTGACTTCGTGGCCGCCGTCGATGGTCTTGATGGGCCGCAGCGTGATACCCGGCGTTTGCATGTCGATGAGCAGAAACGAGATACCCGCCTGGCGCTTGGGCGCCTGCGGGTCGGTACGCACCAGGCAAAAGATCCAGTCCGCGTACTGGCCCAGCGTCGTCCATGTCTTTTGCCCATTGACAACGTAGCTGTCGCCGTCACGCACCGCGGCGGTGCGCAGCGAGGCGAGGTCGGAGCCGGCTTCGGGCTCCGAGAAGCCCTGGCACCACCAGATGTCCATGTTCGCCGTCGGCGGCAGGAAGCGCTGCTTGATCTGCTGGGATCCGAATTCGGCGATTACCGGGCCAACCATTTTGGTGTTGAAGTTCAGTGGCTCTGGGACGCTCGCCAATTGCATCTCGTCGGTCCAAATCTGGAACTGCGTGGGTGTCCAGTCCTTCCCGCCCCACGCGACGGGCCAATTGGGTACCGCGAGCCCATGGTCGTGCAGGATCTTGTGGCTGGTGACGAAGTGGTCTTTGGTCAGCGATTCGCCCTGACGCACCCGCTCGCGGATCTCGGCGGGGATCTGCGTGGTGTAAAAGGTGCGCAGCTCGTCGCGGAATGCGGCTTCGTCGGGTGTAAGCGCCAGCTTCATCGGCAGCCTCCTGGTGCCTCCAGTAGTGAAAGGTGGTTGATCATGTGGGTGGTTGCCGACCGATTCGTAAGCTCGTTGTCGCTTGCCGGTGTAAGTCCGGTCCGGGTAGCTGTCAGGAGGCCCGGTAGCAGGCTGGCGGTGTCGCCCGGAAACGGGCGGGGCCGAAGCCCAGCGTCGAACTTCCCGCATGGCGGGGTGTGCAATGGAACGGTCCGTAACGTCAAGTGAAGCCTGCCGTGTCTTTAGCGATCAGACATCTCACGAAGTTAATAGTCAAGCCGCGAGTTGTAGCAGAGATGGAAACGCCCGGTGTTCGTCGTAGAGCTGGCGGGTTTGCAGCGGCTACCCACCTCGGCTGCTATCAAACCTGACCAGCGGTGCGCAACAGTGACTCATGCACAGCCTTGGATTCATCCACAGGAAGGTAGGCGAGGCGCTGTTGTCGGGGCTGTTTTGGCGGTCAACGCCCCTACGGTCGGCCCATGCACACTGAACTGCCCGCCGAGCGCGTGCATCGCCGACTCGGCGCCGACCCACATTCTCCACCGCAGCAGCGGTCAACAGCCGAATCGGCGGATGTCTGCGATGACCCGGACGATGGCCCTAACTCGCTGCTGCCGCGCTGGCTTCCCGATTCGTCGAGCAGCCGAGGCTGGCTGGAGAAGGTGCGCGCCGATCCAGGGCGTGCCGGTGCCATCGCGATGGCGGTGGTTGCCGCGCTGGCGGTGCTGGTCGCCGTATTCACGTTGGTGCGTGACCGGCCCGCGCCGGTCACATCGGCCAAACTGCCTGCAGTCGAACGAGGTTCGTCGACCTCAGCAGCCGGACCTAGGTTGTCGGCGGGCCCCGGTCAGCCACCGGGGGCGGACCAGCCGGTGGTGGTCAGCGTCGTCGGCCTGGTGCATACCCCCGGATTGGTCACCCTGGCACCGGGCGCGCGGATCGCCGATGCGCTACATGCTGCCGGCGGCGCGATAGACGGTGCCGACACCATCGGCCTCAACATGGCCCGCCAGGTAGCTGACGGCGAGCAGATCGTGGTTGGACTTGCTCCCGTTGCGGGGCAACCGACCACGTTAGGCAGCTCCGTCAGCACCGGCATGGCGGGCTCGGGGCCGGCCGCCGATGGGCCCCACCCAAGCCCCAAGCCCGGTCCCAAGCCCGCCGAGGTAGTCGACCTCAACACGGCGACCGTGGCGCAGTTGGACGCCTTACCCGGGGTCGGACCGGTCACTGCTGCCGCGATCGTCGCGTGGCGGCAGGCCAACGGCAGGTTTACCAGCATCGACCAGCTTGCCGACGTCGACGGTATCGGGCCGGCGCGGCTGGACAAGTTGCGCGCCATGGTCCGTGTCTGACGCTGGTGCACCTTCGGGTAGGGCCGGCAGCGCCGGTGGATCTGCGTCTGGCTCCGGCCGCACTGACCAGTTGGATGGTGACTGCCGCGGGTATCGGTTGGCCGATTGGCCGGGCATGCGCAGCGTGCTGCGTCATGGTTGCCATCGGCTCGGGTGCGCTGTGGTGGTTGGCGCGGTTGCAGCGCTCGGTGCGACTGTGCGCCATCAGTGCCGGCTTGGTGGCGGTCGGTGTGGTGGGCGCCGGCTATGGTTTCGCGGTCGCGTTACGAGCCGATTCGGTCGGGCGCCACCCGATTACTACCGCGTTTGGGACGTCCGCTCCGGTCACGGTCTCGCCCACCGAAAGCCCGCTGTCCCTAGCACCTGGGCGGTTGATGTTCCGGGCCACCATCCAGCGGCTGCATGACGACGAAATCTCAGGCCGTGTAGTGGTTTTCGCGCGAGCAGCGGAGTATGGCGAGCTGACAGTTGGCCAGCCGGTACGGTTCACCGCCCACATCGCTCGCCCGGCCCGACACGATCTGACGGTCGCGGTGCTCACCGCGGTGGGCCGGCCGGCGGTGGGCTACGCCAATCGGCTACAGCGAGCCGCACACATGGTTCGCAGACAGTTTGCCTTGGCCGTCCGGGAAGTATTGCCGGCCGATCAAGCCGCGATGCTGCCCGCGTTGGTGCTCGGCGACACT
>NZ_VTZN01000023.1 GCF_008370645.1 Mycobacterium simiae
GCTTCGTACGGGTTGGGGCCTCGCTCACATGTGACCCGAATTGCCTACCGCAGAAGGATCGTTGCCGTTAGAGCCACAGATGTGCGGTGGCCGTGATCTCTGAACGTATGGGCCCATGACATACCGCTAGAGAATCACGGCACCGTAAGAGGAGAGGTCATGAGTACAGCCGCTGACCGTACCCGTCAGCTCGAGCTGGTGGCTCGGCTCAAGTCGGCCTATCCCGAGCTTCCCGACGCCCCGACACCGGATCGGCTTGACCATGATCGCTTCTGGGCCTACATGAAGACCAGTCATGACGTCGGCGGCGAGCCCGATGCGGCCATCAAGTATGAAGGCAAGCAGTATGAGTACTGGGAGCACATGACCTACGTACTCTGTGAAGTGCTTGCCTGGCGCGGCATTTGGCTCTCAGAAGAGCGTCGCCGAATCGGCAATGTCGACGTGGGGCGCGCCGTCTATCTCGGGTTCCCTTACTACGGTCGCTGGCTGTGGGCGGTCGCACGAGTTCTGGTGGAAAAACATCACATCCGTCTGGGAGAGCTGAGTGAACGGATGGCAGAGGTCAAGGCTCGGTATGCCGACGGCCTCAGCGGTAAGAAGCTTGAAGCAAAGCCGAAGTTCGACGGCGACGGCGCACAAATTGCCCGCAATGCCCACCACATACACGCGGTCGGCATCGGGGACCCGCAGGTGTATGCCGGTCGGGCTGGGAAGCCCAAGTTTCGGGTCGGCGACCCGGTGGTGGTGCGCGAACTGCCAGCGCTGCTATATACCCGCACACCAGAGTACGTCCGCGGCGCCATAGGCGAGATCGCTTCTGTTGCATATGAAAGCCCCGCCGCCGAGGACGAAACGTGGGACTGGCCCGACGCGCAACCGGAGTGGTTCTATGTTGTTCGGTTCAACCTCTCCCAGCTGTGGCACGGCTACACCGGGACTGCAACCGACACGTTGCAGACGGAGCTTCCCGAGCGCTGGCTCGAGGCAGCCAGGCATGCCTAGCGTCTGGTAAGAGTAGGGATTTCGAGATGACCGACCACGACCACGACCACGACCACGACCACGACCGAGAGCTTGCCCCCACGGTGGACGAGATCACCGACTTCGAGGTGCTCGAGATCGCGCTGCGCGAATTGTGTATCGAAAAGGGCCTTTTCACCGCTGAAGAGCATCGCCGCTTCACCGAATTCGCCGAGCAGATCAACTCGACGCCGGCGGCGCACCTGGTGGCCCGGGCCTGGCTCGATCCTGAATTCAAGAAACTCGCACTCACCGACGCGCTAGCTGCAAGCAAAGCGGTTGGCGTCGACTGGCTAGAACCCACCGGCTTCGGCACGCCAAGCGATTTCACCGCGCTTAAAATCCTCGAAGACACGCCGACACTGCATCACGTGATCGTCTGCGCATTGTGTTCATGCTACCCGCGACCAATCATGGGTAACTCTCCGGAGTGGTACCGCACCCCCAACTATCGCCGCCGCATGGTCCGCTGGCCACGTCAAGTGCTCGCTGAATTCGGGCTCTATCTGCCGAGCGATATCGCTATCCGGGTGGAGGATTCGAATCAGAAGCATCGCTTCATGGTGCTACCCCTGCGCCCAAAGGGCACCGAAGGCTGGGACGAGGATGAGCTCGCCCAGATCGTCACCCGCGACTGCTTAATCGGCGTGGCCCTGCCCAAGCCTGGCGTCACCACCAATGTCATCACCGACACCCGCGCGGCCGTTCACCCCGCTACCGAGTGACAGCCAAGACATGAACCCAGATAAGTCGGATTCGATCGAGCAGATCGCCATCACGCCGCTGCGTCAAATCGTGCAGCGCAATCAGGTCTGGTCTCGCATGGCCGCCAAGTACGGTGTGGCCAATCCGTTGCCGCCCTGGAAGACCAGCTTGGACGGCCTCTGCGACGCCCTCGACCGCGCCGCCTGCAGCGCCGACATCCCCGATTTCACGAAGCGACGAAACGAAGAAGATCTCCTCTCCAGCACCCGCTATTCACGCCTGCCCTATCCAGAAAGCCAACTGATGTCACTAGCACACTCACTGGTCGTTCATGGGGTCATCGATGAGGTAGAGCTGGCACAACGACTCGCTAGCATCCGAAAACGGCTAGAAACCTAACCGGCCATGAGCCGGTCCTCAGACATTGGTCGGAGCTGATCCGCACGATACGGGGCCAGCCCAACGGGTTGCAGTCAAAGCGGCAATGCTGCATGGCACCGGAGAGGGTGGCACGCCGTCCCGATGCCCTGCCATGGCGGCTGGGGCCCCGAGCACCCGTCGCAAGACACAGTGCCCACTGTGAAAGTAGAAGCCGGTAGTCCTCAGGCGTCGATAACCAGCCGCTGGCTCTTTGCCCGCGATACACAGACCAGCATTTCGCCGTCACCCTCGGGTCGGCGGCTGCGGTGATCCACTTGTCCGGCAAGCACTTTCACCTTGCAGGTGCCGCAGAAGCCCTGCTGGCACGAGTAGCTGAAGGCCGGGTCGCTGTCGAGCATGACGGCCAGCGCCGAGCGGTCTGCCGGAATGCTTAGCACGTGCCGCGACCGAGCCAGTACCAGTTCGAACGGCACGCCGTGGACTACCGGCGGCGGGCTGAATCGCTCGTAGTGCAGTGGCGCATTGGCGTGTTCGGCACGGGCGGCGCGCACCGCTTCCAGCATCGGGGTTGGCCCACACACGTAAACGGCCGTCGTCGGCCCGGCACCGGCCAGCAGGTCTTCGACGGCCGGAAAGCGGCCGTACTCGTCGTCGGCCCATACCGTGACCTGCTGGGGCGCCACTGACACGACCTCGTCGAGCAACGGCATGTGCTTTCGCGAACGGCCCGCATATATTGCGCGCCAACTAATTCCGCGCTTCTGAGCTACCCGGATCATCGGCAGAATCGGGGTCACGCCGATGCCGCCGATCACAAACAGCACCTCGCGCTCCGCCGTTCCCAGACTGAAGGCGTTGCGTGGGCCTTCAAACATCAGGGTGTCGCCCACGTCGTACGCCTCGTGCATCTCGATAGAACCGCCGCCGCCGTCAGCGATGCGGCGGATGGCGATGCGATAGTCGGTGCGCCGCCCGGGTGGTCCGCACAGCGAATACTGCCGGCGCCGGCCCGACGGCAACTGAACGTCAATGTGCCCACCGGGCGTCCAGGACGGCAGCAATCCGCCGTCTGGGTCCGCCAGCGTCAAGGCAACCACATCGCGCGCGACGAATGCGCGTTCGATAACTTTCGCCTGGTGTGTGCGTCGCACCGGAGCCACCCACGACGGGTTCCACCGCGATGCCGAAGCCAGCCCGCCGAACAGTGCGCGCACACCCCACAACGCGGTAGCGAAGCGGTCCCGCCGCCCGCCCCCGTACAGGTCCGCGGGCCTAGTCGTCCAGATGCTTTCCGGCACGTTTCCGGTGACCGCCGCCATGGGTCAGCGCGCCGCTCGGGCAGCAGCTGAGACCGCCAAGTACTCGACGGCCCGCTCCAGTCCACCCAGCTGCGAGGGATGAAAACCAGGCTTGTAGTAGTCGCCGACAACGCGCATTAACTGCCATGGACCGGGCACCAGGCCGCGGCGCGCCGCCGCTAGGTAATCCCGCCAACGCGGCTTGGTCCCCGGCGACAAGCATGGATCCACCGAGTACATGAACCGAACACCACGGATCCACAGCAGCAGCAGCACCGGGCTGACGACAAGCTGGGTGCGTACCCGCCGCCAATACCCGGCGCGCAGATGCTTCATGGTGTCAAAGGCCACCGCTTTGTGCTCGACTTCTTCTGCCCCGTGCCAGCGGAGCAGGTCCAACATCACCGGGTCGGCGCCGACGGCATCCAGTTGCGGTGAGTCCAAGACCCACGCGCCCAAGACGGCGGTGTAGTGCTCGATGGCCGAGATGAAACAGATCTGCTCGAGCAACCAGCTGTGCTGACGTCTTAGGCGTCGGCGGGGCTTGTCGGCCAACAGCTTCTCGAACAGCCACGCGGTCTGGTCGGTAAACGGCGTCACGTCGACGCCCTGGGCGGCGAAGTGGGAAAGCACACCGGAGTGCGATTGCGAGTGGATCGCCTCCTGGCCGATGAACCCCAGCACGTCCAGCCGCAGCTGATCGTCCTTGATCAGCGGTAGGGCCTTCTTGAAAACCTTGACGAAGAACTCTTCGCCGGCCGGGAGCAGCAGGTGCAAAACATTCATGAAGTGCGTGGCCATTGGCTCGTTCGGCACATAGTGAAACGGCAAGTCCGCCCAGTCGAATTGCACGTCACGCGCTTCAAGGACAAGACGCTCGTGGTCAGCGGCGTTGGCCCCGGTAAACATTAGGCCCCCTTACCCCAGACAACCCTAGGCGTTTGCGTAAACGCCGAAGATGTCTCCCCGGTGGACATTATGTGCCGCCAAGTATAGTGGCGTGCTCGCTATTCGGCCTCAGCCCGTTGCTTCAGGCGTTGCAGGGTGAGCTGGATGTGTTCGGCGTTAGCTGCCGCACGATCCTGGACGCCGGTTGCCACGCTGGCGATCTTGCGAAACCAGCGGGGTCGCCGGTCCCAGGTGCTCTCGGTGACCCGGCAGCCGCCGCCGGAGGCGACGATGTCGTATTGCCAGCGTGATACCGGAATTACGGCCGTGCGGACATCGAACGCGAAGATGCGGCCCGGCTCCGCGTCGGTGACGGTGCACCTCGTGTTCCAGCTCTTTCCGGCGTTCTTGTTGTGCCCGACGAATACGGCACCCCGGTGAATGGTGTCGCCCTTACGCAATTTCATCGACACTGCCTCCTCGGCCAGCGCGGCCAGCGTCGGTAGGTCAGTGATCAGCCCGTACACCCGCTCCGGGCTGGCGTTGATCTGCACGGTGGCAGACGCGGATGGCTCAGTCATGCGCTCGATGATAACCAGCCCAGAAAGCCTGGGAGGCCCTAGATGGGTGCCGCCCCGCGCAGATGCTCAAAGATCAGCGACGTCTGGGTGCCGGCGACGTTGCTGTCCGCGTTGAGGTTCTCCACCACGAACGAACGCAGATCCTCGGTGTCGCGGGCCGCGACGTGCAGGATGAAATCGTCGGCACCGGCCAAGAAATAGACATCCATCACCTGCCGCTTGCGGCGGATCTGCTGAATGAAGCTGCGAATCTTGCCCCGGGCGTTGGCCTGCAGAGTGACCGAGATCATCGCCTGCAGCGGCAATCCCACCGCGACGGGATCGATATCGGTGTAGAAGCCGCGGATCACCCCGAGGTCCGCCAACCGTCTCACCCGGCCGTGACACGTCGATGACGCGATCCCGACTGCCTTGGCAAGTGCGTTGTTGGTCATCCTGGCGTCGCCGTGCAGCAAGACGAGAATCTTGCGGTCCACCTCGTCAAGCTCTGCCCGCCGAACATCCTTCGGCGATCGGCTCGGTGGACCCGGCTCTTCCGTAAGCTGTTCGGACACACTGGCACTATACAGAATTAGCTTCATACTGTTTGCCGTAGCCTCGAATGTTCTTCACACTTGAGCCGTTAACTCGAGACAAGGGGCGACCATGCGAGTCGGCATTCCGACTGAGACAAAGAACAATGAATTCCGGGT
Organism: Mycobacterium simiae; assembly: GCF_008370645.1. Classification (GTDB taxonomy): domain Bacteria; phylum Actinomycetota; class Actinomycetes; order Mycobacteriales; family Mycobacteriaceae; genus Mycobacterium; species Mycobacterium simiae_A. Next base: position 5,569 of record NZ_VTZN01000023.1, read on the forward strand.
GGCCATCACTCCGGCGGGCGTTGCCGAACTGACCCACCGTGGCCACGAAGTCCTCGTTCAGGCCGGTGCCGGAGAAGGATCGGCGATCTCGGACGCGAAGTTCAAGGCGGCCGGGGCCCAGCTGATCAGCACCGCCGAACAGGTGTGGGCCGATGCCGACTTGCTGCTCAAGGTTAAGGAACCGTTGTCGGCCGAGTACGGTTACCTCCGCTCCGGACAGATCCTGTTCACATATCTACATTTGGCCGCCTCACGTGCATGTACGCAGGCGCTACTGGCATCCGGGACCACGTCGATCGGCTACGAGACAGTGCAAACCGCCGATGGCGCCCTTCCGTTGCTGGCTCCGATGAGCGAGGTCGCCGGTCGGCTCTCCGCTCAGGTCGGGGCCCATCTGCTGATGCGCACCCACGGCGGGCGCGGGGTGCTGATGGGCGGGGTTCCGGGCGTCAAACCTGCCGATGTCGTGGTGGTCGGCGCCGGCACCGCCGGCTACAACGCTGCCCGGGTCGCCAGCGGCATGGGAGCCAGCGTGCGGGTCCTCGATATCAACATCAACAAGCTTCGGCTCCTCGACGCAGAGTTCGGCGGGCGGATCAACACCCGCTACTCGTCGAAATATGAGCTGGAAGGAGCCGTCAAGCGCGCCGACCTGGTGATCGGCGCCGTCTTGCTGCCCGGCGCCAAAGCTCCCACATTGATCTCTAACTACCTTGTCTCACAGATGAAGTCGGGTGCCGTACTGGTAGACATCTCGATCGACCAGGGCGGCTGCTTCGAGGATTCGCGGCCCACCACACACGACGATCCGACGTTCACCGTGCACGACACGCTGTTCTACTGCGTGGCCAACATGCCCAGTGCGGTACCCAAGACATCGACCTATGCGCTGACGAACGCGACCATGCCGTACGTGCTCAAGCTCGCCGACCACGGGTGGCAAGCGGCATGCCAATCCGATCCCGCTCTGGCCAAAGGCCTTTCCACTCATGCCGGCGCGTTGGTCGCGCAGCATGTGGCCATCGATCTGGATCTGCCGTTCACTGATCCGGTGAGCGTGCTGGGCTGAGGTTCAGCCCAAGGCTGGCAAGCCACGAGCTCTCGCAGGGGCGTTACCGTGATCGCACGTCGGGAGTCAAGGCGGCGACGATGTCGGCCGCCGTCCCCGACCGCGCCTCCCGGTAGGCAGTTCCCGCCCAGAGATTAGTTCCGTGCGGGTCGTCCGCCTCGACCGCCGCCGCCCGTATCGGCTTGGTCATCTGGTTGACCTCGGGGTAGCCCAGCGGCGCCACCTGGTCGAGCAGACGCGTGAAGTTGTTCGCCAGCCCGCGTGCATACCGACCGGAGAACGCCCGGGTAACCAGCGTTGCGTCGAATTCGTGATTCTTCAATGCCAGGCGGTGTACCGGGTGGGTCCCGGCTTCGGCGGCCAGCAGCAGCGCGGTGCCGACCTGCGCGGCAACCGCTCCCCGGCGCAGGACGGCCGCGATATCCTCGGCAGTGCCTAGGCCACCCGCGGCGATCAGCGGCACACTATGCGCGTTGCCGATCCGATCGAGCAGCTGGTGTAGCGACTCTTCGCCAGGCTCCATGTCGGGTGCAAAGGTGCCGCGATGCCCACCGGCGCCTGGTCCTTGCACCACCAGGTTGTCGGCACCGGCCGCGATGGCGACCCCGGCCTCGTAAGCCGACGTCACCGTGACCGACACCAACAGTCCCAACGCGCTCAGCCGGCGAATGATATCCGGTGGCGGCGCGCCGAAGGTGAAGGAGACGACCTCCGGGCGCACGTCGGCCACCACCTCGAGCTTGCGCTCCCAGTCGTCGTCGTCCCCGTGAATGGGATGGCCCACTTCGACGCGGTAATACTCGGCGACCTCTTCGAGCTCTTCGGCGTAATACTCCAGCTGTAGCCAGTCGGCAACGCTCGGTTGTGGCACAAACAGATTCGCCCCGATCGGGCCGGTGGTTGCCGCGCGCGCGGCAGCGATATCGTCGGCGAACTGCTCTGCCGTCAGATAGCCGCCGGCAACGAAGCCCAGCCCGCCCGCGTTCGACACCGCTGCAGCCAGGGCCGGAGTGCCCGGACCGCCGGCCATCGGCGCACCCACGATGGGCACCGCGATATCCCAGAAGCCCAGTACCATCGTGCTAATTTACCATCGCTCGAAGTTGTTGCGGCAGCTGTCGTTTCGACCCATAAGGACCTAGAACAGCGGCACCGTAGCGCCTACCCAGCAGCCGGCGAGCCACCATGTTGACCTCCTCGACAGTGACCTGCTCGATCTGTCGCAAGGTGTGCTCGATGCTGCGGTGTCGGCCATAGTTCAATTCGCTGCGACCAAGGCGGCTCATCCGTGAACTGGAATCCTCCAGTCCCAGCACCAGACCACCGCGCAACGAACCCTTGGCGATGCGACACTCCTGCTCGCTGACACCGTCGCGTACCACCGATTCCAGCACGTCGCTGGTCACCCGCATGACGTCAGCGAACCGTTCGGGCAAGCAGGCCGCATATACCGACAGTGCGCCGCTATCGGCGAAGATGTCGAGGGCGGAGTACACCGAGTAGGCCAGCCCGCGAGCCTCGCGGATTTCCTGGAACAGCCGGGAGCTCAGCCCGCCGCCCAGCGCGGTATGCAGCACCGACAGCGCCCAGCGGTGCTCCCAACCGCGTCCGGGCGTGCGCAGACCCAGCGAAAGGTGGGTCTGCTCCGCGTCGCGCTGGACGAGCATCAAGCCGGGGGTGCCGTTCACCCGGCCGGCACCTTTGCGTGGCGCGATGGGTTGGCGCCCGCGGACCAGCCGTGGCCCGAAGTGCTGGCGCACCAATGCGACCACCTCGTCGTGGACGACGTTGCCGGCCACCGCCACCACCATCCGCTCTGGTGTATAGCGCCGCACGTGGAAGGAGTGCAATTGGGCTCGCGTCATCACCGATACGGATTGCACGCTGCCAATGACCGGCCGGCCCACCGGGTGGTCACCGAACAACGCTGCCAAGAACATGTCCGCAAGCGCGTCCTCAGGATCGTCGTCGCGCATCGCAATTTCCTCGAGCACGACGTCGCGTTCCAGCTCGACATCGTCGGCGGCGCAGCGCCCGTTGAGCACCACATCGGCGACCAGGTCGACGGCTAGCGCCAGGTCACTGTCGAGCACGTGCGCGTAGTAACAGGTGTGTTCCTTGGCGGTGAACGCGTTCAGCTCGCCACCGACGGCGTCCATTGCCTGCGCAATGTCCACGGCGCTCCGGGTGGGTGTCGACTTGAAGAGCAGGTGCTCGAGGAAGTGGGCGGCGCCGGCCACCGTGGCACCCTCGTCGCGCGATCCCACCCCTACCCACACCCCGACGGAAGCGGAACGCACTGCAGGCAGGTATTCGGTAACGACGCGCAGCCCGCCCGGCAGTGCAGTGCGACGCACTGCCTGGGCCGCTGGGTCAGCTACTGGCCGTCGCGGCATCGGCTGGCGCTGCGCTGGGCGCTGCGGCGGAGTTTTCGTCGTCATCCACCAAAACCAGCGAGATCTTGCCGCGCTTGTCGATATCCGCGATTTCCACCCGCAGCTTGTCTCCGACGTGAACGACGTCCTCCACCTTGGCGATGCGCTTGCCCTTGCCCAGCTTGGAGATGTGCACCAAGCCGTCGCGGCCCGGGAGCAGCGACACGAAGGCACCGAAATCGGTGGTCTTGACCACCGTTCCGAGGAACCGCTCCCCTACCGTCGGCAATTGCGGATTGGCGATCGCGTTGATCTTGTCGATGGCGGCTTGCGCTGAGGGGCCGTCGGTGGCGCCCACGAACACGGTGCCGTCATCCTCGATGGAGATCTGGGCACCGGTCTCCTCGGTGATGGAGTTGATGACCTTGCCCTTGGGCCCGATGACCTCGCCGATCTTGTCCACCGGAACCTTGATGGTGGTCACTCGCGGCGCATACGGGCTCATCTCGTCGGGTCGGTCGATCGCCTCGGCCATGACCTCCAGGATGGTCAGGCGAGCGTCGCGGGCCTGGTCCAGCGCACCTGCGAGCACCTGGGACGGAATTCCATCCAACTTGGTGTCCAGCTGCAGGGCGGTGACGAAGTCCTTGGTGCCGGCGACCTTGAAGTCCATGTCGCCGAACGCATCCTCGGCGCCGAGGATGTCAGTCAGGGTGACAAAGCGTCGCTCGGTTCCACCACCTTCTACTTCGACATCGTCGGAAACCAGACCCATCGCGATGCCGGCCACCGGCGCCTTCAGCGGCACTCCGGCGTTGAGCAGCGCCAGTGTGGAGGCGCACACCGACCCCATCGAAGTAGAGCCGTTGGATCCCAATGCCTCTGACACCTGCCGGATGGCGTAGGGAAATTCTTCGACGCTGGGCAGTACTGGCACCAGCGCCCGCTCAGCCAGCGCGCCATGGCCAATCTCGCGCCGCTTGGGCGACCCGACCCGGCCGGTCTCGCCGGTGGAAAAGGGTGGGAAGTTGTAGTGGTGCATGTAGCGCTTGGTTGTCTCCGGACCGAGCGAGTCGATCTGCTGGGCCATCTTGACCATGTCGAGCGTGGTCACGCCCAGTATCTGAGTCTCGCCGCGCTGGAATAAGGCGCTGCCGTGGGCCCGCGGAACGACGGCCACCTCGGCCGACAACGCACGGATGTCGGTGATGCCGCGGCCGTCGATGCGGAAGTGGTCAGTGAGAATGCGCTGCCGGACCAGCTTCTTGGTCAGCGCGCGGAACGCAGCACTAATCTCTTTTTCCCGGCCGTCGTAGGTGTCGGCGAGCCGCCCGAGAACCTGGACTTTGATCTCTTCGGTGCGCTGGTTGCGCTCGGCCTTGCCGCCGATGGACAGGGCGTCAGCCAGCTGATCGGTGGCCACCGAGGCCACCGAGTAGTACACGTCGTCGCCGTAATCGGGGAACACCGGGTACTCGGCGGCCGGTTTCGCTGCAGCTCCACATGCGTCGGCAAGCTCCTGCTGCGCGGTGCACAGCGCGGCGATGAACGGCTTGGCCGCCTCCAGACCTTGGGCCACCACGCTTTCCGTCGGTGCCCCGGCACCACCGGTGACCAGCTCGATCACTTTCTCGGTGGCCTCGGCCTCGACCATCATGATCGCAACGTCGCTATCGACGATCCGGCCGGCGACCACCATGTCGAATACGGAACGCTCGATCTGCTCGACTGTGGGGAATGCCACCCAGGCGCCGTCGATGAGCGCCACCCGTACAGCTCCGATGGGGCCGGAGAACGGCAGACCGCCTAGCTGCGTGGAGGCCGACGCGGCGTTGATGGCCAGCACATCGTATAGATCGTTGGGGTCCAAGCTCAGGATCGTCACCACGACCTGGATTTCGTTGCGCAGGCCGTCGACGAACGACGGGCGCAGCGGGCGGTCGATGAGCCGCGCAGTCAGGATCGCATCGGTGGAAGGCCGGCCCTCCCGACGAAAAAACGAACCCGGGATGCGGCCGGCCGCATACATCCGTTCCTCGACATCTACGGTCAGCGGGAAGAAGTCGAAATGTTCCTTGGGGTGCTTGCTGACGGTCGTCGCCGACAGCAACATGTTCTCCTCGTCGAGGTAGGCAACAACCGCGCCAGCGGCCTGCAAGGCCAACCGGCCGGTCTCGAATCGGATGCTACGGGTGCCGAAACTCCCGTTGTCGATGGTGGCGGTTGCCTCGAACACGCCTTCTTCAATTTCAGCTACAGACATGACGTCCGCGTGGCCCTCTCTGGGTTATTCAGCTGTTTCGCATCGTCACGTAGCAAACCAGCGGTTCGCAGGAGGCACCGCAGGCCGCACGGGCCCGCAAGCCGCCCTGCGGGAGCTTCCCTTAGCGCATGAACCTGGATGCGGCTACGGCCGTCGATCGAAGCGGCCGACCTGCCCCAGATCCCGGGGAGCCCGGCCGCCACTACCGAAGACCGCCCGATACAGGCCGGGCTGCTCCCTTGGACGTGCATAGTGACTCGCTGGAGCGGCACCCGCGGATCTGCGTGTCCCGCACCATTTGCTCGGGCCGAAACCGGCCCAGAACGTACACACTCTACAACAGCTAACTCCGCCTACCGGGGAATACCCGAATGCCTGCTAGATCCGGCCTTTAGATCTCGGGTCCGGCTAAACATCCTCGACGCACACGGCGAACCGCCGCTGGGTGTAGGCGTAGCCCACGCCGCTAGCGCATTGGTCGACGCTGACCGGAGGGTCCAGATCCATGAGAATCTGAGTGACCCGCTGCCGGTGCGGCACGGATCTATCGCCGCAGTCCACGCGAAAGGGGTCGGCCTTGTGGGCCGGGTCGACACTCATACAGCCACCGAGCACCCAGTCGATGTCCAGGCAATAGGTGCTGGTCGCACCGCTTATCGCGTTATGCACGGTGTAAGAGGAGTCGACGTCGGACGGGCACTGTGTGCGGTCGGCCCCAGAGTGCTCGACAGCCACGACCTTGAAATTGGACTCCGGGCTCCCGCACCCCGCTTTGGTGGCCTGGGGCTGGTCCGGTGTGCCGCCGAGCTTGAGACAATCCCCCGCCTTGAGATCAGGGACGCCGGTTGTCGACGAACACCCCATCAGCGCGAGCGCCGTGCACACGGCCAGGATCAAGGCGCGCATCGCGCCGAGGGTCAGCGACGCAGACCCAGCCGCTCAATGAGCGAACGGTAGCGCTCCACATCGATGCGGGAAATGTACTTGATCAGCCGGCGCCGGCGCCCCACCAACAGCAGCAGTCCACGCCGTGAGTGGTGATCGTGCTTATGCACCTTCAAGTGCTCGGTGAGGTCAGCGATCCGCTTGGTCAGCAGCGCGATCTGCGCCTCGGGGGAGCCGGTGTCAGTCTCATGCAGACCGTAGGAACTGAGAATTTCCTTTTTCTGCTCGGCAGTGAGCGCCACAAAACATCTCCATCAATAGGTCCGCGATCAGGGTGGTTTTTGCGGCACGGCCACCGCGAACCGCAGCACGCGCCAGTGTCGTCGGGCAGTCTAGCAGCGGTTGACGGCCCAGCAACAATTCCTCAACTCGTTAGCCCGCGGCCAACAGGGCACGCGTGCGCTCGGTGTCAGCGCCGATCTCGGCGACGAGATCTCGCACCGACTCGAACTTCTTCTGACCTCGGATGCGGGCGACGAAGTCCAGCGCAACATGCTGGCCATACAGGTCGGCGCTGGTATCGAGCACGAAAGCCTCGACAGTGCGAGTACGTCCTGAGAACGTTGGATTGGTTCCGATAGACACCGCGGCTTGGTAGCGCTCACCGGGGAGCACTGCGCCGGTCACCGGTCCGTGCCCAAGGACGGTGAACCAGGCCGCGTATACCCCGTCGGCTGGTATAGCCGAAAACATCGGCGGCGCGACGTTGGCGGTGGGGAAGCCCAGCTCAGCCCCTCGCCCGTAGCCCCGAACGACGACCCCCTCAACGCGATGCGGGCGGCCCAGAGCTTCGGTGGCCGCCATCATGTCTCCGGCATCTACGCAGGAGCGGATGTAGGTAGAAGAGAACGTCACCGTCTCGTTGCTGTGGTGCTCGGAGATCAGCGACATCGACTCGACCGCGAAGCCAAACCGCTCACCGGCCCGGCGCAGGGTGTCGACGTCGCCGGCCGCCTTCTTGCCGAACGTGAAGTTTTCGCCCACCACGACCTCCACCACGTGTAGGTGCTCGACCAGCAGCTCATGGATGTAGCGTTCCGGCGTCAGCTTCATAAAGTCGGTGGTGAACGGCATCACCAAGCACACGTCGATACCTAGCTCTTCGACCAGCTCGGCGCGGCGGGTCAGCGTGGTCAGCTGCGCCGGGTGGCTGCCGGGGTAGACCACTTCCATGGGATGCGGGTCGAAGGTCATCAACACGGTCGGCACGCCGCGGGTGCGGCCGGCCTTTACTGCGTGCGCGATCAGCTCGGCGTGCCCCCGATGTACGCCGTCGAACACTCCGACGGTAAGCACGCATCTGCCCCAGTCCGTGGGTATGTCGTCCTGACCACGCCACCGCTGCACAGCGGTAAGCCTACGGCGCGCGGTGTGAGATGGCGGGCATGTTCCGGGTTACGAAGGCTCATTTTCGGTTCGAGGCTGCGCTCACGGCGCCCTGGCCGCGCCCAGCGCGGCCATCAGCGGGGCGAATGCGCGCTCACTGCAGGCTCGACGCGGCACGACGAGCGCGGCAGGCAGCGACGCAGCAACCGCATCCGCCTAGACTCCACATTGTGAGGGCTGACGAAGAGCCTTGCGGTCTCACCGCGGTTGCCCAGGACTATCTCAAGGTCATCTGGACGGCGCAGGAATGGTCCAGGGAAAAAGTCAGCACCAAGATGCTGGCCGAGAAACTTGGGGTGTCAGCCAGCACTGCCTCGGAGTCCATCCGCAAGCTCGCTGAGCAGGGGCTAGTCGACCACGAGAAGTACGGCGCGGTGACGTTGACCGACGCCGGTCGGCGAGCGGCGCTGGCGATGGTGCGCCGGCATCGGCTGCTGGAGACGTTCCTGGTCAAGGAACTCGGTTATAGCTGGGACGAGGTGCATGACGAGGCCGAGGTGCTCGAGCATGCCGTGTCGGATCGCCTGGTGGCCCGGATCGACGCCAAACTCGGCTTCCCGCAGCGCGACCCGCACGGTGATCCGATCCCGGCTTCCGACGGGCAGGTGCCCTCACCGCCGGCCCGCCAGCTGTGGGACTGCCGAGACGGCGACACAGCAACAGTGGCACGCATCTCCGATGCCGACCCGGAAATGCTGAGGTATTTCGCTAGCGTCGGCATTAGCCTGGATACCCGCTTGCGGGTGGTGACGCGGCGCGAGTTCGCCGGCATGGTCTCGGTGCTGGTCGAATCCGACGGCCATAGCCCAATGACCGTCGAGCTGGGAAGCCCTGCGGCGCGGGCGATCTGGGTTGTCGCCTGACGAGGCTAGTCGGCCAGTAAGCCTTTGGCGATATGAGTCACCTGGACCTCATTGCTGCCGGCATAAATCATCAGCGACTTAGCATCGCGGGCGAGCTGTTCCACCCGATACTCAGTCATGTACCCGTTGCCGCCGAACAACTGGACGGCCTCCATCGCTACCTCAGTGGCGGCCTCCGAGGAATAAAGCTTGATCGCCGACGCCTCGGCCAGGGCGGGCAGCTTTCCGGCTTTGAGCCGCTCCAGGGTTTGAAAAACCATGTTCTGCACGTTGATTCGAGCAACTTCCATTTTGGCCAGCTTGAGCTGAATCAACTGGAATTGCCCGATGCTTTTGCCCCACAGGGTACGGGTTCGCGCGTAATCCACACACAGTCGCTGACATTCGTTGATGATGCCCAGCGCCATCAGCGCGACACCGAGGCGTTCGGCGGCGAAATTGGCCCGGGCGCTATCGCGGCCGTCGCCCTCGTCGTGCTGCTCGCTTTCGCCCAGTAAGCGGTCTGGGGTCAACCGGACGTTGTTGAAGAACAACTCGCCGGTCGGCGATGACATCATGCCCATCTTCTTGAACGCCTTGCCCTGGGTCAGGCCCGGCATGCCGGAGTCCAGCACGAAAACAACAACTGGTCGGTTCCGCCGGTCCACCGCTGGGTCACCATCGTCGAGCTTGGCGTAGACCACCAGGATGTCAGCGTAGGGCCCGTTGGTGATAAACGTCTTCTGCCCGTTGAGGATGTAGTCTTCGCCGTCGCGTTTGACGTAAGTTTTCATGCCGCCGAACGCATCCGAGCCGGAGTCGGGTTCGGTGATAGCCCATGCCGCAATCTTTTCCAACGTCATCAGCTGTGGCAGCCAACGCTCCTTTTGGGTCAACGTGCCGCGATTCATGATCGTAGCCGCGCCCAGCCCGAGGCTGACCGCCACTGTGCTCAGCAGCCCGATGCTGACCCCGGCGAGTTCCGCCACCAGGACAGCGGCCATTGATGCTTGGGCGCCCAGACCACCCAAACCGCTTGAAGCACTGCTCGTTTCATGCGTTCCAGCCTGCTTCGCGCGTTCCCGGTCCAGCATCGACTTGACCGATTCGGCAGCCAGCACGTCGAGGCCGAATTGGCTGAACAGCTTGCGAGCGATCGGATATGGCGACAGCGCGCCGGTCTCCAATTCATCCAGATTCGGCCGGATCTCTTTGTCGATGAATTGGCGGACGGCGTCACGCAGCATCAGATCGGTGTCGGACCACTCGAACATGGCAGGCCTATTCTTAGCGTTCGGCGCGCTGGTATGCGGTGACCACCGCAGCGCCGCCCAACCCGATGTTGTGTTGCAATGCGGCGGTGACGTTGTCGACCTGGCGCTTGTCGGCGGTACCGCGAAGCTGCCAGGTCAATTCGGAGCACTGCGCCAACCCGGTCGCGCCCAGCGGATGGCCTTTGGAGATCAGGCCACCGGAGGGGTTGACCACCCAGCGTCCGCCGTAGCTGGTGTCGCCGTTATCGATCAGCTTGGGCGCCTCCCCCGGCCCACACAGGCCGAGCGCCTCATAGAGGAGTAGCTCGTTGGCGGAGAAGCAGTCGTGCAGCTCGATCACCTGGAAGTCCGCCGGACCCAGACCGGATTGATCGTAAACACGTTGCGCTGCTTGTACATTCATGTCGTAGCCGATGAGGTTCTTGGCGCTGCCGTCGAAAGTCGAGATGAAGTCGGTGGTCATCGCTTGGCCGACAATCTCCACGGCCTGACCGGCCAGGCCGTGGCCATCGACGAACGACTCCGAGGCCAGGATGGCCGCAGCCGAACCGTCGGAGGTGGGCGAGCATTGCAGCTTGGTGAGCGGGTCAGAGATCATCCGCGAGGCCAGGATGTCGTCGAGCGTGTACAAGTCCTGGAACTGCGCATACGGATTGTTCACCGAATGCTTGTGGTTCTTGTAGCCGATCTTGGCGAAATGCTCTGCGGTGGTGCCGTACTGTTTCATGTGCTCGCGGCCGGCGGCGCCGAACATCCAGGGGGCGACGGGCATCGCGAACTCATCGATGTCGGCCAACGCTTTGACATGCCTAGCCAGCGGCGATTCCCGGTCCTGAGCACCTCCGCCCAACGCGCCGGGTTGCATCTTTTCGAAGCCGAGCGCAATGGCGCAGTCGGCGATCCCGCCCCGGATGGCCTGTGCCCCCAGGAAAAGCGCCGTGGAGCCGGTTGCGCAGTTGTTGTTGACGTTGACAATCGGAATCCCGGTCATGCCCAGCTCATACAGCGCCCGCTGCCCGGATGTGGAATCGCCAGCGACATAACCGACGTAGCCTTGTTCGACGTCGCCGTAGTCGATGCCCGCGTCCTGCAGGGCGTTGGTTCCCGCTTCCCTGGCCATGTCGGGGTAGTCCCAGCCTTCGCGGCGACCCGGCTTCTCGAACTTGGTCATGCCTACGCCGACGACAAACACTTTGTTGGACATCTTTGGCCCCTTCCGAACGGCTTGAAACGCGGCCCATGGTGGTACGCCGTGGACCGACCGGACACCGGTCTCTACAGTCTGCAACTTCGGCTCGTGGCGATCGCGGGCGAGGGGCACTGCTGGATCGTCAAGGACGTCGCCGCTGCTCGGGTAGGGCGGCACCGGTCGGGCTTAAGCAGCGGCCCTTACCGGTTCGCCGGGCGGATCACGACCACGGACTGGGTCCGCCGACCCTCGTCACGCAGCAGCGCAATCACCCGATCGGCGGCGTCACTGGCGGCATAGATGCCGTCGATACCGGCTGGCGTGAGCGGCCGGCCGTTGGCGACCGCCTCAACTTCCGCGCCGCTGAGGTCGCGGCGCGGAAACAGCAGCAGGCACGCTTCGTCCATAGTCAGGCTCAGCCGCGGACGCTCCGCCAGCGCTTCCAGTGAGCGCGCCTGGTCTATGCCGAAGCGACCGACGCGAGTCCGCCGCAACAACGTCAGGTGACCGCCCACGCCCAGCGCGGCACCGAGATCACGGGCCAGCGCGCGGATGTAGGTGCCCGACGAGCAGTCGACGTCGACATCGAGATCGACGACGCCGTCAGGCCCGCTGCGCACAGCCAACACCTCGAACCGGTCGACGCGAACCGGCCGCGCCTTTAGTTCAACGGAATGGCCTTGGCGCGCCAGCTGATAGGCGCGCCGGCCGCCGACCTTGATCGCGCTGATCGCCGAGGGCACCTGTTTGATGTCGCCGCGCAGCGTGGTGATCGTGGCGGTGATCGCCTCGTCCGTGACGTGTGCAGCCGAAACAGACTGCAGCAGTTCACCTTCAGCGTCATCGGTGGTGGTGGACTGCCCCAGTCGGATGGTGGCGAGATACGACTTCGACGCCGCGGTCAATAGTCCGAGGACCTTGGTGGCGCGGTCGACCCCGATCACCAACACGCCGGTGGCCATTGGATCCAGCGTGCCCGCGTGGCCAACCCGGCGGGTAGCGAAGATACGGCGACAGCGCCCCACTACGTCGTGACTGGTCATTCCGGCTGGCTTGTCGACAACCACAAGTCCAGGACCAGCCTGGCTCTGGCTCATAACACGATCGCAGTCAGCACCAGCCCGCGCTCGACCGACCAGCGCCCGGTCAAGGTCCGCAGCGGCGGACCCGACAAGGCTGATGGGTCGATCAAGATGTTGGACGTGAATTGGCCTGTCACTCCGCTGCCATCGGTATCGAAAGTAATGCGCGCGTCCTCGAAGCCCAGCCACCTCTCGGTCAACGGAAACCAGGCTTTGTACGTTGCCTCCTTGGCGCAGAACAGGATTCGGTCCCAGTGCAGCTCGGTCGGTATGCGTGCGGGTATCTCAGCGCGCTCGGCCGGAAGGCTTATTGCATCCAGCACTCCGGTGGGCAATTCGTCGTGGGGTTCGGCGTCGAGGCCTACCGAGCGCACTGCGGCGTTGCGTCCGACCACCGCTCCGCGGTATCCCGTGCAGTGAGTCAGGCTGCCCACCACGCCGTCGGGCCAGCAGGGTTGCCCCTTGTCGCCCTTGAGGATTGGTACCGGCGGCACTCCCAGTTCACGCAGCGCGATGCGGGCGCAGTGCCGGACGGTAGTGAATTCGTTGCGCCGCTTGGCAACAGACCTGGCGATCAGCGGCTCTTCTTGCGGCATCGGCGCCAGGCCGGGCGGGTCGGAATACAACTCGGCATACGCCAGATCCTCGATCACAGTGCCGGGTAACACCGACGACACCAACATGCTCGTCGTCACCGTGACTGCCGCTGCCGCAATCTTTCCCGGAACTTGGCGGCCTGCGCTCGCATTTCGGGAGTAATCACGAAATGACCGCCGAAGTCATTGAGATACCCGGGTGCGTACTGCGGGTCCGGCAGCACTTGGCGCAGCCAGCTGTACGGTTTGCGTCGACGCCACTCCCGCGGATAGCCGACCGACACCTCCTCGAATCGCACGTTGTCGTGCCACGTGGTGCGAGGAATGTGGAGGTGGCCGTAGACAGAGCACACGGCGTTGTAGCGGGTGTGCCAGTCGGCGGTCTTGGTGGTGCCGCACCACAGCGAGAACTCCGGGTAGAACAGCGCGTCGCAGGGCTCACGCACCAAGGGAAAGTGATTTACCAGCACCGTTGGTTGCATCCAGTCGAGCTGCTCGAGGCGAGCCCGGGTGCTGGCGATCCGTTCGCGACACCAGGCAGCGCGGGTGGGGTACGGCTCGGGCGAGAGCAGGTATTCGTCGGTGGCCACCACGCTGCGCTGCTTGGCGATGGCCATGCCCTCGGCCTTGGTGGTGGCGCCGGGCGGCAGAAATGAGTAGTCGTACAGCAAGAACATCGGCACGATGGTGGCCGGGCCACCGCGTTCAGTCCACACCGGGAAAGGATGCTCCGGAGTCACGACGCCTATTTCGTCGCACATATTGACCAGGTATTCGTAGCGCGACTTGCCGAAGATCTGCATCGGATCGCGGTTGGTGGTCCACAGCTCGTGGTTGCCGGGAACCCAGATCACCTTGGCAAACCGCCGCCGCAGCAGGTCCAGCGTCCAGCGAATCTCGTCGGTGCGCTCGGCGACGTCACCGGCCACGATAAGCCAATCGTCCGGCGACGACGGGTGCAACGATTCGGCGACGGGCTTGTTGCCCAGGTGACCGGTATGCAGGTCAGACACCGCCCACAGCGTCGGCTGCGCCCCAGGGTTCCACTCGTGCCGTGTCACGATTAACCAGCCTAACGACCGGGCGAGGTGGAGACGAAATCCTCGCTATGGGGTCGGCGTGGGTTTTGGGGTATCGGTTTGGCTGATCCGACAGTCCGATTGTGCCGTGAGTGATGAAGCTACCTGGGTCCCGAGCTTGAATTCGACGCCGCCAGTTCCAGAAATGTACACATCGTGGTCACCCGGCTTATCCTTCATGACACCAAAGTTGGTGGCGCCGAACTGTTTCGCACCGTCTTTCACGATTTGCACCGCCTGCGCCCACCTGTCGTCGGGGATTGGCCCACTGAACCCGACCATGAAATACGCTGCTTTGGCCCTGGTCCATTCATACTCACCCCCGCAGCCATTCCAGCTATCCATATCCATCGACCAGCTCAACCCAGGCACGAGCGCCGTGATGGCATTGGCCATCTGGGTCACCGCGGCCCGGTACTTGTCCTTGGCGGCCTCCAGCGGCGGCTTGGCGCGTAGTGCGTTCTCCAGTTCGGCGACTTTCTCCGGGCTCAATGGGCCCTCCTCTCCACTACCGGTCCCATGACCGCTGCGACCACACCCCACCGCCATCACACACACCACGGCCAGCCACACCACTAGGCACCGCATCAAGGTGCGCCGGCTGTCCCCGCCATGCCACCGCCCAACTGCTGCAGGACTGGTCTCACACATGATGGCCCGCGGCTTGCGCTAACAGCTGGCCACTACGGCGTCGGCGAGGGCTTCGGAGTGTCGGTTTGGCTGATCCGGCAGTCCGACTGCGCCGTGAGTGATGAAGCTACCTGGGTCCCGAGCTTGAATTCGACACCGCCAGTTCCAGAAACGTACACATCGTGGTCACCCGGCTTATCCTTCATGACACCAAAGTTGTTGGCGCCGAACTGTTTCGCACCGTCTTTCACGATTTGCACCGCCTGCGCCCACCTGTCGTCGGGGATTGGCCCACTGAACCCGACCATGAAATACGCTGCTTTGGCCCTGGTCCATTCATACTCACCCCCGCAGCCATTCCAGCTATCCATATCCATCGACCAGCTCAACCCAGGCACGAGCGCCGTGATGGCATTGGCCATCTGGGTCACCGCGGCCCGGTACTTGTCCTTGGCGGCCTCCAGCGGCGGCTTGGCGCGTAGTGCGTTCTCCAGTTCGGCGACTTTCTCCGGGCTCAATGGGCCCTCCTCTCCACTACCGGTCCCATGACCGCTGCGACCACACCCCACCGCCATCACACACACCACGGCCAGCCACACCACTAGGCACCGCATCAAGGTGCGCCGGCTGTCCCCGCCATGCCACCGCCCAACTGCTGCAGGACTGGTCTCACACATGATGGCCCGCGGCTTGCGCTAACAGCTGGCCACTACGGCGTCGGCGAGGGCTTCGGAGTGTCGGTTTGGCTGATCCGGCAGTCCGACTGCGCCGTGAGTGATGAAGCTACCTGGGTCCCGAGCTTGAATTCGACGCCGCCAGTTCCAGAAATGTACACATCGTGGTCACCCGGCTTATCCTTCATGACACCAAAGTTGTTGGCGCCGAACTGTTTCGCACCGTCTTTCACGATTTGCACCGCCTGCGCCCACCTGTCGTCGGGGATTGGCCCACTGAACCCGACCATGAAATACGCCATCTTGGCGTTGGTCCATACATATTGACCGCCGCAGTGATTCCAGCTGTCCATATCCATCGACCACGTCAACCCAGGCACGAGCGCCGTGATGGCATTGGCCATCCGAGTCACCGCGGCCCGGTACTCATCCTTGGCGGCCTCCAGCGGCGGCTTGGCGCGTAGGGGGTTCTCCAGTTCGGCGACTTTCTCCGGGCTCAATGGGCCCTCCTCCCCACTACCGATCCCATGACCACTGGGACCGCAACCGACCGCCATCACACACACGACGGCCAGCCACACCACCAGGCACCGCATCAATGTCCCCCGGCAGGTAGAGGGCCCGGTGCGCCCGGCATGCCGCCACCCAGCACTGGTGGCAGCAGCGGCGCGCTCACCTTGTTGCCCGGCAGCCCGGCGGCGATCGCCGCCAAGTTATACCCGGACATCCGCAGCTGCGGCTGGCCGGCGGCATCCTGGAAGACCCGTGGGTAGTCGCCATGGGCATACACCCCGTCACGCCAAATGCCGCCAGGGTCAAAACCTGCCTGGGATGACAGCTCCGTCAACCCGGGGGTCAGATAGGGGTTTGGACCCCAACCGTGCAGCGGCGCGAGCGGAGCGACCGCACTGGTGATCAGGTCGTGCGGAGCTTGCATCACATAGGCCTGTCCGTGGTCCAGCCCAAGCTGCGCCGGGCTGTACAGCTCCAGGCCGGGCGAGCCGTAGAACACCACATCGTTGACGGGATGGGCGCCGTGGGCGTTGAGGTCCTGCAAGGCCAGCGACGCCGTCAACGATCCATAGGAGTGGCCCAATACGGTCAGGTGGCCAGTAGGGTTGTTAGCCCGAACCTGCTGCAGGTACCTCGACAGATCGGCAGCCCCCGCCCGTGCCTGCCCGTCGGTCATGGTTTGCCACAAGTCGTGGGCACTTCCAGTGTCAAGCGGGTTGGGAGGCGGGTTGTAGCCCATCCAAGCGATGGCGGCAACAGATGTCGGTAAGCCGGCGTTTTTCAATTGCCGGGCTTCTTCGGCTTGCAGGTTGCGGGCCTCAGTCACCATGCCGGGCAAGGTACCCCGTAGCGTCGACCCGACGCCGGGCACGGTCACCGACACATTGGCGGCGGTGTCAGGATTACCGACCGCCACCGCCGCCAACACCTGCTGGCGTGGGTCCTCGGGAAGATGCAGCTGGGCGAGGTAGGTCTCCGGGGCGTTCCGCAGCGCCTGGTCAACCGCATCAAGATCGCCCAGCCGGCCCTTGGCGGCGGTCAGCTGATCATCGAGGGCGGCGAGTTGACCCAACGCATCGCTGTCGAGGATGCCGTTGTGGTAGTCCGTGGCAGCCTGCGCCACGAGTTGCTCATAACGCCCCTGCAGCTGCCCGATCCGGGCTTGCAGCTTGGCGCGTTCCTCGCGCAGCCGCTCCTCGTTGGCATCGCTGGCAAGCTGTGTCGGCGTCAAACCTTCAGGACCGACCGGCGGGCCAGAGTCAGCCGGAATGGGCGAATCACCGTCCGCCATATTGACCGCTGAGGCCAATTCCTCGTCGACTTCGTTAGCTTCGGCCACAATCACATCCAGCTCAGCCTGCAGCTGGGCTTGCTTGGCCAGCATCCGCGCCCACTCCGCCTCGGTGTATCGCAGCCCGGGAAGCGGCACCACCTTGTTCGATAGCGCAGCGATCGTCAGCTCGGCGGCCGCGGCGTCCTTGCGCAGTGCGGCCAGCTCGGATTGGACCTGCACAATCCCGTCAGCGGCCTTGTCAGCCGCCCGAGCGACGGCCAACGCCTCGAACCCGTGGGCGTCGAGGTCCTGGCGGATAGCCGCGTTTTGGTGTGCCGCCGCCTCGGCGGTCTTACCCCCCGAGCTCGCGAAAATCGACAGCGTCGCTAACTGACGCGACGCCTCGAACGTCACGTCTGCGCGGGCTTTGGCCCCGTGAAACACCTCCCGGACCGCTTGGGCGTCCCACCGTTCGATGTCAGCCACCGTCAACGTCACCGATCACTCCTGAGAGCTGCCGGCGATACCGTCTGCGGATAACCCGACTTGGGCGAGCGCCTGGGCCCGCTGCGCCTCCGCTTCCGCATGCCCGACAGCGGCCTCGTGCAGCCCGCGTGCGTGATCGCCGATCCTGGTCAGCAACGCCCTCGATGCCTCCAGCCAGTCGTCCACTTTGGCGTTGAGCGCCCTCGCCGAGGCGCCCTGCCAGCCGAACTGGGCAGCTTGCATCCGATAGTCAGACGACAGATGTCCGGCCGCCAGGTCCTCACCATGGCCAGTCACCCGCGCCGCTGAGTGCAGCCACTGCTGCGGACTGATCTGAAACACCCGACCTCCTCATGCCCGTCGCAGGCCCTTCATTATGCGTCAGCGGCAGCGAAGGCCGTATTCACCAATGCCGGGCACGGGTAGAACAAGTTCTCGTTTCCCTGTGAGGGCGCCGAGGCGACTTGTACACTCCCGGCAAGAGGACCGCCAAGGGCAGGGGGTGTCGTGTTCGCCAAGGTGCGTCTGGCCGGAGCGTTCGGTGCGCTGGTTACAGCAGCGGTTGCCGGCACGGTGGGCTGGCAAGGCGCCTCCCCCACACCGGCCGACCAAAAGATCGAGCTGCGGTCAACCGCCGCGCCGATGTCGACCACGATGAAGAGCCCAATCGTGGCGACCACCGACCCCAGCCCGTTCGACCCGTGCAATGACATTCCCTTCGAAGCGATCCAGCGGTTCGGTCTGGCCTATACGCCGCCGGAAGCCGAGGAGGGGCTGCGGTGCCACTACGATGCGGGCAACTACCAGCTTGCCGTCGAGCCCATCATCTGGCGGACCTACGCCCAAACACTGCCGCCCGACGCCATCGAAACCACCATCGCCGGCCACCGCGCCGCGCAGTACTGGGTGCTCAAGCCGACGTACCACAACAGCTTCTGGTACTCCTCCTGCATGGTGGCGTTCAAGACCAGCTACGGAGTGATCCAGCAGTCGCTGTTCTACTCCACGGTCTATTCCGAGCCAGACGTCGACTGCCCGTCCACCAACCTGCAGCGGGCCAACGACCTGGCCCCGTATTACAAGTTCTAACTGCCACCCGGGGCTGTGAAGCAGCACAAGCCAAGCGCCCTGACCACCCGAGGCAGCACAGCAGTCGCGGGTGCTGTGGGCGGCCTGCTTGGGCTGCCGCGAGCCACCACCGGCTACCGGGTCAACCACGTCCACGTGCCGATGCGCGACGGCATCCATCTGGTGGCCGACCACTACTCCCCCGTCACCGCTGCGCCCGCGGGCACCTTGCTGGTCCGGGGACCATATGGGCGCGGGTTCCCATTCTCGTTGGTCTTCGCCAGGCTGTATGCCGCCCGCGGCTATCACGTCGTGCTGCAAAGCGTGCGGGGAACGTTCGGGTCGGCCGGAGAGTTCGAGCCGATGGCCCACGAAAGCGCCGATGGCGCCGACACCGTTGAGTGGCTACGGCACCAGCCCTGGTTCACCGGCCGGTTCGGCACGATCGGCTTGTCGTACCTGGGCTTCACCCAGTGGGCTTTGTTGCACGATCCGCCGCCGGAGCTGGCTGCGGCGGTGATCGCCGTCGGCCCCCACGACATGGGCGCCCAGGTGTGGGGCACTGGATCGTTCACTGTGCACGACTTTCTGGGTTGGGCCGCGACGGTGTCACGCCAGGAGGATCCGGTTCGCGTCCGTGCCGCGATCCGCCAGCTGACCTCGCCCCGACGAGTGGCCAGGGCGGTAGCTGAGTTGCCCATGGGCACGTCGGCACGCAAGCTGCTCGGCACGGGCGCGCCGTGGTTCGAGTCTTGGGTGGAAAACGCCGACCACACCGCCGCGTTCTGGGATCGGCTGCGATTTCCGGCCGGGTTGGAGCAGGCGCAGATTCCGATACTGCTGTTGGGCGGCTGGCAAGACGTCTTCCTACGCCAGACGCTGCAGCAGTATCAACGGTTGCGCGACCGCGGGGGCAACGCCGCGCTGACCGTGGGGCCGTGGACACACGGTCAAATGGTCACCAAAGGGCTGGCCACCCATGCTCGGGAATCATTGGACTGGCTAGATGCCCACCTCGGCCGCGCGCCTGCGCTGCGCCGCCCGAGCCGGGTTCGCATCTTCGTCACGGGAAAGGGTTGGCACCATCTTTCAGTTTGGCCGCCGCCGACCACCGAGCGCGCCTGCTATCTACAGCCGGCAGGTCAGCTGGGCGAGATCGCACCGATGGGCGGGACGCCTCCGGCGACGTTCCGCTATGACCCGACCCGTCCAACACCAACCACCGGCGGTCCGCTGCTGGCGCCGACCGGCGGCTACCGCGACGACACGCGGTTGGCGAACCGCGACGACGTGCTGGCCTTTACCGGCACCACCCTCACCGCCGAGATATACGTGTACGGCAACCCCGTCGTCGAGCTGGTACACAGCTCCGATAACCCCAACGTCGACGTATTCGTCCGGGTCAGCGAGGTCGACGCCAAGGGTAGATCCCGCAATGTCAGCGACGGCTACCGGCGCCTGGGCGACGCACCGCAGCGAGTCCGCATCGAGCTCGACGCTGTCGCGCACCGATTCAAAGCCGGCTCGCGTATCCGTGTGCTCGTTGCCGGCAGTTGGTTCCCGCGCTACGCCCGCAACCTCGGCACCGAAGAGCCGACACTAACGGCCCGACAGGTCACCCCGGCGATCCATTCGGTGCATTTCGGCGATTCCCGGCTGCTGCTGCCGGTCGGCGACTCACCCGACGGCGTCACGGACCCGGGCAGCGACCTCAGATAGCACTGCCCCCTCATGGACCGGCGCGGCCAGGCTCGGGGCAATCGGCAACTGTACCCAGCTCGTGCAACCCCCGTATTCGGGCAGGCGGGCCAGTCGCACGGGCTCGATCAGCGGAATCGCGGATACCACCAGGACGGCCAGTTTGTGCTTGGGCCGAAAGTCGAGCCGGTCGGCATGTATGGACTCGGCGGTCCAGATATGCAGATCCTGGATCCGCTCCAGCCGCTCCGGTCGGTTAACCAGCAGTGCGGCAACAACTTTCGCTGCGGCGCGCACCAGCACGTGCCGGTCGGCGTTGTCCACGGCTGCGGGCGCCAACAAGTCGCGATGCTCACGGCGCACCCGCTCGGCATGGCTGTGCGCGACCGTTGGGAACAGCAAGAACTCCTGGGCGGCAACCTCGAAACGCTTCTCGCCAATGCCGCCCTTGCGTAACAGCACGGTTTGGCGGCCGTCCAGCAGCGCGTGAACGGCCGCGCTCCATTCCTTCAGCGCGGGCGTCACTGGGATCGGGCCACGACCTCAGGCCGGCGCAACGGCGGAATGGTTTTCGGCGGCTGACGCCGTGGCGGTAGAGCCGCCAGCAATTGCGTTGTGGCAGCGGTGACTTCGGCGACCGCAGCTTCGAACACGTCGGCGTGGGCCGCTGACGGATGGGTGATGCCACTGACCTTGCGCACGTACTGGCGTGCCGCAGCCGCAATCTCCTGCACTGTGGCTGGCGGTTCCAGGCCTCGCAATTCGGTGATGTTCCGACACATGCCTCAACGATAGGCGCGATGCAGCTGGCTACCCCGCAGATGGTGGGCGTTGCATCACCCGGTAGCGGAATCCGTATCGGTGATCAGCCGCGGTGGTGTGCCTGCCAGCCGCAGCCATCGGCATGCCCTGCAAGAAAGCGTTGGACTTCGCGTTCGCCAAGGAGGCGACAACATCGAGCTGCTTCTCCCAGGCGGTGGCGGGTAACGCCCGAACGCTGGCGCCCCAACTACTCGGCGTCGATAAGGATCCTGTCGACCCAGCCTGACCCATCACCGCCGACACCGGTCTGGCCAGGCTGTCCAGGCGCTCCCAATACTGCTCGGATGGCCCGACACCGCGGGTTGCTCCGATGTGGAGCTTCGGACCCCAGTTGTTAGCAACAGAGGATCCTGAGTCGCCGGCGCCGCCCGGCGAGCCCGGAATAGCTTGCTGCGCGATCGAGGCAATGAATTGCCCCATCCCGACTCCGAAATAGCTCAACCCGGCCAGCCGAACGAATGCGGTCCGTTCCGCGGGCGTGATGTTGGGCAAATGCGCCTCGAGCCATGCCGCGAGGGCTAAGTACCACGGGAATTGAGAATTCGATGAAAGATGTTCCAACGCAAGCGATACCGTCGACGTAGAGGCCAGCTCCCAAGCCTTCGACGACATCGCTGCCCGGCTTGCGCTGGTAGCGGCGGCGGCTTTGCCTACCGCGGCCGCTCGCGGAAGCGGGCCCGCCGAATTGGTGGTCGCTGGGGCCGCCGTGAAAGGTGTCAGCACGGTGGCGGCCGCCGAGGACCCGGCGTAGCAATACATCGCGGCAGCGTCTTGGGCCCACATCTCGGCGTACTCGGCCTCGGTGGCCGCGATCGCCGCGGTGTTCTGCCCGAAGAAGTTGGTGGCGATCAACGTCATCAGCAAGACGCGATTGCCGGCAACCGCCGGCGGGGGCACCGTCATGGCAAAGGCGGTCTCGAAAGCGGCGGCCGCCGCCCGAGCCTGGCCAGCAGTCTGTTCAGCCAGAGTAGCGGTGGCATGAAGCCAGGCCACATACGGCGTAGCTGCGGCCAGCATGGAAGCGGCTGCCGGACCAATCCACGGCGCGTTAGTCAGCTCGGCAAGCACTGCTGCATAGCCCGCGGCCACCACGCCCAGCTCAGCTGCCAGCGCATCCCAGCCGCCTGCGGCCGCCAGCATGGATCCCGATCCTGGACCGTCATAGATGCGTGCCGAATTGATCTCTGGAGGCAGTGCTCCGTAATCCATGGGCATCATCGGGGTGCCCTCGATTGCTCGCCGTCACCCGCAGGGCCAACTCTCATCTGGTGAGCTGTCGTCGCTGTCACGTCTTATCCGGCGAACGGCGGGCGCGCCATCACGGTGGGGCGCACACCATATCGGGGACCGGAACCACTCGCGCTGTGCCCCGGCCCGCTGAGCGGCATGCCGCCCAGCAGGTTTCCGGCGCCGCCGCCCTCGGGCGCAAACTTGAGCGTTTCGATCGGCATGCGGGTTGGGATTGCGTTGGAGTCCGGCAGCGCTTGCGCCCAGGTGGGCGGAACCGACAACCGGCCGATCGAGGGGGCATGGCCCAAACCGGCTGATACCTGCTCGCCGCCGCCCATCAGCCCACCCAATCCCGCTAAACCGCCCTGGGCGGCGCCGCCAGCGGCCGCAGCGGCCGTGGTCGCGCCCCCAATCAACCCCAAAGTTTTCCCCGACTGAACAAAGTTGTTTGCCATTCCAATGCTGAAGTAGGGCAGGCCCTCGGTGTTGTAGAAAAAGCTGGCGTATGGCTGCAAATCGGTCAGCAACGCCGCAATCGATGTCGGAAAAGTTGACGTTCCGAACAGGATTTGCCACAGCCACCCAAAGGGCGAAGTGGACGCTGTGCTTTCGGCAAGCGGCGTCGCGAGTCCTTGGAGCACCTTGGGGATTCCCGAAATAAGTCGGGAAAGCGTTGATTGGCTGGTGCCGGCCGCGGTAGCAGCGGCGCGCGCGACCGCACCGGATTGGCCGGTCGCAGCGCTCGGGTCCACGATCTGCGGCGGCTGTCCAAACGGGGTCAACGTACTGGCCGAGGCAGTGGCGGCGGCGTACTCGTACATGGCTGCCGCATCCTGGGCCCACATCTGGCCGTACTGGGCTTCCAAGGCAGCGATCGCCGCGGTGTTCTGGCCGTAGACATTCCTCGCCACTAATTGGGCCAACTGCATCCGGTTAGCCACGATCAGGGGCGGTGGCACCACTGCGGCCAAGGCAACCTCGTAGGCGGCCACTGACGCTCTGGCCTGCATAGCCGTCTGATCTGCTTGGGCGGCGGCGGCCCTCAGCCACCCGATGTAGGGCGCGACGGCATCCGCCATCGCCGTCGACGCCGGGCCCAGCCACTCCTCCCCGGCCAGCTGGGTGACCAGGGTTTCATAACCGGCGGCTGTCGAATCCAATTCAGCGGCCAGCCCACTCCAGGCCGACGCCGCCGTCGTCATCGGTGTCGCCCCGGGTCCGGTGTACATGCGCGCTGAGTTGACTTCCGGTGGTAAGCCACCAAAATCCATCGCCTAGTCTCCTTGCTGAAGTGGCGGCGTTCGCCATCGACGCATGCACCTGCGCTTACGTCGAAAAGTGATGTGGCTAACAGTTTGCATCACAATAATTTTTATATGCACCTATTAGCTGACCGGAAGAAAGAGTAACGTCCCCACGGCCCATCGGCCAAGCGAGGGCACGATTGTTCACCCGACGTACACGGGGCGTCAGGGCCCTGTTTGCAAGTGGCTACGGTGAGGTCATGACCGACGAAATCTTGCTGATCGAAACCGACGAGCGAGTGCGCACCCTAACCCTCAACCGTCCCCAGTCCCGCAATGCGTTGTCCGCGAAGTTGCGGGACCAATTCTTCGTGGCCCTGGCTGGTTCCGCGGCCGACGATGACGTCGACGTCGTTATCCTCACTGGTACCGATCCGGTGTTCTGCGCGGGACTGGACCTCAAAGAGCTGGGCGGGCAAACGGCATTGCCGGACATTTCGCCGCGCTGGCCGGCGATGACCAAACCGGTGATCGGCGCCATTAACGGCGCTGCGGTGACCGGCGGGCTCGAACTAGCGCTGTACTGCGACATCTTGATCGCCTCGGAGCGGGCACGTTTCGCCGACACGCACGCCCGGGTAGGCCTGCTACCCACCTGGGGGCTCACCGTGCGGCTGCCGCAGCAGGTGGGTGTCGGCCTGGCCCGGCGGATGAGCCTCACCGGCGACTACTTGTCGGCCCGCGATGCACTGCGCGCCGGCTTGGTGACCGAGGTGGTTCCGCACGACCAACTATTGCCCGCCGCCCGCCAGCTCGCGGCGTCCATCGTCGGCAACAACCAGAACGCGGTCCGGGCGCTGCTGGCCTCCTACCATCGCATCGACGAATCGCAGACGGCTGGTGCGCTGTGGCTGGAAGCGACGGCGGCCAGGCAATTTCGGACCAGCGGCGACGATATCGCGGCAAACCGTGAGGCGGTGCTCAAACGCGGACGGTCCCAGCTGGGCTAGCTGCCCTCAGCAAATACGAACCTCGGTCTGGCTGTCGAAGAAGCACGATTCGCGTAGTGCCGGCACGATCCCTAACGATTCACCGACACTGACTGCGGTACGGCGGTCCACCCGGAACACGATGCGTTGCCCGCGTAGCAACCACCCGTCCTGATGCGCCGGGCTCGCGTACACGAAGGACTCGAAGCCCAGCTCCTCGACCAATTCGACCTGGACGGTCAATGACCCCGGAGTGTTGGCCGGCGCCACATCCCAGGACTCCGGCCGAACACCGATGAGCACCTGGCCGACCACCCCGCGCGGCACCGGTATTGCCAGGTCCAACGATGTCACGACACCGTCAGCCACGGCGGCCTCGAAGAGGTTCATCGCCGGTGCGCCGATGAAGGTGGCGACGAAGGTATTGGCCGGATTGTCATACAGCGTCCGCGGCGTATCAACCTGTTGCAGCACACCGTCTTTGAGCACGGCAACCCGGTCGCCCATCGTCATCGCTTCTACTTGGTCATGAGTGACATAGACAGTGGTGGTGCCCAGTTGACGCTGCAATCCTGAGATCTGCGACCTGGTGCTCACTCTCAGCTTGGCATCCAGATTTGACAGTGGCTCGTCCATGCAGAACACCTTCGGGCGGCGCACAATCGCACGTCCCATCGCCACCCGTTGACGCTGGCCGCCCGAAAGCTTCGACGGTTTACGGTCAAGTAGTGCGGTTAATTCCAACATTTCGGCGACTTCAATCACGCGCTGCCGAGCCGCGGCCCGCGACATGCCGGCGTTGCGCAGGGCAAAACTCATGTTGGCGGCCACCGTCATATTCGGATATAGCGCGTAGTTCTGGAACACCATTGCGACGTCGCGCGCCCGCGGCGGTAGCTGGGTGACTTCCATATCGCCGATGGTGATGGCGCCGCTTTCCACTGATTCCAGCCCAGCCAGCAGGCGTAGCACTGTGGACTTGCCGCAGCCGGAAGGACCCACGAGGACCAGGAATTCGCCGTCGGCGATGTCGAGGTCCAAAGTGTCGACGGCCAGCGCGTCCGCACCGGGATAGCGATGGGTGACAGCGCAATACTGAACCCTAGCCATGACCCGGCAGCTTTCGTTTGATCTGGCGGTCGAGGATGCCCTGCAGCTGATGGTTGATCTTGGTGAACGTGTTGGTTACGTTAGCTCCCTTGAGCCCAATGGTTTCCAGGCCGGCGGAGATGATCCGGTTACCGCCCGGCAGGAAAACACGGGCGTAGTCCTGCGGTCGCGTGTGTGGAAGCTGGTCCAAAGCGACTCGGGCACAAGGGTTGTCTGCCAGGTATTGCTGCTCACCGGGATCGTCGACGGCCGACTTGCGCACCGGCAGATAGCCGGTGCGCTGGCTAAAATACGCAGTACTTGCCGGATTGGTGACGAACTCGATGAACCTGAGGGCGTTTACTTTTCGCTCCTGGGAGAGCTTGGTGGGGATCGCCAGGCCGGCTCCGCCTGTTGGGCAGCCGGGGGCTCCGCCCGGGCCGGTGGGCAATGGCGCCGCGCCGACCTCGAAACGTGCGGTGGCGGCGATGCCGTTCAATGAACCCGTGGATGCCACGGCCGAGGCCAGGATGCCGGTGGCAAACTCATTGGCGACATCGTTAGCGATCGTCGCGTACCCCTTGCGGTGAATGGAATCCCGGTAAAAGTCGCCGGCCGCGATGGTGGTCGGGTCGGTGAACTTCAGGGTCCACTCGTCGGAGTAGGCCCCGCCGAATGTCCAGTTCGGACCCTGGAAGGTCCACGAGATGAGTATGGCGTTGGCCCAGCCGAGCGCCGACTTGTTAGCACCGACGGCGCGCTGCAGCTGGGGACCCCATTCGTCGAATTCGGGCCAGGATCGTGGACCGCGGTCGGGTAGACCGACCTGATCCCATATCGCCTTGTTGTAGTAAAACAGTGGAGTCGAGCGGGCATAGGGTAATGCGTAGTGTCGGCCCTCGAACTTGTAATCGGCCAGTAGCGAGTCAACGTAATCCGGTGTGTCCAAACCGACTTGGTAGAACAAGTCGTCCAGCGGAGCAATGACACCGCTGAGGGCAAAATGAAACCACCAGATGTCGTCTAACAAAACCACGTCGGGCACGTCGGTTCCGATCAGCGCCGCATTGAACTTCTGCGCCACTTCCTCGTAGTTTTTGCCGGCGTCGATCAGCTTGGCCGACAAACCGGAAAACTGATCCTGGAAACGGCCGATCAGCTGCTTTTCCACCGCAGTCGACTGGCCAGGATGGCTGGACCAGAACTCGATTGGACCGGAGCCGGACTTTACCGATCCGCCGCCGCCCATTCCCGCGCAGCCGGCCGCCACGCCGGTGGCGGCCGCGGCACCAGCCAGCGCGAGGAACTGTCGGCGGCTCACGGTATCCATGGCACGCTAACCCTTGACCGCACCCGAGGTGAGGCCCTTAATCATCTGCCGCTGCAGGACGATGAAGATAAACAGGATGGGTAGCATCGCCAGCAGCGTCACCGCCATCACCGGACCCCAGTTAGTCACACCCTCGGCCTGCTGCAGGAAGGTCAGCCCCACCGGCAGCGGGGCCACCGATTCGTCATCAGACATCAAGAACGGCCACAGGTACTCATTCCATTCATTGACCACCGTGATGACGCCGAACGCCACCATGGTGGGCCCCGACATCGGTAACACCACCCGCAGGAGAAGTTGCCACCAGCGTGCGCCATCCATGCTGGCCGCTTCAATGACCTCAGGGGGCAGCGACAGAAAGTGGTTGCGCATCAAGAATGTCCCGAATGCGACACCCGCCAGCGGCAGGATGATGCCCGCAAAGGTATTTTGCAGACCCAATTGTGAGATCACCGCGTAGTTGGAAATCACAGTGATCTGATTGGGCACCATCAAGGTCGCGACGATCAGCAAGAACACCGCGTTCTTGCCCGGAAAGCGCAGAAACACCAAACCGAACGCGCTGAGCACGCCGAGCACAAACTTCACCACGGCCAGCACCGACGTGATGATCACCGAGTTGCGCAAATACGTCCAGAACGCGATCTGATGAGTGGCCGTCCGATAGTTCTGCGGGTGCCAGTGCGGCGGCCACCACGTTGTGGGCTGGGAGTAGATATCGGGCTGATCCTTGAACGAGGTGAAGAACACGAACAGCAGCGGCCCGGCGATCAGCACCACAACCAACGACATCGCGGCATAGCCGGACAAACGCACCGTTGTCGCGGTGACGCGACGGGTTTCTGGCGTCATTGCCGCTGTCCCCGATCCATCACCCGCACCTGGTAATAGGTGACGGCCAGCAGAACCAGGAACATGATGGTGGCGACGGCGGCGCCGTAACCGGCCCGGAAGTTCCTGAACGTCTCCAGGTACACCTGGTAGACCATGGTGGTGGTGCCGGTCTCCTCCGGGCCACCGCCGGTCATGACGTTGATCACGTCGAACACCTGCAGCGAGTTGATGAGCACCGTGATCGACAAGAAAAAGGTGGTGGGACGCAGCTGCGGCAAAAGCACGCGACGAAACTTCGTCCACCGGCTGGCGCCGTCGATTTCGGCCGCTTCCAACAAATCTCGGCGTACTCCCTGCAGTGCGGCTAGATAAATCACGAACGTGTAGCCCAGGTTCTTCCAAATGTAGGTAACCGTTACCATAAATAGCGCCCATGGCGCATCCTGGTAAAAGTCGGGCACGTCAACTCCGATGCGCCTCAATAAGTCTTGCACCAGACCGAAATGCGGATCGAACACAAACTGTGCTGCCAAGCCAACAGCGGCACCAGAAATCACAAATGGCGCGAAAACGGTTGAGCGCACAAAGTTTCGGCCACGCAAGGGCTGATCGAGCAGCATGGCCAGCACCAGCCCCAGCGCCATCGAGCCGACCACCGCTGCGGTGGTAAACACCAGCGTGTTGAACACTATTTGTCGGGTGTCGTCGCGGGTGAGCCACTCGGTGTAGTTGGAGATCCCAACAAAGTCGGCTCGCGGGTCGGAGATATTCCAATCGAAGAACGACAACCTAATGTTGTCGGCCAATGGCCGATAAATGAACAGCAGCAACAACCCAACATTGGGGCCCACCAACGCGACGAACAGCGCGTAATCTTGCCACGGCCGATGCCGATGTGGCCGCGTTATCGTCACCGGCGCAGTGTATCCCGCTCGTTGTCGTCGAGATTGCCGCCGTGGTCGCGCTCCAAGCCCAAACCACAGCCATCACGGCAATTTCGCACGTTACGCAGTCCCGGTCAGTGCCCATCGACCGCTCGCCACACGCCATCCGACGAACACCAACCGCAGCGCGACAAAGCTGGCCAGGCCAGACCAGATACCGGCCAGCCCCCAGCCGTACCCCAACGACAACCAGGTCAGCGGCAGAAAGCCCGCCAGCGCGCTGGCGATGGTGGCAGTGCGCATGAACGCGGCATCGCCAGCACCCAACAGCACTCCGTCAAGGGCGAAAACGATTCCAGCAAAGGGCAATTGAGCCACCAGAAACCACCACGGCACCGCAATAGCTGCCAGCACCGCTCGATCGTTGGTGAAAAGGGTGGGAAGCACCGGGGCCCCCGCCTCTAATGCCAGCGCCAAGATACCCGCCCCCATCAGGGAAAACGCGGTCACCCGCCACGCCACCGACTTCGCGTGCGCGACGTCGCCGGCACCCAGTGCCGCACCCACCAGCGACTGCGCCGCAATGGCCAGCGAATCGAGCACCAAGGCCAGAAAACCCCACAACTGCAGCACCACCTGGTGTGCCGCCAACGCGGCTGCGCCGAACCGCGCGGCAACCGCTGCTGCCGAGACAAAACAAATCTGAAAAGCCAAGCTCCGCAAGACGAGATCGCGGGCCATCGCCAATTGCGCACGCAGCACCCGCCTATCGAGCCGCAGTGGCACGTGTTCGGCCAACAATGCGCCCGCGAACATCAGCGCCGCCAGCCATTGCCCAACCAGATTGGCCACCGCAGAACCGGCCAACCCCATCCGGGGTAGGTCTAACCAGCCATAAACCAACAGCGGGCACAGCAATGCTGACAACCCGAACCCGGCGAGGACATAGCGCAACGGCCGCATAGTGTCCTGCACCCCACGCATCCAGCCATTGCCGGCGAGCGAGACCAGAATCGCGGGCACCCCCAGGATCGCGATCCGCAGCCACGGCAAGGCGGCCTCGGGGATGCCCGAGACGCTAGCACCGCCCGATATTGCCGACACCAATGGCACCGCCGCAGCTTCGACCACCACAATCGTCAACCCGCCCAGGCCCACCGCCAGCCAGGTCGCCTGCACACCCTCGACGACGGCCGCGGCCCGGTCGGCGGCCCCAAAGTGGCGCGCCGAGCGCGCCGTGGTGCCGTAGGACAAGAACGTCGCCTGCGAGCCGACCAGGCCAAGCACCAGGCTGCCGATAGCCAAACCCGCCAGCGACAGCGCCCCTAGCCGACCGACCACGGCGGTGTCGAACAGCAAATACAACGGCTCGGCGGCCAGCACACCCAGCGCAGGCAACGCCAGCGCTAGAATCCGACGGGCAGCAACGCGAGACCGGCCGGCGTCAACCAATGGCGTCAGCCCAGAACAGCCAGCAGCTGCGCCACGACATCGTCGATCGCGCCGCTCGTTGAATAACCGGCGGCCAGCCGATGGCCACCTCCGCCAAACCCGGACGCGACGTCAGCCAAGTCAATATTCTTCTTGGCTCGCATCGAAACCGACCACTGCTGCGGGTCGACTTCCTTGAACACCACCGCGACGTCGGCCTGTTCGGTGGTACGCACGATATCGACGATGCTTTCCACCTCTTCGGCGCGTGCCTGGCGATACTCCTCGTTGTCGACGACGACATAGACCAACCCCCGGCCGTCAATCGCCTCGGGTAGTAATCGCGCCGAGCCCAGCACGCGCGACAGCATCGGCAACCACTCGAAAGGATGGGTGTCCATCAAGGTCCGGCTCAGAGCGGCGTTATCCACTCCGATCTCGACCAGCCGGGCCGCCAGTCGATAGCCGCGGGCGCTGGCCCAACGAAAAGATCCGGTGTCCGTCGTCAACCCGGCAAAGATGCAGTGGGCAACGTCCACCTCGATCGGCTTGCCCCACGCGTCGAGCAGGTCGGCGATCATCATGGTGGTGGAATCTGCCGACAGATCGATGAAGTTGGCGGTGCCGAACGCCGTGTTGGACGCATGATGGTCGATAACCAGGACCTCTCGGCCCGGGCTGGCAAGGTCACTTAGCTCGCCGAGCCGCCTGACGCTGGGAACATCAACGGTCACCGCCAAGTCGACGTCGCGGCTCATCGCATCGGGGCGCACCAAGAGGTGGCCGCCGGGCAGTGCCGCCAGCGACTCCGGCAGGGTGGCGGGTTCCCCGAAACTCACCTCGACTTGCTTGCCGCACTTGTCCAGCACCAGGGCCAGGGCCAGTCCGGCGCCGATGGTGTCGGCATCGGGATGAACGTGGGCGATCACCGCGATCCTGGTCGCGCCCGACAACAACTCGGCGGCGTCGAGGGCGTCGACTCGCGCCCCGGTTGGACTCCGCAAACCGGCCAGCTCAGTCTTGCGATCGGTCGTTGTCACCAGCGTCCTCAGCCTCGATAGCCTCGATGCGATCGCCAAGTCCGCCGGAACCCCCTCCATCACGGTACGGATCGGCATCCCCCGCCGGCTTGGCACCCTGCCGAACCCGCGCCAAGTCGGCGTCGGCGGCGCGGGCGCGGGCCAACAACTCCTCCATCCGATGCACAGTGTCGGACGTAATGTCTCGGGTGAACGTCAAGGTAGGCGTGAAGCGCACACCGGTTCCCGCTCCGACCTTGGTGCGCAGCACCCCCCTGGCCCGTTCTAGCGCCGCGACCGCGGCACCGTAGTCCGGGTCCTCGTCTAACGTGCGCCCCATCACGGTGTAGTACACCGTCGCGTCGTGCAGGTCGGCTGTCACCTTGGCGTCGGTGATGGTGACCCCGGCCAGACCCGGATCCTTGATTTCGTACTCGATTGCCGACGCGATGATCGTGGTGATCCGTTTGGCCAGCCGGCGCGCTCGCGCGGGGTCAGCCATACGTGCGGCCCCTCACGATTGCACCCTTGCCCCCGCATGCCGCGGTGGTCACGAGCGTTCTTTCTGAACCAGCTCGTAGGACTCGATGACGTCGCCTTCCTTGATATCGGAGTAGCCCAGCGTCATACCGCATTCGAAGCCGTCGCGAACCTCGGTCACATCGTCCTTTTCTCGCCGCAGCGACTGGATCGAGAGATTCTCGGTCACCACAATGTTGTCTCGCAGCAGCCGGGCCTTGGCATTGCGGCGCACCACACCCGAGGTGATCATGCAGCCGGCGATGAGTCCGACCTTCGAAGACCGGAACAATGCCCGGATCTCGGCGCGACCCAGCTCGACTTCTTCGTAGATCGGCTTGAGCATGCCGCGCAAGGCTTTTTCGATCTCGTCGATCGCCTGGTAGATAACCGAGTAGTAGCGGATCTCGACGCCCTCGCGGTTGGCCAGCTCGGTGGCCTTGCCTTCGGCGCGCACATTGAAGCCGATGATGATCGCATCCGATGCCGAGGCCAGGTTGACATTGGTTTCGGTGATGCCACCGACACCGCGATCGATGACGCGCAGCGCCACCTCGTCGTCCACCTCGATCCCCATCAAGGCTTCTTCCAGCGCCTCGACGGTACCGGCGTTGTCGCCCTTGAGGATCAGGTTGAGTTGGCTGGTTTCCTTCAGCGCCGAGTCCAGGTCCTCCAAGCTGATCCGCTTACGCGAGCGTGCCGCCAAAGCATTGCGCTTGCGGGCACTGCGCCGGTCTGCGATCTGACGGGCGATGCGGTCCTCGTCGACGACCAGGAAGTTGTCGCCAGCCCCAGGCACCGAAGTGAAGCCGATGACCTGGACGGGACGCGACGGCAAGGCCGCATCGATGTCCTCGCCGTGCTCGTCGACCATCCGTCGAACCCGGCCATACGCGTCGCCGGCGACCACTGAGTCACCGACCCGCAGCGTGCCGCGCTGCACCAGCACCGTGGCGACTGGCCCGCGTCCGCGGTCCAGATGGGCCTCAATGGCCACACCTTGGGCTTCCATGTCCGGGTTGGCCCGCAGGTCCAGTGCCGCGTCGGCGGTCAGCAGCACCGCTTCCAGCAGCTGCTCGATATTGGTGCCGTTCTTGGCCGAGATATCGACGAACATGGTGTCGCCGCCGAAGTCCTCGGCGACCAGGCCGTACTCGGTGAGTTGAGCCCGGATCTTGGCTGGGTCGGCGCCCTCCTTGTCGATCTTGTTGACCGCCACCACAATCGGCACGTCAGCGGCCTGCGCGTGATTGATCGCCTCGACCGTCTGCGGCATCACGCCGTCGTCGGCCGCCACCACCAAGATCGCGATGTCGGTGGCCTTGGCGCCGCGGGCACGCATCGCGGTGAACGCCTCGTGACCGGGGGTGTCGATGAAGGTGATCGGCCGCTCGGCTCCGTCGTGCTCGACGGCGACCTGGTAGGCGCCGATATGCTGGGTGATGCCGCCGGCCTCGCCCTCACGAACGTTGGCCTTCCGGATGGTGTCCAGCAGTCGGGTCTTGCCGTGGTCGACGTGGCCCATCACTGTGACCACCGGCGGACGGGTCTGCAATTCGGATTCGCCCCCGGCGTCTTCCCCATAGGTCAGGTCGAAGGATTCCAGCAGCTCGCGGTCCTCGTCCTCAGGGCTGACCACCTGGACGTTGTAGTTCATTTCGCTGCCCAGCAGCTCCAGCGTCTCGTCACCGACCGACTGCGTGGCCGTCACCATCTCGCCGAGATTGAACAGCGCCTGCACCAGGGCCGCCGGATTGGCGTCGATCTTTTCAGCGAAGTCGCTCAACGACGCACCGCGCGCCAGCCGGATCGTCTCGCCGTTGCCGTGCGGCAGCCGCACCCCGCCGACTACAGGGGCCTGCATCGAGTCGTATTCCTGGCGTTTCTGCCGTTTGGACTTGCGGCCACGCCGGGGCGCGCCGCCGGGACGGCCGAACGCGCCAGCGGCACCGCCGCGCTGGCCGGGACGGCCGCCGCCGCCACCGCCAGGGCCGCCACCGCCAGGGCCGCCACCGCCAGGGCCGCCACCACCACCACCGGGACGCCCACGGAATCCAGTTCCAGGCGCGGCACCTACGCCACCGCCGCCGCCGCCACGGTAATTGCCGCCGCCCCCATCAGTGCGGGCGCCGGGCCCGCCCGGCCGGGCACCACCAGGTCGCGCCGCGCCGGTGCGTGGTGGACGAGGTCCACCGGCCGCGCCGCCGGGACGCGGAGGCATACTGCCAGGCGAAGCGCCTGGACGGGGCGCCCCCGGCCGCGGCGCCCCCGGGCGTGGAGCCGGGGGACGCGGAATGGGCCGTTCGGCGGGCTGCGCCGACGAGAACGGGTTGTTGCCCACCCGCGGAGTACGAGTCCCGGGCTTCGGCGCCGGGCCTGGACGCGGCCCCGCAGCAATGCCGGGGTGAGGCGGCGAAGAGCTGGGCGGCTGCCCAGGTGTCGGGGCCGGCGGCAGCCCAGGTTGCGTCGGCTGTGGAGGAGCCGGCGTCGGGGCAGCAGCCGGGGCGGCCGGGGTAGCTCGTGGGCCCGGGGTTACGGCCCGCTCCGAGTCGACGCCCTTGACCGGTGCGACGGTCGCTGCGCCGTTGCCGGCGGCCTGCTCGATCGCTCTATCGAGGGCCTGGTCGAGCGACTGGTCCGGGACTTTGCCAGGGGCCGCCGCCGCGGACACCTTGCCGGCTGCCTGGGCAACACCCTTGTCGAGACCCTTATCGACGCTCTTGTCGGGTGCGGACTTACCACCGCCGAAGGATTCACGCAGCCGGCGGGCGACGGGCGCCTCCACTGTCGACGATGCCGATTTGACGAATTCGCCCTGTTCACTCAGCCGGGCGAGGACTTCCTTGCTGGTAACACCGAGTTCCTTTGCCAACTCGTGTACGCGGGCCTTACCTGCCACTACATCTCCTGTCTATGAGGCGACAGTCGTGGGCCGCGCCTCGGGTGCTAGCTGTAACGCATAGAGGTGGGAGTCATCGGGACTTCACGGTGTGCTCATGTTCTTTGCTACCTGTTCTGTTGCTCGGTACGTCAAGCGCACTTACGTGCTCGACCACCGCGGATGTATCCGGTGGACCGGTGATGCGCAGCGCTCTGGTGAAAGCCCTCCGCCGAATTGCTTGTCGTACGCATTGCGGTTGGGGATGCAGCCACGCACCCCGCCCCGGCAAGCTTCTGGTTGTGTCAACGATCACGGCGTAGCTGCCGTTCCCAGTCGACTCAGCCACCACTCGAAGCAGTTCGACAGCCAACTCTCGCTTGCGGCACCCGACACACGTCCGCACCGGTCCGCAGGGACTTTCCGGGCATCTGCGCGCCGTGGCCGAAGGCTCGCGCTGGATCACGGCTCAGTCTAGCGTCACCGAAACAGCGACCAGAACCACCCGGCGTGGGCGTTATGGTTCCGAGGCCGGCGGCTAGCGTTCGTGTGCCATTCCGCGGCTGGCCCCCTGTTCAGGGTGCCCTGCCGGATGCCCGGGCGAATCACCGCGGATGTCAATGCGCCATCCGGTGAGCCGGGCGGCCAGGCGGGCGTTCTGCCCCTCCTTGCCGATGGCCAGCGACAACTGGAAGTCCGGCACCACTACGCGGGCGGCCCGCGCATTCGGGTCGATTACCGACACCGAAACCACCTTCGCCGGCGACAAGGCGTTGGCGACAAAGCGCGCCGGATCGTCGTCGTAGTCGATGATGTCGATTTTCTCTCCGGAAAGCTCGCTCATCACGTTGCGGACACGTTGGCCCATCGGCCCGATACAGGCACCTTTGGCGTTGAGCCCTGGGACGTTCGACCGGACCGCGATTTTGGAACGATGACCGGCCTCCCGAGCCACCGCCGCGATCTCCACCGACCCGTCGGCGATCTCGGGAACTTCTAGCGAGAACAGCTTGCGCACCAGGTTGGGGTGGGTGCGCGACAAGGTGATCACCGGTTCGCGGGCACCGCGGCTCACTCCGACCACGTAGCAGCGCAGCCGGTTGCCGTGCTCATAGCTCTCGCCGGGGACTTGCTCAGGAACGGGGATCACGCCTTCGGACGCCTTGGTCTCGGTTCCGATCCGGACCACCACCAGCCCGCGGGCGTTGGCCCTACTGTCGCGCTGGATCACACCGGCGACGATCTCACCCTCACGGGTTGAGAACTCCCCGTACGTGCGCTCGTTCTCGGCGTCGCGGAACCGCTGCAACATCACCTGACGTGCAGTGGTAGCAGCGATGCGGCCAAAACCCTCCGGGGTGTCATCCCATTCGCTGATAAGGTTCCCGTCTTCATCCAGCTCCCGGGCAATCACCCGTACAACGCCGCTCTTGCGGTCGATCTCGATACGGGCATCGGTCTGGTGACCTTGGGTGTGCCGGTAGGCGCTGAGCAGCGCCGATTTGATGGTTTCGAGCAATTCGTTGACCGAGATGCCCCGGTCCACCTCGATCGCGTGCAGCGCGGCCATGTCGATGTTCATGATTCGGCCTCCGTCTCAGCGGCCCCACCCATCGTCGCCAGTGCCAGCTCGGCCGGGTCCGGGGGCGAAAACTCCACCTGAACAACAGCTTTGGCGATCTCCGCTAGCGGTATCTGGCGCACCGCGAAGTCTCGGTGTTGACGAACCACCAGCGTCAGCGTGTCACCGCGGACCTCACCGACTCGGCCGCTCAGCTGAGATCCGTCGGATAGTGCGAGGTCGATCTTGCGTCCGCGCGCACGGCGAAAGTGCTTTTCACTGGTCAACGGACGTTCCACGCCGGGTGAACTCACTTCCAGGACGTAACTGCCCCGAATAATGTTCAGACTATCCAGCAGAGCCGAAGCTGAGCGCGACAGCGCGGCGACGGTATCGAGGTCCGGTGCGGTGTCGCCGTCGGCGATCACCGTGATCCGTGGTGGGCGGGCGCGGGTGTCGATGACCACGTCTTCGATCTCGTAGCCTGCGCGCCCAAACTCCCCACCGAGTAGCTCGGTCACCTGCGTCTGCGAAGGTAGCCCGGTGGTCACGGCGAGCTCCTCATCTTGAGTTGTCCGGTCGTCTGGCGGATGTCGCCGCCAGGGCGGCTCCCGGCGCCCGACCGGCCCGCATTTCACCGACGATCCGCGGGGAACCAGCTATCAACGATACGCCAGGAATCGCTGATACCGCCGTGATCACGTCGTCAAGGTCTAACCTCGTCGTCCCTGATCGTGCCCAGCTCGGCAGCGATGGCAGGATGTTGCTGTGCCCAAAGCAGTACTCGTCATCAACAGGCGGGGTGTTCTCGCCGGCGGTGCTGCTCTCGCTGCCCTCGGAGTGGTCGTCTCCGCCTGCGGCGAGTCCGGGCCCAAGGCCCCCGCAGTCGAGGAGCTTCTTTCACCGTTAGACCAGGCCAGGCACGACAGTGCGCTAGCTGCTGCCGCCGCCGGCGCGATCGGTAATCCGCCTCAGATCGCGGCCGCACTGACTGTGGTCGCCAGCCAGCGCGCCGCCCATGCGCGGGCGCTGGCCACTGAGGTCGCCCGAGCTGCGGGCAAGCTGGTTTCCGCTACCAGCGAAACAAGCAGCTCCAGCGCCAGCCCTGGCCAGGCTGGCGCCGAGCCGCCGCCACCGCCCCCACCGGTCTCTGACGTCGTCGACTCGCTGCGCAAGTCCGCCGAGGATGCCAGTCGCCTCGTGGCCACCTTGTCGGGCTATCGCGCCGGACTGCTCGGCTCCATCGCCGCTTCCTGCACCGCGTCCTACTCGGTTGCACTCATGCCCGGGGGGCCGTCGATATGACCTCGTCCGAGCCGAGCTTCGGCGCCAGCCCGAAGCAGTCCCCCGCCGGCCCCCCAACTGGAAAAGACGCCGACATCGCGGCGCTCAGCGACGCTCTTGCTGTCGAGCACGCAACCATTTACGGCTACGGCATCGTGTCCGCGCTGTCGCCGCCCAGCGTCAACGACTTGGTGGCGGAGGCGTTGAACCAACACCGCCAACGTCGCGACGATGTCATCGCGATGCTGGCCGCCCGCAAGGTCACGGGACCAGCGGCTGCCGCTGGCTACCAGTTGCCCAACGACGTGGGCAGCCCAGCCGACGCGGCGCGGCTGGCTGTGCGGATGGAGAGCGACGGCGCGACGGCATGGCGCGCGGTCGTTGAGCACGCCGATACGGCCGATGACCGGGCATTCGCCGCAACAGCCCTGACCCAGAGCGCGGTCATGGCAGCCCGCTGGAACAAGGTGCTGGGCGCCTGGCCGATCACCGCATCGTTCCCGGGCGGCAACGAATAACTACCTGGTGATCGCCGCCGCGATGTCGGTGGCCAGGGGGGCCCCGGCGGCCAGTTCGCGGGTCTGACCGCTAAACCGGTCACGCAGTTCCACAACGCCGTTCGCCCAGCCGCGTCCCACCACGACGATCCAAGGCACGCCCAGCAGCTCTGCGTCCTTGAATTTGACGCCGGGCGAAGCCTGCCGATCGTCGAGCAACACCGCAAGACCCAGCCGATCCAGTTCGTCGGCCAGGGCAATGGCCCCGGCGCGTGCTTCGGGGTCTTTGTTGGCGATGACCAGGTGTACGTCGAATGGCGAGATTTCTGGTGGCCAGCGCAAGCCCAGTTCGTCATGGTGTTGTTCAGCGACGACGGCGACCAGCCGCGACACCCCGATGCCGTAGGAGCCCATGGTCAGCCGTACCGGCTTGCCGTCTTCGCCGAGCACGTCGGCGGTGAAGGCATCGGTGTACTTGCGGCCGAGCTGGAAGATGTGGCCAATCTCGATACCGCGCGCCATGACCAGGGGGCCAGCGCCATCCGGCGAACGATCGCCTGCGCGCACCTCAGCGGCTTCGATGGTGCCGTCGGCGGTGAAGTCGCGGCCGGCCACCAGGTTCACCACGTGGCGGCCAGGTTCGTCGGCGCCGGTGATCCAGCTGCTGCCGTCGACTATCCGAGGATCGACCACGTAGCGAACATCGTTGTCCCGTAATGCCTTTGGTCCGATATAGCCCTTGACCAGGAACGGGTAGTTGGCGAAGTCGCTGTCGTCGAGCAACGCGTACTCGGCCGGTTCCAGCGCGGCGCCGAGCCGCTTTTCGTCGACCTCGCGGTCACCAGGCACCCCGATGGCCAGCAGCTCCCAGTCCTTGCCCGGTTGGCGGACTTTGACCAGGACGTTCTTTAGGGTGTCTGCGGCAGTCACCGCACGGCCCAGATCCGCCTCATTGGCCCAGGCCACCAGAGTGGCGATGGTCGGGGTGTCGCCGGTGTCGTAAACCACCGCCTCGGGCTGACCATCGATCGGTTGGGACTCCGGGCGGGCGGTGACGACCGCTTCAACGTTGGCCGCGTAACCGGACTGCAGGCACTGCACAAAGGTGTCCTCGCCGACCGGGCTTTCGGCGAGGAATTCTTCGGATGCGCTGCCGCCCATCGCGCCGGACACCGCCGAGACGATGACATAGCGGACCCGTAAGCGGTCGAAGATGCGCTGGTAGGCCTCGCGGTGCGCATGGTAGGCGGCCTTGAGCCCGGCGCTGTCGATGTCGAAGGAGTAGGAGTCCTTCATCACGAACTCCCTGACCCGCAAGATGCCGGCCCGCGGCCGGGCTTCGTCGCGGTATTTGTTCTGGATTTGATACAGCGTGAGCGGAAAGTCCTTGTAGGAGTTGTATTCACCCTTCACTGTCAGGGTGAACAGCTCTTCATGCGTGGGGCCCAACAGGTAGTCGTTACCGCGGCGGTCTTTGAGCCGGAAGACGCCGTCGCCGTATTCGGTCCACCGATTTGTCGTCTCATACGGAGCTCGTGGCAGCAGGGCGGGAAACAGGATCTCTTGCCCGCCGATCGCGTTCATCTCCTCGCGCACGACGCGCTCGATGTTGCGTAGGACTTTCAGGCCTAGCGGTAGCCAGGTGTACAGCCCGGGCGCGACGGGCCGGATATATCCGGCGCGAATGAGCAGCTTGTGGCTGGGCACTTCGGCGTCGGCGGGGTCGTCACGCAGAGTGCGCAGAAACAGCTGGGACAT